>NZ_WWJX01001199.1 GCF_009865215.1 Streptomyces sp. SID3343 | reverse complement strand
ACACCGGACATGCCCGCGCTCGCTGCGGCCGTGGCCGGCTGGGACCCCGGGACCCGCTCATGACCGACGTGACCGACGCGCAAGCACTCCAGTTCCCGATGGTCGTCATCTTCGGCCTGATCGTCTTCATGCTCGTCCGCGCCGGCGAACTGCGCGTATGGCAAGTCTGCGTGGTCGGCCTCTTCGGCTTCTACCTCGCACAATCCAGCCTCGCACCATCCATCACCGCGCTCGTGGGCTCCCTCCTCGGCGCACTGTTCCACACCGGTTGACCCACTCGGAGGAGAACAACACGTGAGCATGCGTCCCGTCCTGTGCCCCGTCTGTCACGGCGACCGCAACACCCGCACCCGCACCGGTCGGCACCGCAAGTGCCGCTGCTGCCGGGGCAAAGGCACCACCCGCTGACCCCTCCCCACCACACCCTCACCTGACCGCTGTCAGGCATCCCGGAAAGGCCACTCGCCGTGATCACACACCCGCGCCGCGCGGCGCTCCCCACCCACCCCGTCCGCCCCGTCAGGAGGCACCACCTTTGCCGGGCTCCACCGCGCGCACCACCGACGACCACCGCGCCCGGAGCCGTGCCGAACAGACCCGTTTGGCACGGCTCCACGCGCTCACCCCCACCGAACAAGAACTCATCCGCATCGCGAACCTGCCGGGCTTCGCGCGCTGGGTCGAACAGATCCGCGCAACCGGCGGATGCGAACACCCGATCTACCTGAGCGGCTCCACCGTCACCCGCGACGCCTCCGGGACGGTGGTCTCCGCGTACTCCACCGCAGACGAACCCGGCGAACGACTCGCCGTACGCTGCCGCAACCGCAGGGCCTCACGCTGCGCACCCTGCTCGTACGAACATCAGGGCGACACCTTCCACCTCGTCCGCGCGGGCCTGACCGGTGGCAAGGGCACCCCCGCCGTGGTGCGCGAGCATCCACGCCTGTTCGTCACCCTCACCGCACCCTCGTTCGGCGCCGTCCACCGCGCGACCGGTGGCGAACCCTGCCGACCCCGACGCGAACACGACCTCTGCGAGCACGGTAGGCACCGCGGCTGTCCCATCGCGCACACGCACGACGATCGTGTCGTCGGACAGCCGCTGTGCCGGGCCTGCTACGGATACATCCACCACACCCTCTGGAACGCACACACGGGCGAACTGTGGGACGCGTTCACGCGCACCCTGCGGCGGCGCCTGGCCACGGCGGCGGGCATCCCCCGGTCACGACTGCGCGACCACGTCACGCTCTCCTTCGCCAAAGTCGCGGAGTACCAAGCACGCGGCGCGATCCACCTACACGCGGTCGTCCGCCTCGACGGACCACACGGCCCACAATCCACCCCGCCGGCCTGGGCGAGTGACGAACTCCTCGGCGCGCTCGTGCCCGAAGCGGCATCGGCCGTACGGGTGTACGCACCGGAATCGGAAGCAATCGGCTCCTACATCCTGCGCTGGGGCACACAACTCGATGTACGGCCACTGCGCAGCTTCAACGACGGACGCGAACTCACCGACGACGCTGTAGCCGGCTACCTCGCCAAGTACGTGACCAAGTCCACCGAAACCGCCGGCGCGACCGACACCCGCATCACCCACCGATCGACCATCGACCTGCTACCCGTCACCGACCACGTAGCGGCCATCCTGCGCACCTGCTGGGACCTCGGCGGACTCTCAGAGCTGGCCCACCTACGACTGCGGCCCTGGGCTCACATGCTCGGCTTCCGAGGACACTGCCTGTCCAAATCCCGCGTCTACTCCACCACCTACGGCGCCCTGCGGGCCGCACGCGCCGACTACCAACGCGCTGACGGTGGCCCTCGACCGGATGACACCGACCTGACGACGCTGTCCACGTGGCGCTTCGCTGGGCAGGGTCACACACTTGGTGCCGCGCTTTTGGCTGCCGGAATCGCCGAAGAACTCGCTACCAATCGCGAGATAGCAGCGGAGCGGATGTGGCTCGATGTCTGACGATTTTGCCGGGTGGTTCCGATTCGGTTGCATGACAGACGGAAAGCTAACCGCACTGTGCAATTGGAGAGTCACGGTGCGACGTGAGGAAGTCTCGGCGGTCGTTGCTCAAATATTCGGTGGCGAACAGCGGGAATGGCAGACCACTGGGGCTGATCGTTTCGAAGTGATGACAGGTACGTCGAAAGTAAAAATCCTACTTGCTGGCCCGTGTGCCGTCGCAATAGATATGAGGCGGTGGAGCCGTGGAAGTTTGGTTCACCACTGCGATGGAGAGTGGTTCCTATCGCCGGAATCCCGTAAAGGGGACCTGTGCGGCTGCCCGCATTCTATAGTCGAGCGCAAGGCGCGTGTGAAACGTGGGCTTGGGCCGCAGCCGAATGTGGATCTTTCGTTCCGGCTGGTCGATGCTCCCGACCTTGGTGTGTTTCGGATGAAATCCATATCGTGGAAGTTCGCCGAGAATGCCTCGGTCTTGAAGGACGCCATCGGCTCCGCTCTCGGTGAAAGCGTTTGCGGGCTCGAACTCGAAGCTGTCGAACTCAAAGGCGGCACGAGATACGTAAAGCCGGTGTTGCGCTCCTTAGTAGGTTATCCAGCCGATGTTGAGCGTAACCCAGCCCGCCCGGGGGCCCTTCCGGGCGGACTGGGCCACCGCCACTGACCTATCCGGCGTCTTGCTTCGGCGCCGTGGCCCACTTGATCGTGACCCGCTTGCTTGCGTCGTATTCTTGCCACTTGTTACCACGTGAGGTGGCCTTTCCGACCTCCACCCGATCGATGAAAAGGCACAGAAACGCGCGCTTTTCTTCATGGCTCACTGAACTCCACCACGAACCCGGTCCGAGTGGATCACCGTCCGGGTTATCTCCCCCTGCCCACAGTTCAACGGGCAGGGTGGGAGTTTCCACGTGAGATAGCTCCACCAACCGCAATTCAATTGCCGCAATCTCTCGTTCTAGATCGGCCTTCTTCCCCTTGAAACGTTCGCGACCGACCATCCCGTCGTAGATGCCGTTATCCAGGTCGTCGTAAAGATCGTTTTGCGCTGCCACCCGATCCACCTTGCGCATGACAAGTTCGGCAGTCTCCGCAGCTAGTTCGGGGCTTACTACTGTCGCTGCGAATCGGCGCGTGGCCTCGCGGATGAACGCCACGTCTGCGGGATCATCCCCGTCGGCGCTGGTTACCTTGGTGAATACCGAACGCACCACGAAGTCCTCAAGGTGATCGCGCTTGATGCTGTTTCCACCTTCATGTCCTCCTGTAGCGGCGCCCTTCGGTCGAGAGCAGCGATAAGAAGCTGTGGAATCGTGGGTGCCGTTGCTGGACATGGTGAAACCGTCCTCGCAGAAAAGCTTTCCGAGACCGCTAAGGAGCATGGTGCCCCGGTGAAGGCCCTTCCCCCGGCCGCGACCGCTGAGCCACGTTTGCAGCTCGTACCAGTCGGCGGGCCTTAGGATTGCCTCGTGGCTGATCACGGGCTCTTGACTTTTCGGGTCGCGCATCGTGCGGTAGCTGATGATCTGCGTGCGGATTCCTCCATCCTTGGTCTCTTTGCGCTCGTAGATCGGCTCGACTGCGTGACCGATCATGCGTGGATCCTGCAAGATCCTTTTGAGGGTGGTTACTTCCCACTGAGGCGGCTTACTCCGGCCCGGCGTGCTGACGGTTACGGCTCCACGCCACTTGCCATTGAGTCGCGCTGTCTTGGTCGGCACCTCACGAGCATTCAGGTCGGCGCAGATACCCGCAAGCGAACCTGGATTCCGGGTTCCTGCCTTCGCTGGGCGCTCTCGGTTATCCATGATTGTCCTCACTACAGCGCGGATAACCTCCGCTTCGTCTTCAACGATCACTAGTTTTCGGATCGTCAGACCGTCTTTCCGGACCTCCTCTGTCTCATACCCGTAGGGAGGTAGCCCACCAACCCAGGATCCGGCGTCTCGGAGGATCTTCTTTGTGCTCTTGAGGTGCTTGGACTTGTTGTCACTTTCTTGATGGGCCGCGTCCAACCGAATGATGAGCATAATCAACTTCATCGTGTCGCCGGGCGGGAAATCACCCTCGTTCACAGAAATGATGGTTACACCGAGTCGGTGAAGCTCCATCACGACCGGAATGGCATCTTCCGGACGCTGGCGAGAGAAGCGACTGACGTAGAGAACGATGATTACGTCTAAGCGTCCGGCTCGCGCGTCGTTGAGCATCCGTTCGAAGTGTGGTCGTACAACACCCTGCTTGTAGCCGGACAGGTCTGGGTCCGCGTAGTCGCCAACGTACTCATAGCCGCGCTTGGCGGCTTCAGCGTGGCAAGGCTCCCGCTGGGCTCGGATGGATCCCTCTGATTTGTCTTGGCGCTCGTGGCTCTGCCGGAAGTACCCCCCGGCTCGCTGCTTCTCCATAGGGGTAATCTATCGGAAGCATTCGTGACCCAGACCCCGAAGGACGTTCCGTCCGACGTCCTTTCCCAGTTGGGCAATCGGGTACAGCACGCGCTGCGGGCGTTCACGCCCGAGGACGCGAAGGCGCTCAAGGCGACCGTGTCCACGTTTCCGCGCTCGTCGTACGACCTGGACCAGGTGTTGACCCAGGCCGGGACGGGCGAGGCGGTGGTCACGGTGTTGAGCGAGAAGGGCGCGCCGACCCCGGTGGCCTGGACCCGGCTGCGCGCGCCCGTGTCGCTGATGGCGCCGATCGCGCCCGAGGCGATGCGGGCGGCGGTGGCCGGGTCGGCGCTGTTCGCGAAGTACGGCACGGCGGTCGATCGGGAGTCGGCCTTCGAGAGGCTGACGGCTGCTCAGGAGGCGGCGATCCAAGGGGCGGAGGGAGAGGGGGCGGGCAGGGAGCCGGGATCGGCGTCGGAAGGAGGCGAGGCGGCCGAGGCCGAGCGGCGGCCGTCGGCCGAGGCAGAGAAGTCGAAGCCCGGCATGGTCGAGCAGGTCGTGGGCAACTCGGCGGTGAAATCGATGCTGCGCTCGATGGGGACGCAGATCGGCCGCGAGATCACCCGGAGCCTGTTCGGCACCGCACGCCGAAGGCGGTAGAAGGTCGGTGGTGGGCGGTAAGTGTGCCGGGGCCGCCCGGTGGCGGGCTTCGCGTGGTTGTCGGTGTCGTGCCGGTCAGCTCTTGCGTGGCATCTTGGCGAAGGCCTCGATCCAGAACCGTTGCTTCTCGACGGACTGCCCGACCAGGTAGCTGGAGCGCAGCTTGGGCGGCAGGCCGGCGAGCAACCGCGCGACGGTGTCGATGTGCTCGCGCAGTTGGGACAGTTCGGCGTTGGCGAGCACCTGGTGCACGGTGTCGGTGTCGTCGGTCCCCTCCGCGGAGTCCTCGTTCGCGGCCGCCAGGCGGCGGACCCACTCGTCGAGGTTGGCCGATATGTCGCCGAGTCCGGTCGCGGGGTTCTCGGCGAAGCGCGCCTCCAGGGCGTTGAGCGGGACCGGCGCGTATTCGCCGTCGCCGAGGTAGACCTTGGCCATCTCCAGCGGGAGGTCGGCCTTGTGCAGCTTGATCAGTCGCTCCAGGGTGCGCTTGGTGATCCAGTCGCGGCCCTCGTCGTCGATGTCGTTTTTCCACCACTCCAGGACGGTCTCGGCGACCGCGCCGTACCGCGAGATGAGCCACTCGTTGGCCGGGATGTCCTCGGGGCGGATGGTCAAGGACGCGGTGAAGCGGGTGGCCTGGGCGATGTTGTTGCGCGAGACGAGCATCTTGCGGCCGAGGTGGTAGGGCGGGTTCTGGAGCGCGATCTGTGCGCGCAGGCCCGGGATCGGTCGGCCTGCGATCGACCACTCCTGGGTGACCTCCATGAGCTTGGCGAAGGTCGACTTGTCCTTGGGGCGGTTGTACTCGTCCCAGACGATCACCTTGGCACCCGGGTCGGTGAACTTGGCCGCGAGCAGGTTCTCCAGCGAACCGTCGGGGGTGGGGACGGGTGCGCACAGGTCCTCGACGTTGGTCACCGGCAGCGAGAAGTAGAGCGGCTCGTGGCCGATTTCCTCGCGCACCACGTCGCGCACGACCTCGGTCTTGCCGCAGCCGGGCGGGCCCTGGATCAGTACCGACCAGCGGCGTCGGATCGCCTCGCGGACGATCCGGCGCACCGCGTCGGGAGACTGGTCGAGATTGCGCACGCCCAGTCCGGTCGCGATGCGGTCGAGGATTTCGTCGGTGCGGTCCGGGCCCGGTGTGCCGTCCTTCTTGGGCTCGGCCAGCGTGAGCCGCTCGCCGTTGACCAGCGGCAGACCCCACACGAGGGGGAAACCGGCGAGCGCGCAGTCGATCACGTGCTCCAGCGTGCGCGGCGACACCAACTGACGCATCGTCGGCGGCAGGCTCGTCCACGCCTGGAAGACCGCGGACAGGTCGGTGCCGGCGAAGCGCTCGGCCAGTTTGAAGCGCCACGCGGTGTCGGTCGCGGTGATCTTCACGGTGACCATGCGGTCCAGGATCGCCAGGTCGGTGCGGCGGGTGGCGGTCTCCGCGAGCGACTCGTTGTCGGTCAGGAAGACGCCCACACAGCCGAGTTCGCGCAGGTCGTGCTCGCCGAGCGTCCAGTTGCAGGCGATCTGCATCAGTTGCGACTGGATGGTCTCGCCCGCCTGCAACGCGTCGTCGATGAGCAGTACGAAGCGCTTCCCCGGCCGCAGTTGACGCATGATCAGCTGACGCAGCACCAGTTCGCCGCTGCGCTCGTCGCGCACGGGCGCGTTGATCAGCAGGTCGTCGGGGGTGAGGTTGGCGGCCGGTACGAAGACCAGGACCGTCTCGTCGTGCCGATCGGGGATGTGGCTGAAGAACGTCGCGGTCTTGCCGATGCCGTGCTCGCCGAAGATCTGGCCGGTCTGGCCGAGGTCGATCATCGCGTCGATGAACTCCTCCAGCTTGGACACGCCCTTCCAGCCCTTGGGTCGCTCGGGGTAGGTCGCGGTTGCCGTCCACTTGGGCTCCGCGGCGGGGCGGCCGGCGCGCGTGGTGTCAGCGGTGATCGTCATGGTTCCTTCCGGATGCTGCCGCACGATGTGCTTCGGAGGGCGAGCGGGGACAGCGGGTGTGGAGGCGAGGTGTGTCGAGGCACGAGACGGCGGGTGTGGACACGGCGGATGTCGGGCGGCCGGGTCAGTGGTCGCCGGTGACGACGCGGTGGCAGTCCATCGGTGGGCGGTGTCGCTCGGGCCAGTCGTCGCCGCCCTCGGTGATCAGCCAGATCCACTTGTCCGGATCCGCGGGGGTGATCGGTGGGGCGTAGCCGTCGGTGAGCATGACCACGGCGTCGACGGATTCGTCGAAGCGCCCGTGGCCCTCGATCTCCAGGCGCCCCTCGACGTAGTCGGCGACGTTTTGGAAGTCGGTCCCCCCGCCGCCGAACACCCGCTCGCCGGCCTTGAACGGCATCACGACGCCGTCGAAGCTCAACCAGTGCGTCTCGACGCCGTCGGCCTTGCCGACCAGTTCGGTCAACCAGTCCACGACGTGTGTGGGCATCGAGCCGGACGTGTCGTAGGCGATCACGACGACCTTGGTGCGCTCCAGGCCGCGCCGCGCGAGCATCGGGTCGTGGCCCAGGGCCGCGAGAAGCGCGCCGCGTTTCTTCGGGTAGACCAGCCGTTCGCCCTCGCGCAGCTTGGACGCGAGCACGTCCACGAGCCACTGCTGCCACCACTCCACCCGCCGGGTGCGCTGCGTCTCACCGCGCAGGAAGCCCGCGCCCAGGTCGCCCCACAGCTTGGTGGTGCGGTCGGTCGCGCCGTCGGTGCGCTCCAGCAGGTCCAGCAGTTCGCGGCGGGCCAGGCGTTCGCCGCGGCGCGCCGCGAGCAGCACGCTGCGCAGCACGTCGGAGGCCACCCGGTCGACGGTCTCGCCGTCCATGCCGTCGGACCCGCCGGTGCCGTCGCCGAGCAGGACGTGCACGCACAGCGGGGGCGGGACCGGCGGGTTCTTCATCCGCTTGAGCTCGGCGTACACCGAGGAGTCGGTGTCGACGAAGTCGCCGTAGGGCAGCGATTCGAGGCCCTGCTCCTTGAGGTCCTCGACATAGCGACGGTGGATCGCGCGCGGGTCGATGCCCGTGGCCTCCTCGATCACCTCGCCCGTATCGGGGTCGGTGCGCCGCACGAGCGGCAGCGAGGTGCGGCCCAGTCGGGTCATCGCGACGTGGTTGATCGTCACCTCGGCGGAGAGCGTGAAGACCGGGTCGGCGCGTAGTTCGGATTCCGCGAACAGGTGCCGCTGGATCAGGTGCCGGGCTTCGTGGAAGAGCACGAACTTGACGCCGTCCAGGCCGAGATCGCAGAAGAACGTGGGGTTGTAGAGGAGCAGGCACGTGCCGTCGCCCGACGCGAGCACGGCCGCGGTGTCGATGGCCGTGGTCGGAATGTGGTGGTGGCACTTGGTGTAGAGCCACGAGGCGATGACCGACAGCTCCATGCCGAAGTCGAGCAGGGCCTCTTCCTTGAGCTTGCGGGCTCGCGTGATCACGTCGTCGTCGGCGGGCCGCCAGGCCTCCAGCGCCCGACGGTCCGTCAGGCTCACGACCGGTGCCCGTGGGGCGCGTTCGCCGTACGCCATGTCCGTCACCTCCCCTCGGTGGTTGTTCGTGTGTGCCGTGTGCCGTGTGCCGTGTGCCTTGTGGCGATTGCGGCGCGGTCGCGTGTTCGATGATCCCAGCGCGTACCGACAGCCGCTTGGCCGGTCGGTCGGTCGGTCGGTTCGGTGTTCCGGGTCGGGTCGGGTCGGGTCGTCGCGTCGCGTCGCGTCTCGTTTCGTCAGGTTCCGGATGCGGCGGTCGCCGTGGCGGTGAGCAGCGGCAGTGATACACGGCTGCCTTCGGCGGCGAGTCGGGCCGCGATCACCCAGGCATCGGTGTCGTCGCCGAGGCGTTCGCGCAGCAGCCGCGCCACCAGCCGGCCCAGCCGCGGCCGGGAGACCGCGGCGGCGAGTACGTCGACGGCCGGGGCGCGGTCGACGTAGACCTCGAGGGTGAGCGCGCCGGTGTCGAGCAGGTCGGCCGCATTGGGCCGGTGCAGGCACGACTGTTCGTCGTCGTGGACGAAGGCGTGGTGGCGCGAACCCCAACCGCGAGCGGCGTGGGCGCTGTACGGGCGCAGGGCCAGTGCCTCGGCGAACTCCTCGGGCACGTCGGGGCGGTCGGCCAGTTCGCGGCCCACCGACAGGGCCAGTTTGCCCGCGCGCAGGGCGGCGATCAGGGCCGGCCAGTCGGGAGCGGGGTCGTGTACGGCCGCCGCGACCTCGGTGTCCCCGTCGTAGGACGTGTGTTGGTAATGCGGGACTGCCAACAGGGCGGTGGTGTGGCGGCGGTTGAGTTCGCGGATCGCGTCGCGCAGCGGCCACAGGGCGCGGCCGGCGACGGCGGTGGCGATCACCGGCTCGCGGCGCAGCGGGGTCAGCGCGGCGATGCCGGTCGTCTCGGCCAGGCGCAGGGCGGCGTGCAGGCGTAGCGCGCGCAGCTTCGGGGTGTCGTCGAGGCGCACGGCGCGGGCCAGCAACTCGGGGTCGGCCGAGGCGGTCAGGGTACGGAGTCGGACGGGGTCGTCGGTGGTGAGCAGTTCCCGGCGCAGATCGGGGTCCAGGGTCGGCGCAGCGAGCACGGTGCGCCGGGCCGCGTCGGTGGCGTGCGGGTTGCGGTAGACGGCTGCCCCGACAGCCGGGTCCGATCGGGTGGCGAGTTCGGTCAGGACGGCGCGTGGGGTGGCGGGGTTGCCGGCGAGGACGCGTGCGGTGATCGGGCCGGCCGCGGCGGCCAGTCGCGCGGCGAGGAAGCCGGGCAGGGTCGGGGTGCCGGCGAGGGGTGCGAGGTGCTCGTCGTCGAGGCCGGTGAGGGCGCCTTGGGCCGCGCTCTCGCCGGCGAGGTCGATCAGGACGGTGTATGCCCAGGCGGCCTGTCGACCCGGCCGGGTCGGCGGGTCCTCGGTGTGCCGCGCGGCGGCGGCGAACAGGTCGAGGACGCTCACGTCGAGGACGGGCAGCGTCGCGTACAGCCCGGACCACAGGGCGGGGCCGTGCAGGTCGAGGTGCTCGCGCAGGACCCGGCCCAGGCCCAGTGCGACGTCGGCCTGGGTTGCGGCGGCGTGGATCGAACCTTGGTCGAGCGCGGTCAACAGCAGCCGGGCCGACCGTACGTCGAGGAGTTCGGACAGGTCCGGGCGACCGGTCGCGAGCCGACGGGTGAGGACCTGTTTGGTGTACTTGTCGGTGCCCTCGGTCACGCAGCGTTCGAGCAGGGCGGGGGAGGGGGCCGGGACGAATTCGAGGACCTGGGGGTGCCGGTCGGCGAAGCGGTCGAGCAGGTCGTCGGGGCAGCGCGGGTGTTCGGCGAGCGCGGCGACGGCCGTCCACGGCAGCGGGTCGGCTTCATGCGCTTCGGCGAAGGTCCGCCAGTCGGGCACCAGCACGGTGCGCAGCATCGCGTGGGCCCTGGAGACGCGTCGGGTAGCGCGTATTCGGCCGACCAGGAGCGCGGGATCGAGTGCCTCGGCGAGGTACGTCGGCAAGCGGTCGAGGTGGCCGCCGGACAGTTCCATGCGCAGCAACGGCGTCAGGTCGTGGGGCAGTCGGTGGTCGGTGCGCCGCAGCACGGTGCGCAGCTGGGCGAAGCGCTGGGTGCGTTTGAGTGTCACGAGCGCGGCGAGAGTGGCGAGCGGGTCGCGCGGGGTGTGCGCGAGCAGGGCCCAGAACACCAGGTCGGGGTCGTGCGCCCACAACGCGGCTTCCAGGCGCGACACATCGAGCGTGGACAGCATGCCGCTGCGCAGTTCGGGATCGAGAGCGATCCTGGGCGCGGCTTCGTCGGGTTGTGGGGTGATGCCCCGCGCGAACGAGTACTGCCCCAGGATCGCGCGGCGCAGCGCGGGCCAGTCCGTCGTCTTGAACAGCACGGCGTTGATCGCGGGGTCGTCGCGTTCGAGCAGGTCGAGCACGGAGGCCGGGTCGCCGGCGGTGCCGGGTCGGCCCAATGCGGGAGGGCGGCCGACCAGGCCGTCGGGGATCCCGTTGCGCAGGCGGTACGCGGCGAGCGGTGCCGGGACCGGTTGCGGGGGCGAGGTGGGCGGCGGTGCTCCCAGGCGCTCGATCAGCGCGGTGCCCAGGTCCGTTCCGGTATGCCACAAGAGGTCGTTCAGCGCGTCGGTCATGTCGTCACCCCCGTAGGTCAGGTCTCACATTGTGTGCCGGGGCGGTGGTCGAGGTCAGCGGGTTTTCCCCCGAGGACGCGAACGTACGGGCGGCGCGTGGGCCCCGATCGCCCCGACCGGGACCGAGCGGGGCGATTTCGCCTGGGTGTCTATCCGCGTACACCTGGAGGCGACACAATCGCCGCCATGGTGATCACGCAGACCCGAGAACCCGGCGCTGCCTCCCGGCCGGTGGAGCTGGTCAAGGGCTTCGTGGGGGCCGTGCTGTTCGGCGCCGCGATGGCGGCCGGGGTGGTGGGCCCGGTGGTCGGACGCATGGACGTGTTCTGGGCGGGCGTGGGTCTGCTTCTGTTCGCCTTCGTCGTCGTGTCGCTCGGCTCGTCGCGTCGAAAGCGTGCGCAGGACGCCGCAGCCGCGACGTCTCGCCGGGCTCTCGCGCTCATCGAGAGCCGGCGCGCGATCGGCGGCGAGACCGCGGACGTGCCGGTCGAGTTCGTGCTCACCGTCGCCCCCGACGACGCGTCGGCGTATCGGGTCGAGACCAACCACAGCGTCAATCTCGTCGACCTGCCGAACTACACACCGCGCGGCGTTGTCGTCGTCGAGTATCAGCCCGAGCGACCGTGGAACGTGACGGTCGTCGACGACCCGGGTCCGGAGTGGGCGGGTCGGGCGGCGGCGGAAACGGTGGACTCCGCCCCGGAGTCGACGATGGTCGTTGGTCCGAACGAGGGCTATTCGTACTGTCTGCTTTTCCTGGTGGGGCTGCTGATCGGCGCGGCGGCCGTGATCGTGCCGTTCCGCGCGCAGGTATTCGACGACGGTGGCTCCGACACGACGAAGTCCTCGTCGTCCACGACGACTTCCTCGTCGTCGTTCTCGACGTCCGACCTCACCACCGAATTCTCCTCGACGCGAACGGCGTCGGGCTCGGTGACCGTCGATTCGATGCTCGCCGACGGCGAGATGCGCTGGTCCGCCGAATCGTTGATCAAGGGCATGGGCACGGACAAGGTGTTCAACCTGTCCATCGGTGAGCGGGTCATGGAGGTCAAGCCCGTCGTGGTACCGGCGACCGATGCCGGCGCGGCACCGATCGACATGCGGGCGATTCCGTACGAGCGGCTTCCCGCGCTGGTCGCCGAGGCACGGAGCGCGCTGGGGATCAAGAACCCCACGTCCTGGCACATCGGCTTCGAGCCCGACGCGCGGACCAAGGTGTTGAGCATCCGGGTCACGGTGTCCGACGATCGGGGCGCCGCCTCTCTGGAGGCCGATGCCCAGGGTCACGTCACCAAGCGCAACCCCGGGTGAGGTGTCCTTCGGCCAGGTCCCGCCCGAGTCGGGCACTCGGGCGGTGTGTCGTCACGACGCCGCGCCGGAGGTGGCCTTCCACTGGGTGATTTGGGTGTCGAAGTTTCGCAGGCCCAGGCCGCCGGGGGCTTCCTTGACGTCGGTGACCCACACCAGCACCACGGTCTTGCGGCCCGTCTCGACGCAGAACCCCATGCCGGCCGACACGAGGTCCGAATTGAGCGCGGAGAGCGGCACCTCGCTCGGCAGGCTCGCGGTACGTGCGGCGGTGCGGCACTCCTCGACGGTCGCGACGGGCTTGGCGACCATGCCCGCGACGGCTTCGTGGTCCAGGAACCGCAACGCGCCCACGAGGTTGCGATCGCCGTCGGCAGCCGGGACCTTGTTGCACGCCACGTATTCGAGCGTGGCCGACGACGGCGGCGCGGTATGCGCGACATTCGCCGTGACGGTCAGCTTCTCCAGGTCGATCCGGGTGGAAAAGCCTTTGTTGCAGGTCTCCTTGACCATGTAGGAGGCAGGCGGCACGTCGGGCGCGGTGATCGACAGGGGGACCTTCGACCGGGTCGCATTCGTGCCGTCACCGTTGCCCGGGTCGGTCCCGGCCCCTGCCGTCTCGCCTTTGCCCTTGTTCGTGGCCTTGTCGTCGTCTCCGTCGATCAACGGCGGGACGACCAGTACTCCGGCGACGACCACAGCGACTGCGGCGACCGTGCTCGCGACGATGCGCACCCACCGTCGACGGTGCGGGGCCGGCGGGGCGGGCTTGTGCGTTATGAACGGCAGGTGCGGCGGGACGGGCGGCGGCATCGGGGGAACCAGGTCGGCGCGCGGGCTGACGCCCGGCCCCACGGTGGGTGGTCGCAGCGGCGCCGGCGGTGCCGAGGGCATCGGTGGCGGCGGGATCGGCGGGCCGGCGGCGGCTCCGTACGGTTCACGGTCGCCGGGGGTCGGTGGCGGGACGGCCTCGCGCCGCGCGGCGTCGTGGGCGATGGCGGCCGGCAGCCAGCCCGTTCCCCGTACGAGCGCGGTCACCTCGGCCCCGCGCCGGCATCCTTCGATCACCTCCGCGAGCGAAGGCCGGTCGGTGGGTTCCTTGGCCAGGCACGGTTCGAGGAGACCGCGCAGCGGTGCGGGGCACGCGCCCAGGTCGGGGGCCTCGCCGACGATCCGGTACATCAGGGCTTGTGCGTGGCCCTGCCCGAAAGGGTGTTCGCCGGTCGCGGCGTAGTGGCCGACCAGCGCGAGCGAGAACACGTCGCTCGCGAAGCCGACCGGCTTGCCCAGGACCTGCTCCGGTGACATGAACGCGGGTGTGCCGACCACGACATCGGAGCCCGTGAGCGCCGTGGTGTCCGCCGCCCGGGCGATGCCGAAGTCGATGACACGGGGACCGTCCGATGCCAGCAGTACGTTGGACGGCTTGAGATCGCGGTGGATGACGCCCGCCGCGTGGACGGACTGAAGTGCCTCGGCCACACCGGCGATCAGCAGCAGCACCGACTCGACGGGCAACGGCCCGTGTACGCGGACGGCTTCCGAGAGCGGAGGCCCCGCGACGTAGGCCCCCGCGAGCCACGGCAGCCGATCGTCGGTGTTGCTGTCGAGCACCGCGGCCGTGTACGGCCCGTGTACGCGCCGGGCGGCCTGCACCTCGCGCTCGAACCGCCTGCGGAACTCGGGGTCCTGCGCGAGTTCGGGTCGCACGACCTTGAGTGCGACAGGCTGTCCGCCTCGGGTGTACGAGAGATAGACGCTGCCCATTCCGCCCTGGCCGAGTCTGCCCCGTAGCCGGTATCCGGCGACCTCGTGTGGGTCGCCCGGATGCAACGGCTCGATCATGCACGTTCCCCCGTTCGGCCGAACCAGGCCCGGGCCGCGCGACATCGACGGGTGGACCAGGTACGGACGACGATTGTAGACACCGCCACCTGATGGCCCATCAGGACGGCGACCACGTCGACGAAGTTCGGCACTCGACGACGACCCCGTCGACATCCGGCACCGACGGCGACCGAGACCGAAAGAGGGACTCCCGGAGGACTCGGTCGGGGCGATGCGATGAAATGATCGCCTGCCGGGCGTGGTTGCGGGCTTTTCGGAGCCCCGGGCGCCTTGCGCAGGCCGCGTGTCGCTGACGGGCGGGAACTCTGGAGCCTACGGGGGCACGGGGCATGTGGGGTTGGGGCACAGTGCTGGGGAGCCGGTACGCACTGGCCGAGCGGCTCGGCGGCGGCGCCATGGGCGAGGTGTGGCGCGCCGAGGACGGCGTCCTCGAACGGCAGGTCGCGGTCAAGATCCTGCTGCCCGCGCTGTTGGCCGACGCCAAGTTCGCGGAGCGGTTCCGGCGTGAGGCGAAAGTCTTGGCCGCGCTCGACCACCCCGGCATCGTGGACGTGCACGACTACGGTGAGAGCGGGTCGGATCCACGCGTCGCGTACATCGTCATGGAACTCGTCGCCGGTCGGCCGCTGGACGCGGTCCTGGCCGACGAGGATGCCGGGACCATGTCCGCCGACCGCACGCTGGGCATCGTCGCGCAGGCCTTGGACGCACTGCACGCGGCACATCGGCGCGGCATCGTGCATCGTGACATCAAGCCGTCGAACCTGATGATCGGCGCCGACGACCGGGTGACCGTCACCGACTTCGGCATAGCCCACTCCGAGGCCGAGACCAAGCTCACCGCTTCGCACGCGGTACTCGGCACGGCTCGGTACATCGCTCCCGAGCAGGCCCGAGGCAGTGGCGCGGTGGCGGCGTCCGACCAGTACGCGATCGGCGTCGTCTGCTACGAACTCCTGGTCGGGAAACCGGTGTTCACCGGTGACGCGGTGTTCGAGGTGGTGCTCAAGCACATCCGGGAGCCGGCACCCGAGCTCCCGGCGCAATTCCCCGAGGCGATACGTACCTTCGTGGCGAAGGCGTTGGCCAAGGACCCGGAGGATCGGTACCCGGATGCGGCGCGGATGGCGGCCGCGGCTCGTGGGGCGATGACGGGCAGGTCGTCGTCGGCGGCGGCAACGTCGGCGGTGGGCGGGGCGGACCTGGTGGACGTGGGTGAGGGCGAGGTCGAGCCGGGGGGCACGTTCGACGGCATTGCGGCACCGGGTGGTTCGGCGGCGGAGCCCTCGGCGGATCACGTCCCGAGCGAGCCCGAGGCGCCGACGCCGCCTGCGGCTGCGGCTGCGGAGGGCGACGGGACGTCCGACGCGGCGGGTGTTTCGGCTTCGGTCACCGACCTTGGCGCCGTGGTCCCCACTGCCGCCTCCGTCGCGGCGCCGTCCCCGGCGCCCCCGGCATCGGCTCCCGAGGCGCGCGACGCTTCCGAGGCGCGCGACGCTCCCGAGGTGCGCGAAGCTCCCGACGTGCGCGACGCGAAGACGGCGCCGGAGCGCACGCCGAGCTGGAAACGGAACGGCATGGGTGGCGCGCTACTCGTACTCGGTGTCATCGCGGGAGTCGTCGCCACGGTCTTCTACATCAAGCCCTCCTTGGGCGACTCCGATGCGGAGCACACGTCGCCGCAGACCCAAAAGTCCGCGCCCGTGGACCCGACCCCGGGGGGCCCGGCCCCGGCGAACGCCGCCACACCCCCGGCGGCCGGCACGGCGCCGCCGACGACCCCGGCAACCCAACCGGGCGCGAGTTCCGCGCCGCCGCCCGGCCCCGTCACCGGCCTGCCGAGCACGAATGCCGGTGGCAAGCAGGCACCGGGCACCGCGCAGGGCGGGACCGGAGCGGCCCAGGGCAGCGGCACCACGAGCGGCGCCGCACTGCCCCCCGGCGGCACCAAAGGCGGCGGCGCGAACGGCTCCGCCTCCGGTGGG
>NZ_WWJX01001198.1 GCF_009865215.1 Streptomyces sp. SID3343 | reverse complement strand
CCGAAGGCGAGCCTGCGGCGGAAGTCGTGCCCGAATCCGGGTCGAACGTCGCATCCGAGCCGGTACCCGAGCCCGAGCGTGCGCCCGCCGCCGAGATCGAGCCCGAGCCCGCGGCGGAAGTGGCACCAGAGCCGCAGCCCGAGCCCGAACCCCGCCCCGCAGCCGAGATCGGCCCCGAACCCGAGCCGGAAGTCGCGCCCGAACCCGCAGCCGAGATCGGCCCCGAACCCGAGCCGGAAGTCGCGCCCGAACCCGCAGCCGAGATCGGCCCCGAACCCGAGCCGGAAGTCGCGCCCGAACCCGCAGCCGAGAT
>NZ_WWJX01000125.1 GCF_009865215.1 Streptomyces sp. SID3343 | reverse complement strand
GTCGGCGGTGGCCGTCAGGGTCGGTGGGCGCTGAACAGGGTGTGGCCGCCGGTGTCGCCTTCCGGGACGAAGGTCTCCTGGTCGACGGTCAGGCCGGCCTCGGTGAGCCACGTTCGGTAGTCGGCGGCGTCGGCGTGGCTCCACCACATGGTTGTCCCCGATCCCAGCCAATTCTCGTCCGTGCCGGTCCAGGCCCGATGACCGGTGGTGGCGAGGAACCGGCCACCGGGGCGCAGCCACGTCGCGATCCGGTGCAGGAGTGGGGGCTGTTCGGGGAGCGGGATGTGGATGAGCGCGTACAGGCAGACGACCGCGTCGAACGAGGCTGCGGCAAAGTCCACCGCCGTGGCGTCGGCCCGAACGAACTCGGCCTGCGCAACGAGCCGCCGGGCCCGCTGGATCTGGACCTCGCTGATGTCGACCCCGGTGACATGGTGTCCGGCGTCGGCCAGAGTACGCGCGACGGGCACGCCACTGCCGCAGCCCAGATCGAGAACGCGGGCCCCGGTCGCGGGGAGGTGCCCGCGCAACTCGTCCAGCCACGACCGGTATTTCGTCGCGCCGCCGAACTCCTGGTCATAGCGGAGCGACAGCGCGTCGTAGCCTCGCCGGACCACATCCTTGGGGTTATCGACCTCGTCCACGCCCGGCAGGCTAGCGATGCACCACTGGGCGCCACGAACGGTTTTCCGGACCGCTGTCGATGCCGCAGGTTCGTGTGTGTGAGAGAGGAGACGCTGCGGTTGCGCTTGTGGCGTCCGGGACGGATTCCACCTGCACCGTTCGTTGCGCCCCGTTGGCGGAGGGCTGCGGTTGTACGGCATCTCGGGGCGACGGGGTCCGGGCGCGCGGCCCGGCTCCGGCCGGCACCTTCGGCCTTGGCCGGCCCGGGCCCGGGGCCGGGTGGATCGGCTGCGGTCTCGGCGCGTCAGCG
>NZ_WWJX01001197.1 GCF_009865215.1 Streptomyces sp. SID3343 | reverse complement strand
TCGTCGTCGCTGGTCGCCCTCCACCTGGCCGCCCAGGCGTTGCGTCGCGGCGAATGCTCGATGGCCCTGGCCGGCGGCGTCACCGTCATGTCCACCCCGGACGCACTGGTGGCTTTCAGTCGACAGCGTGGTTTGGCCCCGGATGGTCGTTGTAAGGCGTTTGCGGCGTCGGCGGATGGTACGGGGTGGGGTGAGGGTGTGGGTGTGTTGTTGTTGGAGCGGTTGTCGGATGCGCGTCGTGGTGGGCGGCGGGTGTTGGCGGTGGTGCGTGGTTCGGCGGTGAATCAGGACGGTGCGTCGAACGGTTTGACGGCGCCGAGCGGTCCGGCGCAGCAGCGGGTGATTCGGCGGGCGTTGGCGGGTGCGGGTTTGTCGGTGGGTGATGTGGATGTGGTGGAGGCGCACGGTACGGGG
>NZ_WWJX01001196.1 GCF_009865215.1 Streptomyces sp. SID3343 | reverse complement strand
GGTCGAACACGCGGTGGCCAGAGCAGTCGGAACCCTCCCCCATCGATGGCTGCGCGGAATCGCCAAACAGGACCGCACCGTGGCGACCGCCTACCTGGACGAACTCCAGCGGCAAATCGATCAGTACCGGCACGACCTGAGCACCACGAAGTAGGGCCGAGCGACCGGCCGACGGCCCGGTCGTTCGGCCCGTCGCGTGGGGCGTCGCC
>NZ_WWJX01001195.1 GCF_009865215.1 Streptomyces sp. SID3343 | reverse complement strand
CGCGGCACGAGAGTCTGCGTACGGTGTTTCCGGAGGTCGAGGGTGTCCCGTGCCAGCAGGTGTTGACCCCCGAGGCGGCCGCGCCCCGGTTGACGGTGACTCCGACGACCGACACCGAACTACCGGACGCACTGACCTCGGCGGCCCGCCACCCCTTCGACCTGTCCGTCGAACCGCCGCTGCGCACCCACCTGTTCGAGTTGTCGGCGCAAGAGTACGTGCTGATGTTGGTCGTGCATCACATCGCGGGTGACGGTTGGTCGTTGGGTCCGTTGGCGTCGGATCTGACG
>NZ_WWJX01000124.1 GCF_009865215.1 Streptomyces sp. SID3343 | reverse complement strand
GTCCTGGCCTCGGGCCTGTCGGTGTCTCGGCTGGTCTCCGTCGCGTGGGCGTCGGCCGCGTCCTTCCGCGGCAGCGACAAGCGCGGCGGCGCCAACGGTGCGCGCGTTCGGCTCCAGCCGCAGAACGGGTGGGAGGCCAACGACCCGGACGAGCTGGCGACCGTACTGCGCACCCTGGAGGGCATCCAGGAGGCGTTCAACGCCGCCCGGACCGACGACAAGCGCATCTCGCTCGCCGACCTGATCGTGCTCGCCGGTGGCGCCGCGGTCGAACAGGCCGCCAAGACCGCCGGGTTCGACATCCGGGTCCCCTTCACGGCGGGCCGTGTGGACGCGGCGCAGGAGCAGACCGACGTGGAGTCGTTCAGCGCCCTGGAGCCGACCGCAGACGGCTTCCGCAACTACCTCGGCAAGGGCAACCGGCTGCCCGCCGAGTACCTGTTGATCGACCGGGCCAACCTGCTGACCCTGAGCGCCCCCGAGATGACGGTCCTCGTCGGCGGTCTGCGCGTTCTGGGCGCCAACCACGGGCAGTCGTCGCACGGCGTGTTCACCACTGCCCCCGGGTCGTTGACCAACGACTTCTTCGTCAACCTGCTCGACCTGGGCACGACCTGGACGTCCACGTCCGAGGACGCGAGCGCGTTCGAGGGCCGCGACGCGGCGACGGGCGAGGTCAGGTGGACCGGCAGCCGGGTCGACCTCCTCTTCGGGTCGAACTCCGAACTGCGGGCCGTCGCCGAGGTCTACGCGAGCGACGACGCCAAGGAGAAGTTCGTCCACGACTTCGTCGCGGCATGGGACAAGGTGATGAACCTGGACCGGTTCGACGTCGCCTGATCGCGACGCACGGCGTCCGGGTCGGCCCTTGGCGGCCGACCCGGACGTGAGGTGCGCGGCGACGGTGCGCGTCGTCGACGGGGGAACGCGGCGCGACCCGGCCCACCCCCGGATGCGGGCGCCCGAGGCAACTAGGCCAGGGCCGCCAGGAGTTCGGCCACCCGGGAGGTCGCCTCCGATGGGGTGCCCGCGGTCAGGGAGGCGCCCATGCCCACGGCGATCGCGCCTGCCGCGATCCAGTCCGGAGCCTGGGCGGGCGTGATGCCGCCGGTGGGGACGAAGGGGATCTGGGGCAGGGCCGCGCGCATGTCGCGCAAGGACGCGGGGGTCCACTGGCTCGCGGGGAAGAGCTTGACCGCGTCCGCGCC
>NZ_WWJX01001194.1 GCF_009865215.1 Streptomyces sp. SID3343 | reverse complement strand
GCCGCTCTCCTCGCTGCGCTCGTCGAACACTCGACGGGGGCCTGGTCGGTGGGCGCTGACGCGCCAAAACCGCAACCGAGCCCCGCCCCCAGGCGAAGCCCATGCCGTGGGCGCGAAGCGCCATCACCCACCGCCAACCACCTCGAAGGCCGCCCCAAACGAGGCCACAAGCCCGGACAGGGCAACCGCCCCGCGCCGTAATTCCGCAGCCCACGACACAAACGCAATGGGCGGTGCGGGTGCCAACCACCCCCGGCCCGGCCAAGAACAGCCGCCAGCCCAAGTGCCCGCCCACGGCAATCGCGCCCAGCCATGGCCCCGAGGCCGGACCAGGCAACCGCCCCGCGCAGTAATTCCGCAGCCCACGACACAAACGCAACGGGTGGTGCGGGTGGGAACCACTCCCGGCCCGGCCAAGAGCAGTCCGCAGCCCCAGTGCCCGCCCACGGCAATCGCGCGCCCAGCCATGGCCCCGAGGCCGGACCAGGCAACCGCCCCGCGCAGTAATTCCGCAGCCCACGACACAAACGCAACGGGTGGTGCGGGTGGGAACCA
>NZ_WWJX01001193.1 GCF_009865215.1 Streptomyces sp. SID3343 | reverse complement strand
GGGCACGTTCGCGCAGGCGTTGATCGAACACCGGGCGGTCGAGGTGCCATCCGGATCCGTGTGGATCCTCGATGCTCGACACGGCCGTCACCAGCGGCGATCCCCACGCGGACAGCGTCGCATGGCACGGCAGGTGACCGGGTCCGGGGACGAGATCACCAACGCCCAGGTCGGCCAGCAGGGTTCGGGCCGCGGCCGGGAGTGCCTCGCCGACCACCGGCGGCCCGGTGCCGGCGTCGGCGAGCAGTACCGACCG
>NZ_WWJX01001192.1 GCF_009865215.1 Streptomyces sp. SID3343 | reverse complement strand
CCGACTCCCAGGTACGCGGGGCCGGAAAAGCCCAGGTTGGCGCCGTGCACGTGGGGCGACACGCCGTGCCATCGGCCGTAGTGGGCCTCGAACGCCTCCTGCGCGCCCGGCGGGTGCCGGGACCAGTCGCGGACGCGGACGGTTCCGGCGACGGCGTCCCAGCCGCGGCCGGCCCACGCGATCTGCCGGGTCAACCACTCGGCGGGGACCCGGCTGTCGGCGTCGGTGGTCGCCAACCACAGGCCCCGCGCGTCGTGTACGCCGCCCAGGTACGCCGCGAA
>NZ_WWJX01001191.1 GCF_009865215.1 Streptomyces sp. SID3343 | reverse complement strand
GCGGGCCCGAAGCGTCGCGTCGATCGCGACGACGGGTGCGCCGGCCGCCACCACCGCCCGCGCGTGTGCGGCGCTCGGCGTGATGTACACGCCCTCGGTACCGTCCTTCCACAGCCCGATCACCGGCACCTCCACCGCCGCGCATACCGCGGCGACGTCGGGCACACCGCCGATGCCGCCGCAGCGGATCGCCACCGCGCCGCCCTCGACGGCGGCCCGTGCGACGGCGGCCATGATCGCCGGGTCGCGCAGCGGGTCGTCGGCGCGGTGCACTTGGACGGAGACGATCAAGCCGCCCCGCAGTGGGTCAAGCAGCGGATGCATGGTGAAGTCCGTTCGGGCCGTCGGGAGTTGTCGGGTCGTCTGGAGTTGTCAGGTCTTCGGGCAGCAGGGCCGCGCCCACCAGCGGCGCGTCCAGGCCCAGCGCCGCCGCCAGTACGGGGATCTCGCGCAGCGGCGCCAGCACCTCCGCACGCAGCGCGGTGGTGAGCGGGTCGATGAAGCGCGGGCCGATGCCGGCGACCCCGCCGCCCACGACCAGCACCGCCGGGTCGAGCGCGCAGACGAGCCCGGCGAGGGTGCGGCCGAGTACGACTGCGGCGTTCGTGATCACGGTCGCCGCTTCGGCGTCGCCCGCCTGCGCTCGGCGGGTGATCTCGCGCAGGTCGGGGCCGGGTTCTTCGGGATCCGCTCCGGGGGCCGCC
>NZ_WWJX01001190.1 GCF_009865215.1 Streptomyces sp. SID3343 | reverse complement strand
AGGTCGTCCGTACCGCCAACAACTGCCGTCGACCGGGTGAACTCGCCGCCCCGGCCCACGCCGCGCGCCGAACCGCCTCGCACCTCGGCCCGCCTCGCGCGCCGATCCGCCCCGCGTGCCGATCCGCCTCGCACCCGGACCGTCTCGTGCGCCCGTGCGGACCCGGCTCGACCCGGGCCGCGGCGACGGTGACGAGTTCACCGCCCGCCACGACGTTCCCCAAGACGGGTGCGTTGCCCGGACGAGACTGGGTAGCCGAAATGGCATGACCGCTTTGGCACAGCTCGAATCAGCCTCGGCGGGGACCGTCGCCGCAGTGGCGATCCCCGCCGCGGCACTGATCGCCGTTCTTCTCATCATCCCTGTCGTGAGCGGTGTCCGGCGGCGACGCAATCCGCCGCCGCCCCCGCCGCGCGACCTCCCCACCACACCGAGCCCGGACCTGGACACCCGGGGCCGTGAGTCTGCCGAGATGCCGCAGGACGGCAGACGGCGCGGCCCGCACGAGATGCCCGGATACGGCAATATCGGCTCCCGGCCACGAGGTTCGGGCGAACCCGACGAGAACGGCTGATCACCCAGGCCACGCACGGCCCGGACGAACCCCGTCCGGG
>NZ_WWJX01001189.1 GCF_009865215.1 Streptomyces sp. SID3343 | reverse complement strand
CGGTGGCCCCGGGGCCCGCCGCCCCGGGCCCCGCCCACCGCCCCGCCGGCTCAGCCCTTACGGGTCGCGAACACCCCGGGCGGAAAGGCGCCGTTGCCGAGCGCGATGCCGGTGAGCCCGCGGCACAGGTCGGTCAGTCGGGCCGTCCGCTCCTCGCCGAGCAGTTCGAACGGCGCGCGGCCGAGCCGGTCGGTGTGCTCCTCGACGGCCCGCCGCAGCGCCGCCCCGGCCTCGGTCTGCGCGCCGTCGGCGTCGACGAGTCCGCGCCCGGCCAGCCGGTCACGGGCCGCCTCCCACTGTTCGGTGGTCCAGCCGCGACTGGCCACGGCGAACGCCGGCTCGAAGCCCCGGCCGGTCGCGGTGTGCGAGAACAGCGCCTCGACGCCGTCGAGTTCGGCGTCCTGGAGGGCCATCAGGTGACCGTCACCGCGATACTCGCGGATCAGCGTCGCGCCGAACCACAACGCGACGTGCGGGGCCGCCACGACGTCCGGCACGTCGAGTTCGGCGTGCGCCGCGTACAACGGGCGCCCCTCGGGGCCGCCCGCCCGGGCGCACGAGAGCGCGAGTTCGGCCGCCTCGCGCACCTCGGCCGAGTGGGCGACGTCGTCGCCGAGGGCGCGGCGCAGCACCCGGTCGACCCCGCGCAGACGCGCGGCG
>NZ_WWJX01001188.1 GCF_009865215.1 Streptomyces sp. SID3343 | reverse complement strand
GGGCACGCCCTTGGTGGGCACCGCGAACGGGCCGTCGCCGCTGTCGGCGCACCCCGCGGACGCGGCGGCGATCAGGAGCAGGCCGACCACCGGGCCGACCGCGCGTCTCGTCACTGCCCCCATGCCGACGCCCCCATGACCGTTGCCCCGATTCCCGTGACTGCCACCGCCGTTCGCGCCGCGGCGGCCCGCGTACCGCCGCGAAAACCTCGCGCGGGCGCACCGACGGTCAGCGTAATAGGCAGCACTCGGCAGAACTCGGCAGAACTCGGCAGTACTCGTCGGCATTCGCCGGTACCCGTATCGGCACTCGTCGGTTCCCGGCAGCACTCGACCCGAGATCACCGCAGTTGCGCGTCGGTCCGGGTGACCATGACGGCGATCGCGTCGATCGCCTGCTTCTTCGCCGACTCGAACGTCTTGTCGCTGCGGTCGACGACCGCGGCGGTCAGTACGACCTGCCCCTGACGGGCCGTCACCCACACGTACTGGAACGGCGCCCCGCCGTGGTTCGCGTTCCAGCTCGCGCGCGCGATGTGGATCTCGTCGATGCCGGGGACGGCGAGGTCGAAGACCTCGATGCCGCTCAACTTCTCGTCGTTGGTCAGCGTCTGGGTCGGGCAACGCCGCGCGTCGGCGACCCCCTTGGTGACTTCGGCCCTGGCCTGGGCCACCGACGCGTAGGCGGTCGCCGAGGACGTCGCGAGGGTCTTGCTCAGGTTGTCGATGCTCGGCTTGCCGCCGGTGGGTACGTACACGTAGCGACCCATCGTGGCCAGGCCGCCGGGGACCGTCCCCTGAGGGGCCTGCTTGCAGTCGGCACCGGTGATGGCGTAGTCGAGCCCGGTCAATTCGTAGTTCTGCTCCTGGGGGACGTACTCGGGGCCCCAGTCCTTGTCGGTCAGGGCGACGAAGGCGACCAGGATCTTCGCCTGCGCCGCAGTGAGGCCGGACCCGGGGCGCGCGGTGGCGGTGGGCGGGCGCGTGGTGGGCGGGGCCGAGGTCCTGACGGGCCGATCCGGCGACGGCGGGGGCACGGGCGCGTCGGTCACCGGGCCGTCGGGCCGCGGGCCGGTCGGGCCCGGCGCGGACGTCGTCCGCAGGCCGAACGGGTCTATCGAGGAATCGTCGTCGCAACCCACCATGAGCCCCGCGCTCAGGACCACCGCCGCGCCGATCGTCACCACTCGCAGCATGGAATGCCCCCGCCTCCCGAAACGTTGCGTCAATGACCATTCAAGCCTGTGGCGGACCCTCCCGTACGGGAATATCCGCCTCTACGACGACGGAGGCACGCGTGCTTTTCAACCGCAGGGACTTCGAGCCGCGCTTGCCGACGCGCGAAGAGGCCCTGAAGGGCCGCGATGCGCGCCCGTTCGAGGTACCGGAGCTGCACCGGGTGCTGGGCAATCGCCTGGAGCCACCGTTCCCGGCCGGTCTCGCGGTCGCCGACTTCGCCCTCGGCTGTTTCTGGGGCGCGGAGCGCAAGTTCTGGCAGACCGAGGGCGTGTGGACCACCGCCGCCGGCTACCAGGGCGGCTACACCGAAAACCCGACCTACGAGGAGGCATGCGGCGGCGGCACCGGCCACGCCGAGGCCGTCCGCGTGGTCTACGACCCGACGATCGTGTCCTACACCGAGCTGCTCAAGCTCTTCTGGGAGTCCCACAACCCCACCCAGGGCAACCGCCAAGGCAACGACGAGGGCACCCAGTACCGCTCGGCGATCTACACCCACTCCGACGCGGACCAGGCAGCCGCCCTCGCCTCGCGCGACGCCTACCAGGAGGTCCTGACCAAGGCGGGCCTGGGCACGATCACCACGGAAATCCGCAAGGCCGACGAGTTCTACTACGCCGAGGCCTACCACCAGCAATACCTGGACCGAGTCCCCAACGGCTACTGCGGCCTCGGCGGCACGGGCGTCTCGTGCCCGATCGGCGTCGCGCCGGCGGCCGGCTGACGCCGTGGCTCCGGTGGTGCCGTCGCGTTTCGGGGAGGGGATCCCGGGGGCGACGGCACCGACGTGTTCGTACGTTCGTGGTGCGGCCGTCGCGGCGCCTGTCGCGGACAGTGCATCGCTACCACCAGCCGATGGAGGCCCAAAGCTCGGGCCTTGCCCGTACCAGGACGTAGGGGGCCGGCAGGACGACCGAGGCGAGCGGCCAGTAGAGGCGCGCGCGGGCGGTGAGCGTGAGCAGGTACAGGTAGTTGGTCGCCAGGAACGCGAGGCCCATGAAGAGCGCCGCGCCCACGGCGAGCATGACGTATAGGCCCGGGTTCTCGGCGTACTTCGAATCGGTGGCCGAACTCCAGCCGAGGCGGGGGAACAAGCCGCATTCCAGGACAAGGGATATGTACGCAAAGGGGAGAATGCCTGCGTAGCCCAGCGCAAGGTTGAGGGCCCCCGCCAACGTCCAGCGCAGGCTGTTTCCGCAGCGAGATCGGGGCCTGCGGTGCCCTTCGGGGGTATGGATGGCGCGCACGCCCGTATTTCACCAGCTCCGCAATGGTGCGTTGGGCTTTTCGAAGATCCGGTACGGGCTGACCGTGTCGTTTGGGTGGCCCGCGAGGGCACCACGGCCGGTCGGTCCGTCGGCGGTCGGTGAGCCGCGGTTCCGGGGGTCAGCCCAGGTGTTTGTGGAAGAGCGTGGTGGGTTGGAGACGGCCGGCGGGGTCGGCGGCGTAGTCCGGGATGGTGCCGGATTCGGTCCAGCCGGCGTTTTTGTAGAGGCGTTCGGCCGCGCTGCCCGACCGGGTGTCCAGGGTGAGCAGGGTGCGGCCGGATGCGGCGGCGAACTGCTCTGCGGTGGACAGGAGTTCGCGGGCCAGGCCGTTGCCGCGGGCGCGGCGGTGGACCAGCAGCTTGGTGAGCTCGGCGCGGTGGCGTCCGTTGGGCGTGAAGGCGGGCTGTAGCTGGATCGTGCCGGTGATGCCGGTCGCGTCCTGGGTCGCCCAGATGACGGTGCGGTTGCTACGGATCGCGGCGGTCTGGGTCGCCCACCATTCGGCGGCCTCGTCGACGGCCAGCGGGGCGAGGAAACCGACCGAGGCGCCGTCGTCGACCGCGTCCACGAGGAGTTCGGCCAGGCTCGGCGTGTGGGTGACGAGATCTATCGCGGCGAGTCGGACGGGTGTGGTCATGATCTCGATTTTGGCCCATCGAAGGCGGCTGCCGGAAATGCGTCGGGCGGCGCCGGTGCCTTTCGGTCGCCGCTGCGGGGATCGGCCGGGCGTTGCGTGGTGAGCCGCGGTTTTCGGGGACCGCCGGTCGCCGGTGACGTGTGCCGGGGTCGCGGCCGCGGCGGCTCGCGGGTCAGCGGGCCTTGTCGTAGGTGTCGCGGTTGGCCAGGACCTCGTCGGCGTGGTTCTCGGCCCAGTCCTGGACCGCGCGGTAGGTGGTGATGAGGCTTTCGCCGAGCCGGGTGAGTGTGTATTCGGTGCGCGGCGGGACCTCGGCGAAGACCGCGCGGCTGATCAGGCCGTCGCGTTCGAGGTCGCGGAGGTTGGTGGTGAGGACCTTCGGGGTGATGCCGCGAACGCGGTTGCGCAGTTCGGTGAAGCGCAGGGTGCCGGTGGCCAGGTTGAGGATGATCAGGACGCTCCAGCGGCTGCCCAGGCGGTCCAGCACGTCGCGGCTGCGGCAGTCGGGGGTGTCGGTCAGCAGCCTTGCGGCGAGACCGGCCGGCCCATGGGTATCCATAAGGAAACAATAGCACTTCAAGGTGCCTGGTATCCAAGGGTAACAATTGGCCTGACCTGTGCTGTTGGATGGATTCAGGCAGCCGGTCCCGGCGCTGTCTCCCTCTGGATCCAAGGATTTCGACATGGCCAAGATCGCTCTGTTCGGCGCCAACGGCGGCATCGGTGTGCACATCCTGCGCGAGGCGCTGCGCCGCGGCCACGACGTCACGGCGGTGGTGCGCGACCCGGCGAAGCTCGCCGCCGAGGAGCACGACCGGCTGGCCGTCCTCACCGGCGACGTCCTCGACCCGCGCTCCGTCGCGACCGCGGCCGCCGGTCACGACGCTCTTGTGAGCGCGGTCGGCGGCGGCTACACCGACGGCGCGGCGCATGCCGCCCTCGTGGTCGGCGCGGCCGCGTCCCTGGCCGAGGGCCTGCGTTCGCTCGGCCCGGCCGCGCCCGGGTTGTACGTGGTCGGCGGCGCGGGCTCGCTCCGTACCGCCGACGGCCGGCAGGTGTGGGACGCCGACGGGCTCCCCGAACTCGCCCTCCAGGTCATGCGCGGTCAAGGCGACGCGCTGGAGTACTTCCGCTCGGTCGCCGACGTCGACTGGACCTACCTCTCCCCCGCCGCCGACATCGGCCCGGGCGAGCGTACGGGCGCCTACCGGACCGGCCTGGACGACCTCGTCACCGCCGCCGACGGCACGAGCCGGATCTCGGTCGCCGACTACGCCGTGGCGATGCTCGACGAGATCGAGCAGCCCCGGCACCTTGGCAAGCGGTTCACGGTGGCCTACTGAGGCTCGGCGGACGGCCCGGCAGACGGCCCGGCGGAAGACTCGGCAGACGGCTCGGCGAAAGGCTCACCGTGACGGGGCCGCCTCGGCCCGGCGGGCGATCGAGCCCAGCAGTTCGAGCCGGATGAAGCCGGCGCCGCCGACCCTGATGAGCAGCCAGTAGGCCGCGAAGACGCGGCGGCTGCGGGCGTCGGTGGCATGGACCCTGGTCTCGGCCGCCAACAGCGTGCCGTCGCCGTCCGGCGTCACCTGGAAGCTCATCGCGGCCTTGGCCCACCCCGGCTCGGCGAACTCGGTGAACGCGACCGGGTCGCCGGACCGGATCGGCGCCTCGCGGGGGCGAAGGTGCCAGTACTGCGCGACCTTGCCGTGCACGGCCTCGCGGCCCTCGGTCCTGGTCAGCCTCGCCATCGGCGCGATGTCCGCGAGCGAGCCCTTCATCCGGGTACGCCCCGCCGACCGCACCTTCATCAGCAGCCGGGTCACCGGCAGTTCGTCGGCCGTCACCGCGTACAGCGCGTCCCACACGACGGCCGGCGGCGCGGAGATTCGGCGGGTGTAGCGGGAGCGGAAGTCGTAGGCGGGCAGGAGTCGGTCGAGGTCCCAGTCTGTGGTCGTCATGGTTCGCCTTCGTTCTGGACGGCAGCGTACAGATCTATACTGTACGGGTCCGTTCAGAACGAGGAAAGCCGGTACCCCGTGCCCCGCACCGCCCGCCTGACCCGCGACGATTGGGCCGCCGCCGCGCTGGACGCACTGGCCGAGGGTGGCCCCGCGACGGTCGCGGTCGAGCCGGTGGCGGCTCGCCTGGGCGCGTCCAAGTCGAGCTTCTATTGGCTCTTCGAGAACCGCGAGGCGCTCTTGGTCGCCGCGCTGGAGCGCTGGGAGCGGGTGCAGACCGACGAGGTACTGCCGACGTTGGCCGCCGTGGCCGACCCGGCCGAGCGGCTGCGCCTGCTGATCCGGCACGCCTTCACGTCGACCCGGGGCGGCGCGCTCGCGCTGGTATTGCTCACCGAGTCCGACGACCCGACGGTGCGGGCCGTCGCGGAGCGCGTCACCCACCGGCGGCTCATCACGATCGAGGCGGCGCTGACCGAACTGGGCCACACCCCCGAGCGCGCCCGGCACTTGGCCGCCGCGAGCTACGCGGTCTACTTGGGCACGGCCGCCCTGCGGATGGTCGACGCGGCGCCGAGGGATGCGGGCCCGTACGTCGACACGGTGATGGCGTTGCTGTCGAACTCGACGCCGCACTGAGGACGCACGCCCGTTGTTCGCGTACGGAGGCCATCCCGCCCCCCTTGACGGCTAACACCATTAGCCATACCGTCTTCCCCAGCGGCTAACGCCGTTAGCTTCGTCGCCTCGGGAGGGCACCATGACCGCGATCGTCACCTCGGCCACCGTTACCGCCAATGCGCGGATCGGCAGCCGCTTCCGCCGTACCGCCACCGCCGGGTACGTCCACGCTGCGGCCTGGATCGTCGGCCTCACGGTGGGGGCGGGCGCGCTGCCGGAGGCGGGCGACTCGCACGCGGAGATCGCGGCGGCGTACGACGGACACGCGGCGCAGGCGATCGGCCAGTCGGTACTCGTACACGGGATCGCCGCCGCTGCGATCGCCGCCGTCGCGGTGGCACTCACCGGCCGCGGGATGCGGCTCGCGGGCTGGACGGCGTGGTTGGCCGCAGCGCTGGCCGCCGGTCAACTCGCCCTGGAGCAGGTGGCGATCGCCGCGTCGGACCCCGACCGGGTGGGCACCCTGTACAACCTGTCGCTGCGGGTGGACGGCGTGAAGATGTTGGCCTTCGCCGTCGTCGCGGTGGCCACGACGGCGGTCCTGGCGAAGCCGTGGCAGCGCTGGACGGCCTACGCCACCGCCGCCACGATCACCGTGTCGGGCCTGGGCTACCTGTTCGCGAACACCGCGCTCGGCGGCGCGGCGATCCTGTCGCTGCCGTTGCTGTTGGTGTCGGTCGCGCTGCTGGGGCGCCGGGCGTGAGCCCCCTCGCCCGCTTCTCGCGTATTTGGCCGTGGAGCCGGTCGGTCGTGGCCTCGGGACGCGGTCAGCGCGCTTCGTGCGTCACCGCGTCACCGCGTCACCGCGTCACCGACCCAACGGACCGACGGTTGCGCACCGGTGGATTTCCGTCAGGCTTCAGCACCGTGGCAGCCGGGCCGGGACGGCGAGCCACTCCCATACGGGCCTGCCCGTCGCGACCGAGACTCCTCGGCGCCCGCATCAGGCCGAATCGGCGCCCCCGGCCAGCCTTCCGGCGCCGACCAACAACGGGATGACGTGATTGCGGATCGCGGGCGCGAGCGTGGTCGAGTGGTCGTCGTCGGCCGCGAACCAGCGCAGGTGGGCGAGTTCGGCCGCCGGGCGCGGTTCTTGGTCGATGGTCGCGGCGAACACGGTCAGCCGCATCGGTACGCCTTCGAGCGCGGCGGTGTCGGCGACGACTCCGAGCAGCGCCAGATCGGCCGGGACCACGCCCAACTCCTCGTGCAACTCCCGAACGAGGGTTTCCTCGGCCGTCTCCCCCGCCTCGGGCTTCCCACCCGGCAGATAGAACACCTCGGGCGCCGCCCGCTTGCTGACCAGCAACAGTCGCCCACCCTCGACGATCGCCGCCGCCACAACCGCCATGGTCGCAGCCTCGCGGCCACCGTCGAGAGGGCCCGAACCGCCACCCACACCATCGAAACTCATGCCCACGACTGTGCCGGCCGGCGACATCGACCCGGCGGCCCGGGGTGCGGCCCTTGCCGTAGGCCAACCGCATGCTGTGGGCATCGGGGTCGGCGATGAGAGGATCACTGCAGGTCCGGTTCGGGTCGTTGGTGAGTTCGCGCGGCGGAGGTGTGCAGTGGGGCTGGGAACTGTGGTCGTCACCGGGGCGGCAGGGAACATCGGTTCAGTCGTGCGCCGGGCGTTGCGCAGCGAAGTGAGCCGCCTGGTTTTGCTCGACCGTGTGCCGCTCCAGGTCGAGACCGCGAACGAAGAGGTCCATTGCGTCGATCTTCGCGACGCGGCTGCCGTCGAGGCCGCGCTCGCGGGTGCGGAGGCCGTGCTCCATCTGGGCGGCTTGCCGAACGAGGCACCGCTTGACCTTCTACTGGACACCAATGTGCTGGGCACCCACCATGTCCTGGAAGCTGCCCGACGGACGGCGATTCCGCGGGTTGTCCTGGCCAGCAGCAACCGCGTGAGCGGCTTCTATCCCACGGCCCATCGCACTGGTCCACAGGAGCCGGTGCGCCCCGACGGCCTGTACGGGGTGAGTAAGGCGGCTATCGAGGCACTGGGGCGCCTGTACGCGGACAAGTTCGATGTTTCCGTGATCTGCCTGCGTATCGGCAGCTTCGAGGAGATGCCCACCGAGTCGCGCCACCTGGCGACTTGGCTCAGCCCGCGTGATGCCGTCGGCTTTTGCCGCGCCGCCCTTACCGCTCCACTGTCCACGCGTTTTGCCACTGCGTACGCGGTCTCTGCCAACGCCCGCCGTTTCTGGGAGCTCCCCGCAGAGTCCGAACTGGCCTACACGCCCATCGATGACGCCGAAACCTATGCGTCGCACATCACTGACGCCGACGTCCCCGCGGATCCCGAAGCCCCGCAGGCCGGCCCGTATGCGCTGCCCGAATTCACGTTGAAACACATCCGGCCCTGACTCACCGGTCGGTCACTGCTCAGGCGTTCCGACGCTCTTCAGGGAAGAGGCAACGCCGCCAATGGGCGTGAAGTCATCCGACCAGGGCCGGGTTGCGCAGCCGGGCGCTGCCGAGCATCGCGGTCTGACCACCGTCGCCCTTCATAGCCGACCGAATCGACTCACTGTACGAACTCGCTCGTACGCCCAAGGGGAACCCTCAACGCCTCACCGCCGAGAGCTGAAGTCCGCCTACATGGCGACGACTCGGCCGTCCGCACCGAGGCGCAATCCCTGACGCCGATGGTGAAGCCCCGTACTGAGCCACGCCCATCAGGACCGTGGGACTGTAGCGCAAGGACTGCGAGACTGCTCAGCTCCCACGAGGATCACGGGCTGTCGCTGGCGCGCTTCGAGTCCCGAATGCCCAGTCCTTGGGGCGTGGTTGCGATGGACACGCAACCTGCGCCGTTCTGGCCGCTGAAGGAAGACTTGCGCCACTCGGCCGCTGGAACGTCGCGAACCTCCCGCTCCGGGCTGCTCGATGGCTGAGATTCGCTGGGAGTTCGCGGATTCCGAGTTGCACGCGGTGATACTCGGCGACTGGGCCACCGACATCGGGACCCTTGTCCGCGTCCGGAACATGCTGCGGATACCGCTCCCCGAAGCGAAAGCGGAAGCGAAAGCGAGAACGGGAACGGATGTCGAGGCGATGACGGCGGCGCGAGCCATGGATTGCCCCGATTCCCCCCGCACCCAGTCCGTAGCGCCCCAAGCGGGCAGATCACCGGGTTGTCCCTCGCGGCTGTGGCCCTCGGGCGGGTTCGATCTCGGGACGCATCCGGTCCCGTCCATCGCGGCCCGGCGGCAAGGCTGGTGACGGTCCACAGGCCGACCGATCAGGAAGGACAGAAGCTTCGGCAGGTCATGCGCCGAGGCGGTGACGGCAAGTACCGGCACAGTGCGCCACCCGCGGGGCGGTGATGGTGTCGGCCACGGCGGCGGGGCCACCGTCCGGGTGATCGCGCAGTTGTTGCCGCCGACGAGGGCGCGGTGTATCGGCCGCCCGGCCCCGGACGGCCGGCCGGCCGATGGACGTGAACGCCAATGCCCGCCACCCCGACGCCCTGGCCGCCACCCGCAGAGACCACGCCCGCCCGGATCCGCAGCGCGCAAGGCATCCGCCGGGGGCGGCCGGCCGCGCGACGTCACGGCCCGGGCCGCCCCGGCGTCACGTTCACCAGGACACAGGGACATCCTGCGCGATGCCGACCAGGTTCCCGTCCGCCGCTTTGAGTACCGCCAACCGGCGACCGGGAACGTCGACGATTCCGGACGAGGCCGCCCCGTCGCCCGGGTGCAGCACGCCTTCGCCGTCCTGCACCAAAGCCGTCGCGCCGGACGCGACCAGCGCGCCGTGGGCCTTCTCGACGTCGTCGACCTTGAAGAACACCAGCGGGTGATCGACCCACGGCAGCCGCGACAGCCCGATCTCGACCCCGCCGTCGGTGAACGTCGCGTAATCGGCGTTCCGGTATGCCGGTTCCCGGCCCAGCGTGGCGCTCCAAGCCGCGATACCCGCCTCCAGATCCCTCGCCGGGTAGACCACCAGGTGCACTCCGTTCAACCCGCTCATCTCGCAGCGCCTCTCCTTGGTGGATCACTGGAAGCCAGACGCTACCGCCCAACACCGATAAGCACATGAACACCGATACCTGCGGCACGACCCGACCCGATGAACCCGTTCGGCCGGAGCGGTAGCGTCGGGCGGTCGAGGTAGGCGACATCCCAACGGGGGGAAACAGCAAGTGCGTGTGCGACGGATGGCGACGGCGGTGACCGCGGTGCTCGTGGTCGGGAGTCTGGCGGTGGGCTGCGGCAGCGGTGGGGGCAAGAAGCGGCGGTCGGGCGGGGGTTCGCACTCGTCGTCGAGCGGTGGTTCACACTCGGGTGGTTCGTACTCCGGTGGTTCGTCCTCGTCCGGCTCGACGACCGGGGGGTCGTCCTCCACGCGCACCCCCACCCCGTCCCCGAGCACGTCCGCGCCGGGCGGCGAGTTCTATCTCGCCGACGTGACCCGGGCCATCGAGCAGACGTACGACGACGTCGCCGCCTGCGGAGTCGGCAAGTGGACGAAGGACGATCGCAAGACCCTCGCCCCCGCCGCACACCGCAACGGCATCACCTCCGTGCGCAGCTACGACTGCTATCCGAGCGAGGCCGACACCAAGCCCACGTTGCCCCGCGTCGGCACGTACCTGATCTTCGCCGACGAGGCGAAGGCGACGGCATACGTCCACAGTCTCAAGGCCGTCGACGGCGTGGTCGGCGTCATCGTCGACGACGAGTCGGTGGTCACGATCGGCAACCCGGCGGGCCTGAAGAACCCGCGCGCGATCCTCGACTTCCTGAACACCGCCTGCAACCGCTGCGGAACGGTCACGACGATGTGAGCCGACGTCGGGCCCTGAACCACCACACATCCCGTTTCCCGTCCGGTCGAGGGCACGGGCCCACGCCCTGTAGCGAGAATCGGCGAGCCCCAGGCCCACCTGCGGGACCTGGCGCTCGTCCTCGCTCGACCCGCGAGCGAGGACGCCGAGCGACAGCGCCCAACGACGACAGCCGGCGGCAGCGGCCAACGCCGGCGGCCCACGCCGGTGCCGAGCGAGTGGCATGCGTCATGCGTCATGCGTCGAAGTGCTCGCCGCCCATGGGCTCGCCCACGCAGAGTCGGCCGCGCTGCCCGAAGGCGAGTGCGCGCAGGCCAGCCATATCCCCGCCGCCATACGCCGATCGGCGCGGCCACCCGAAGGGGTGCCCGCGCCGATCGACCCGGAGTGGAAAGCGGAGCGGAAACCGCGTGGCTCAGACCAGGGCCGGCTCGCGGTCCTCGGCCGAGTCGGCCGCCGACTCCGGCGCCGCGTGCTGGTTTTCCCTGGCCCGCCTCGGGAGAAGGAAGCCCAGCGCGAAGGCCACCGCCGTCAGGCCCAGGGACAGCAGCGTCGTGCGCTTGACCGCGTCGATCGAGGAGAGCTTGTGGGTGTCCAGGCCCGCCTTCGTGACCGCGTTCGCAGCCGCCGGTGACGACGGAGCCGGCATCGAGGTGCAGCTTGCCGGCAGCTTGTCCGGGTCCACCGCGTTCTCGCGGTCGTCGACGCACGTCCGCAGACCCGCCACGAGCGCGTCCTGAGTGCCCGGCGCCACGCCCGCCACCGACAGCTCCGCCCGCAGCCGCGGCGCCGCCGAGTCGTCGAAGTTGTGCGTGGCCTGAGCGCCGATCACGCCGAAGAACACCGTGCCCAGGATCGCGATGCCGAGCGAGGCGCCCAACTGCTGGCACGATTCGAGCGCACCCGACGCCGAGCCGACCTCGTGGTCCTCGACGTCGCCCATGATGATGTCGAAGACCGGGACGAAGATCATGCCCATGCCGAGCCCGAACACCGCGAGCGGCGCGATCAGATCCCCGGCGCCCAGACCGGCGCCGCCGTGGTCGAACACCAGGTAGAGCCCCGCCAGGCCGACGGCCATCACGGCCAGGCCGATGTGCAGGATCCGGCGGCCGAGCTTGCCCATCACCGCACCGCTGAAGCCCGAGCCCACGAACGCGCCCATCGCCCACGCGCCCATCGTCACGCTGGCCTTGGTCGGGCTGTAGCCCAGGCCCATCTGGAGGAACAGGCCGATCGCCATCGAGATGCCGACGATCGCGCCGAAGAAGACCATCACGAACCCGACGCCCGACGCGTACGACCGGTGCTTGAACACGCCCAGCTCGACCAGCGGCACCTTGCCCGCCGCCGTACGTCGTACCTGGTACACCGCGAACGCCGCGAGCACCGGCAGCGAAGCCGCGCACTCGACCAACGTCCAGAGCGGCCAGCCGAGTTCGCGTCCCTGGACGAGCGGGTGGACCAGCATGAACGTACCGACACCCGCGAGCAGCATGCCCACCACGTCGAGTCGGGTGTGGGCCGCGCTCGGCGCCACCTTCGGCAGTACCTTCCAGCCCATGAACAGCGCGAACGCGCCCAGCGGGATGTTGATCAGGAAGATCATCCGCCACCCCGTGCCGAACAGGTCGCCGTCCACGAGCAAGCCCGCGACGATCGGACCGAGCACCGTGGACAGGCCGATCGCCGGCCCGAAGACCATGAACGCCTTGCCGATCTCCGCCGGCGGGAACAGGTCGCGGAGCAACCCGAACGTCTGCGGCACCATCAGCGCGCCGAACAACCCCTGGAGCACCCGCGCCAGGATCAGCGTCTCGGGCGACCACGCCACCGCGCAGCCCACCGACAGGGCCACGAACCCGACGATCCCCACCATCAGCATGGCCTTGCGGCCGTACATGTCGCCCAGCCGCGCGCCGGTGAGCAGACCGACCGCCAGCGCGAGGGTGTAACCCGCCGCGATCCACTGGAGGTTGGAGTAACTCCCGCCCAGATCCTCGCGGATCGCGGGCGCCGCGACGCCGACGACGCTGGAGTCGAGCAGGTTCATCAACGTGGCGGCCAGGACCACCATGAGTCCGAGCCAACGTTGTCGCACGCCGACGGACGCAAACGACGGGGGCGCAGACGAAGAAGACGCGGACGAAGAAGACGGGGACGAAGACGGGGACGGGTTCGCGAGGGTGTTGCCGCTGCTGTTTTCCACGTCTCCAAAACTAAGAGTAGAACAGGCAAGCTTCGTTCCTGATTCGCCCACGGCAGCCGGCAGACTTCGGTCCATGTTGGAAACCTCCGCACGACTGTTGCGCATGCTCTCGCTCATGCAGACGCGGCCCGACTGGACCGGCCCCGAACTCGCCGAGCGCCTGGGCGTGAGCGGCCGGACGATCCGCTACGACATCGAACGCCTGCGCGGCCTCGGCTATCCGGTCCACGCGCGCCGCGGCGTCGTGGGCGGCTACCGGCTCGGTGCGGGCAAGGCGTTGCCCCCGCTGCTGCTCGACGACGAGGAGGCGGTGAGCGTCGTGGTCGGCCTGCGGATCGCGGCCGGCAGCGTCGTGGACGGTATGGACGAGGCGATGCTGCGCGCGCTCACCAAGCTCGACCAGGTGCTGCCCTCTCGTCTGCATCGCCGGGTCAAGGCGCTGCAGAAGTACACCGTCCCGGTCCGCGGCACCGGGCCGAAGGTGGACATGGACGTCATGACGGTACTTGCCGGCGCGTGCCGTGACCACGAGCAACTGCGCTTTCGTTACAGCGCGCACGACGGCTCGCAGACCTCGCGAACCGTCGAGCCGTACCGCCTCGTGCATCGCATGGGCCGCTGGTATCTGGTCGCGTGGGACGTCAAGCGCGAGGACTGGCGTACGTTTCGGATGGACCGGATCAGCCCGCGCCCGCCGCACGGACCACGCTTCACGCCGCGCGAACTGCCCGGTGACGGCGATGTCGCGGCGTTCGTGGCCCAGGGCGTCACGTCGGTGCGCGGCCAGTATCGGGCCCGGGTGATCGTGCGCGCGCCGGCCAAGGTGATCGCCGAGCGGGTACCGGCGACCTTCGGGGACGTCGAACCGCTCGACGACGACACGTGCGTGTTCGAGACCGCGGGCAACAGCATCGAGTCCCTCGCGGTCTACATCGGCCTGCTCGACGCCGACTTCGAGGTCACCGAGCCGCCCGAACTGGTCGCCTATCTGCGGGTGTTGGCCAAGCGCTACGGCTCGGCCACGCCCCCGGAGCAATAGGCACACGAGGGCCACCCGCCCCGGGACACGCGAAGACACGCGAAGACACCCGAGGACACGCGAAAGCGCCCCCGACCCCTTCGGCACGAGGGGATCGGGGGCGCTGTTCCGGGGTGCGTCAGACGGTGACCGGCTCGCGGTCCCCCGTCTTCTGGAGCGGGACGCGCGGCTCGTCGGCCGGCTCGTCGGGGGCTTCCAGGTCACGCGGGTTGTTGTACATGTCCAGGTCGAGCGTCTTCTCGCGGGCCGCGACCAGGATCGGCACCACGACCTGACCGGCCACGTTCGCTACTGGACACTAAGCATGTAGGTCACAGGAGAACGTAAATCGAGCCGGGGGTGATCATGCCGAAGCCCAAGCGTGTGGGTATCTACGTTCGCATCAGCAGGGACCGCAAAGGTCAGGAACTGGGTATTCAGCGACAGGAGAAGGCGTGTCGCGAACTGTGTGAGCGACGCGGATGGACAGTCGTGAAGGTGTACCCCGAGAACGACGTCTCGGCGTCGATCACCAGCAAGAAGCGTCGACCGCAGTACGCAGAGATGATGCGAGATGTGCGAGAAGGAACGATCGACGGGATCGTCGTCTACTCGATCGACCGTCTGACGCGGCGCATCGCCGAACTGACCAACTTCCTGGAAGCACAGAAGGAGCACAGTTTTGAGTTCGCCACGACCGAAGGGGAGGACACCTCAAGTGCTTCCGGGCGGATGATCCTCACCATCAAGGGCGCAGTAGCCCAGCAGGAAACCGAGCGCATGTCGGAGCGTGTCAACGCTTCCTTGCTACAGCGTCGGGAGAAGGGCCAGCCTCACGCGGGAGGCCCCAGGGTGTTCGGGTTCGAGCCGGGTTCTGCGTTTCAACGGCTGGTACCTGAGGAAGTCGAGTGGATCCAGCAGGGCTACCGCTTACTGCTCAACGGGAAAACCCCCGGCGACGTTGCCCGGCTATGGAACGCCGCCGGAGCACGAACCACGGGCACGGGGACCGAATGGACCATCCAGAAGGTCAAGCGTGTCTATCGCTCGGAGCGCGTAGGCGGCATCGTCACCTACAAGGGCTCGGACATCGGGGACAGCGAGCATCCACACCCGCTGACTCGCGAGCAGTGGGAGAACGTCCAGTCAGTCTTGGACGCTCGCATGACGCCGGTCGCCCAGGGCTCAGGTAAACGCACACACGTCTATACCGGCTTTCTCCACTGTGGTTACTGCAAATCCGTGATGCGCGTTCAGTGGACAACCGTTGAAAGCCGAACATTCCGACGGGTTTTCTGCCACTCCGGTGCCATCAGCAACTCGGCGGGCAAGCTCGGGTGCGGCAAGATCAATCGGCAGTACGGATGGGTCTCGGATCGACTCGACGAAGTCGTCGAGGCAGCACTTCTGAAGCGACGCCCCAAGCATGTGCAGGCAGCGAAAACCGAAGACCTCTCCGGCGAGATCGCGATCATGGAACAACGCATCCGCGCCCTACGCCAGCGTTGGAAGGACGACGGCATGGAGGATGAGGACTACTTCGACGCGTTGGGGCACCTGCGGGCGGAGTTGCAGACCTTCCGTCAGCGCGAAGCCACCTCGGTAGTCGCCAAGTCACGAAACATCGTGGACGCGTTGACTGTCTGGCGCGACGAGAGCCCGGACAACATCGAACGCCGCCGGGCCATCGTCGCAACGGTGATCGAGAAGGTGGAGCTGTACTCAGTGGGACGAGGACGCCGAAAGCCACCGGATATCGACTCGATCAAGATCACGCCGGTCGGGGATAAGAAGGCTTCCGGGTGATTGCCGGCACTGTGTCGATCACGTAGCTCTCGACAACCCCCGCCAAGCGATCGTCATAGTCGTGAGGCGGGGTCCATCGCTCAATGAGATCGGCTACCCACGCGGGCAGGGCCGGATCCACCGGGTCACTCATGAGCCCAGACCGTCCTACAGTCGTCTCGGACTACTTCTCGCGATTGACGAAGGTCGTGTGCGATTCCGGCTGCGATCTCTCCTTGTCCGGACGTGTGACCGTGCCCCACAAAGCGCCACGCGGGTAACGTTGTTCGGTCGCTGTTGTCGGAGAGATGAGCGTCGCCACCCCGCTGGTAGTCGGCGCGAGCGGCCCGTAGCGCGCCGTAGGTGGTTGAGTAGACGCGGGATTTGGACAGGCAGTGTCCTCGGAACCCCAGCATGTGAGCCCAGGGCCGCAGCCGTAGGTGTGTCAGTTCGATGAGTCCACCGAGGTCCCAGCAGGTGCGCAGGAGGGCTGCTACGTGGTCGGTGACCGGTAGTAGGTCGATGGTCGATCGATGGGTGATGCGGGTGTCGGTCGCGCCGGTGGTTTCGGTGGACTTGGTGACGTATTTGGCGAGGTAGCCGGCCACCGCTTCGTCCGCCAGTTCCCGCCCATCATTGAAGCCGCGCAGCGGGCGGACATCGAGTTGCGCGCCCCAGCGCAGGACGTAGGAGCCGAGTGCTTCCGATTCCGGCGCGTATACCCGTACAGCCGCTGCCGCTTCGGGTACGAGCGCGGCGAGGAGTTCATCCGTGGCCCAGGCCGGCGGGGCGGAGTGCGGGCCATGTGGTCCGTCGAGGCGGACGACCGCGTGCAGGTGGATCGCGCCGCGCGCCTGGTACTCCGCGACTTTGGCAAAGGTCACGAGTACGACATCGCGAAGGTGTGCACGTTGGACGCCCGCCGCAGTGGCCAGACGCCGGCGCAGTGTGCGGGTGAACCCGTCCCACAACGGGCCGACGTGCGCGTTCCACAGGGTGTGGTGCCCGTACGCGTAGCAGGCCCGGCACAGCGGCTGCCCGACGACGCGGTCATCGTGCGTGTGCGCGGTGGGGCAGCCGCGGTGCCTACCGTGTTCGCAGAGGTCACGTTCGCGTCGGGGCCGGCAGGGTTCGCCGTCGGTCGCGCGGTGGACGGCGCCGAACGAGGGTGCGGTGAGGGTGACGAACAGACATGGATGGTCGCGCACCACGACTGGCACGCCCTTGCCGCCGGTCAGGCCCGCGCGGACGAGTTGGAATGTGTCGCCCTGGTGTTCGTAGGAGCAGGGTGCGCAGCGTGAGGCGCGTCGGTTGCGGCAGCGCACGGCGAGTCGTTCGCCCGGTTCGTCTGCGGTGGAGTACGCGGAAACCACCGCCCCGGAGGCGTCACGGGTGACGGTGGAGCCGCTCAGGTAGATCGGGTGTTCACACCCACCCGTCGCGCGGATCTGTTCGACCCAGCGCGCGAAGCCCGGCAGGTTCGCTACGCGGATGAGGTCTTGTTCGGTCGGAGAGAGCGCGTGGAGCCGTGCCAAACGGGTCTGTTCGGCACGGCTCCACGCGCCGTGGTCGTTGGTGGTGCGTGCGGTGGAGCCCGGCAATGGTGGTTCCTCCTGACAGGGCGGATGGGGTGGGTGGGGAGCGCCGCGCGGCGCGGGAGTGTGATCACGACGAGGGACCTTTCCGGGATGACTGACAGCGCGTCAGATGTGGGAGTCGTGCAAGTGGGTCAGCGGGTGGTGCCCTTGCCCCGACAGCAGCGGCACTTGCGCCGCCGCCCGGTACGGGTGCGGTTGTTTCGGTCGCCGTGACAGACGGGGCACAGGACGGGACGCATGCTCACGTGTGGTGCTCTCCTCTTGACGGGTCAGTGGAACAGTGCGCCGAGGAGGGAGCCCACGAGCGCGGTGATGGACGGTGCGAGGCTGGATTGTGCGAGGTAGAAGCCGAAGAGGCCGACCACGCAGACCTGCCACACGCGCAGTTCGCCGGCGCGGACGAGCATGAAGACGATCAGGCCGAAGATGACGACCATCGGGAACTGGAGTGCCTGCGCATCGCTCACGTCGGTCATGAGCGCGTCCCGGGGTCCCAGCCGCCCACGGCCGCAGCGAGCGCGGGCATGTCCGGTGTGATCGCCGCGTGTTCCCGCGTGACGCGTTGCGCCTCTTTCGGAGAGACGTGAACGGACCGGGCCCGCATCCATGAGCCGTCCACGCCGGAGAGGATCGCGACGCCGGGTTCGTCCGTGGTGATCGCCTGCGCGGCGTCGACCGCATCCGGGTTGAGGTCCCCCAGGGCCATTTCGGCCGTTCCGGGGTCCGAGACGCGATGGCACACCCGCCCGGCCAACTGCGCGCGAAGAGCGGTAGCGCCGGGCCCGAGGTCCGAGCCGACGCGTTGACCCGCGACGACGAGGTGAACGCCCAGCGCCGCGCCGAGCTGCGCCAGCCGCACGAGCGCGGTAGCCACCTGTGCCGCTTCGTCCTTTTCCGCGCGGGAGGCC
>NZ_WWJX01001187.1 GCF_009865215.1 Streptomyces sp. SID3343 | reverse complement strand
ATCGCGCGGCTGCCGCTGGGCTGGTTCGACCCCGGCCGGATCGGCGGCCTGGGCCGGCTGACCAGCAAGGGCGTGGTCACCGTCATGGGTGTGCCGGCGCACCTGCTGCGCCCGATCGTGACCGCGTTCGTCACGCCCGCCACCGTCGTGGTCGCGATGGCGTTCTTCGACTGGCGACTCGCCCTGTGCGCGGCGATCAGCGCCCCCCTGCTCGTGCTGACCTACCGGTGGACCGGCAACCTGGTCGTCGCCGCGGACACCCGAGCACACACCGCCGCCGCGGAGGCCAACGCGCGGCTCGTCGAGTTCGCCCAGTCCCAGGCGGTGCTGCGCGCGTTCGGACGTACCGACTTCGGCGCACGCCTGCTCGACGACGCCCTCCTGGAGCGACGCAACGCGGGCCGGGCTTTGCTGTCCCGGGCCGTCCCGGGCCTGATCGGCTTCATCCTCGTCGTGCAACTGGCCTTCACCGTCCTGCTGTTCGCGGGTACCGGACTGGCCCTGCACGGATCGATCGAGACCGGGAAACTGATCGCGATCCTGGTACTCGGCGCACGCTACGTCGAACCGCTCATCACCGCCGCCGACCTCGGCAGCGCGCTGCGCATGGCGGACAACTCGGTCGAGCGCATGCGCGATCTACTGGACACCGCGCCCCTGGTGGAACCCGAGACCCCGGCGACGCTCGGCGGACCCGAAATCGCCTTCCACGACGTGAGTTTCGGCTACGGCGACAAGGCGGTCCTGGAGCATGTCGACTTCACCGTCGCGCCGGCCACGATGACCGCGATCGTCGGGCCTTCCGGGTCCGGCAAGACCACCGTGGCTCGTCTGGTCGCGCGCTTCTTCGACGTCGACACCGGCCGGGTGACCATCGGCGGCACGGACGTGCGCGAACTGGGCACCGAGCAGGTGATGCGCCAGGTGTCGATCGTCTTCCAGGACGTGTACCTGTTCGCCGGAACCATCATGGACAACATCCGGA
>NZ_WWJX01001186.1 GCF_009865215.1 Streptomyces sp. SID3343 | reverse complement strand
GGGTGGGGAGTGTGAGGGTGAGGCGGGCGTCCCGCCGGGTGGGGCTACGGCCGGGGGCGGCGTGGGTCGGCGCCGACGGGGCGCGCCGGCGTGACGTGCAGGGTCAGCCGGTCGCCGCGCACGTGGAGGTATTCCAGGTCGACGGGCCGCCCGTCGGCCAGCCGGGTGAGGCGGTCGACGGCCAGCACCGCGCCGCCTGCGGGCATCGTCAGGATCGCGCACGTCGCGGGGTCGGCGACCACCGCTTGTACGGACACCTCGGCGGCGCCCAGTGCGCTGCCCGCGACGGTCTCGATCAGGTCGAAGACGTCGTGGTTCTCCAGTGTTTCCCGAGGCAGCGCGAGGAGCGGTTCACCCACCTCGGGAGTGAGATAGGTGCAGTCGAGCGACAGCGGCGTGCCGTCCACCCGACGAAGCCGTTCCAGGTACACGCCGGGACTGCCCTCGGTCCGTTCCAGGCGACGGGCGACCGCCGCGGGCAGCCGTACCGTCCGGAATTCACGGATCTCGTTGACCACGTCACCGCGCCCGCTCAGCACGCCGGCGAGGCCGGACAACTCGCCGAGCGGGTGCTCGTACACGCGGCCGAGCACGACCGTGCCCACGCCGCGACGGCGCTCGACGAGCCCCTCGTCGCGCAGCAGACCCAGTGCCTCCCGGACGGTGTTGCGCGAGGCGCCGAACTCGGCGATCAGCGCCCGCTCGTCGGGCAGCACACCGCCGGGGAACGCCCCACGCAACACCTGCGCGCGCAGCACGTTCGCGATCTGCCGGGCCCGGTCGGCGCGGGTAACCGGCCCGGGCGACTCGGGGGCGCCGGTTGTCGGATCGTTCATGGGCCCTCCTCGCCGGTGCCGAAACGGGGGCGACAGCACGCCCGCCGGAACACCCCACGCTAGCCGGCTCGTGTTACCGCGAGGTTACGCCACCCGCGATGACCTGCACCGATGCCCCGACCTGGGGGTTCACCCGACCCGGGCGGACATCCGCCACCACCGGACCCCGGTACCCAAGCCGCCGACTCGGGCAGACTCCGCCGCGACCGCCGGTCCGGCGGCGGCGAAGGCGAACGGCGACCACGTCCGGGCAAACGAACGGCCCCGAGGCGCCGGGCCACGCTTCGCCCGCGGGCGAAG
>NZ_WWJX01001185.1 GCF_009865215.1 Streptomyces sp. SID3343 | reverse complement strand
TCCCGCACGGCCCCGAGCGCGCCACGATCGCCGGTGGCGTCTCCGCGCGCGTGGTCCGGATCGGCGACCTGGTCGTCAAGCGCCCGCAGCGCCGGCTCGACGTGCCCTTCGACTGGCAGGCCGGCACCGGGCGGGTACTCGCCGAGGCCGCCGCGCTGCGCGTCGCGGGAGACCTCGCCCCCGCGCCGCTGCACGTCGACGAACTGCACCACGTGCTCGTCCAACGCTTCGTCGCGGGCGAGCCGTGGAAGGACGAACTGCTGGCCGGACGCGTCGATCCCGCCGCCGTCGCCGCGGTCGCCGCCGCGCTCGCGACCGTGCACGCGCTGCCCGTCGACGGCGTGGACGGCCACGACCGGTTCCGCCGACTGCGCCTGGTGCCCTACTTCCTCGCCACCGCCCGGACCGTACCGGAACTGCGCCCGGCGCTGACCGACGTGGTCGAGCGGCTCACCGCGACCCGTACCCATCTCGTACACGGCGACCTCTCGCCCAAGAACATCCTGGTCGACCGCTCCGGGGCCGCCGCCGGCGCGGTGCGGGTCAGCGTCCTGGACTGGGAGGTCGTGCACGCGGGAGACCCCGCGTTCGACGTCGCGTTCCTGCTCAGCCACCTCGTCGCCAAGGGGCTGCATCGCCCCGAGGCCGCCGAGGAGTTCGAAACCGCCGCCCGTACCGTCCGGGCCGCGTGCCCCGACGTGGACGATGCCTGGCTTGGCCGCCTGCTCGGCGCGCTGCTGCTCGCGCGCGTGCACGGCCAGTCCCGATTGGAATACCTCGACGACGCGGCCCGCGCCCGGGTCGACCGCCGAGGCCGAGAACTGCTCCTCGAAGGCGAGGCACCACCGTGCTGACCGACCCGACATCCGATACCGCTTCGGCCCCGTCACCCTCCGCGACGGACTCGCCCGTGATCACCGACGTGCGGGCGTGGGAGGCGCTCGACTCGCGGGCCCACCCCACCGTCGGTTGCGTGGTCACCGTCGAAGGGGGTTTCCAGGGCCGCGCGTTGGTGCCCACGGGCGCGTCGGTGGGCCGCTTCGAGGTCGCCGACCTGCGCGACGGCGGGACCCGGCTGGCCGGGCTCGGCGTGCGCGACGCGGTGGAGCGGATTCGGGGCGCGCTCGCCGCCGACCTGATCGGCCGCCCGGTACGGGCCGTCGAGGACCGGTTGGCG
>NZ_WWJX01000123.1 GCF_009865215.1 Streptomyces sp. SID3343 | reverse complement strand
GTCTCACCAACGGTGGCCTGTCTCGCCGACGGAGACCCGTCTCACCAACGGTGGCCTGTCTCGCCGACGGCGACCTGGCGACCGATCTCCGGGTCCACCTGTTCCGGTCCGAGCAGGGACGCCGTCCCGATGGGGGCGAGCGGGGTGAACCGCTGCCCGAACCCCGCGCGGAGGTGCCCGACTTCGGCTTCCCGCTGGTGGCCGCAGGCTCTAGAGTGCGCACACCTTCGGCTCGGGGAGAGTGGCGTGGGCATGTTCGCTGGTGGGCGGCCGATCGACGAGGTGCTCGCGGAGCTCGGGGCGCTGCACGCGGGGGACGAGCCCGGGCGTGGTCGCCCCGGAGTGGCCAACACGTTCGATTCCGGCTTGGCCTCGGTCGAGGAGATCGCGGTTCGGGCGTTCGAGCTGTATCTGCACGTCAACGGGCTGTACCCGACGTCGTTCCCGAGCGTGGCGACACTGGAGCACCAAGTGGTCGCGGCCGTGGGCGAGATGGTGCACGCGCCGCCCGGCGCAGCGGGGAGTTGGACCAGCGGGGGCACCGAAAGCTGCCTGATGGCGGCGAAGGCGGCCCGGGACGCGCGGCCCGACGTCGAGCGTCCGCAGCTCGTGTTCGCGCGTTCCGCGCACGCGGCGTGGGCGAAGGCGGCCGCGTACTTCGGGCTCGAACCGGTCGTCGTGGACATCGACCCGGTCACCATGACCGCCGACGTTGCCGCGATCGAGCGCGCGATCACCGAACGCACGGTGCTCGTGGTGGTGTCGGCGCCGTCGTACGGCCACGGCGTGGTGGACCCGATCCGGTCGATCGCGGCGATGTGCGCTCGGGTGGGGGTGCGATGTCACGTGGACGCGTGCATCGGCGGATGGGTGTTGCCGTTCGCCGAACAGCTCGGTCTGCCCGTGCCCGAGTGGGATTTCCGGGTGCCCGGGGTGGACTCGATCTCGGTGGACCTGCACAAGTACGGCTACACGCCCAAGGGTTGCTCGGTCGTGCTGTACCGAACGGCGGCGATGCGGCGCGGCCAGTACTTCGTCGCGTCCGACTGGACCGGCTATCCGGTGGTCAACTCCGCGATGCAGAGCTCGAAGTCGGGTGGTCTGATCGCGGCGGCGTGGGCGGTGCTTCGGCACATCGGCGCGGACGGGTATCGCGAGTTGGTGGGCCGCACCATGGACGCGACCAGGGAGCTGATCGACGGCATCGCCGGGATCGACGGGCTGCGGGTGTTGGGCCGGCCGGCCGCGAGTCTGGTCGCCGTGACCACGGACGGGGTCGACTTCTTCCCCTTCCTGGACGAGTTGGAGCGCCTGGGCTGGTCGATCCAACCGCAGCTGTCCCAACCGGGCGTCCCGCCGAGCATCCACCTGACCATGACCGCGACCCACGGTCCCTACGTGACGGATCTGTTGTCGGCGCTGCGCGTCGCGGTATCGGCCGCGCGCGCACGAGGCCCTCTGCCCACGCCCGAACAACTGTCCTTCGTCGACGAGTTGGCCGCGATGGCCGCTGCGGACGGGGGCGTCTCGGCCGACGGCCTGACCGAACTCATGCTCAAGGCGGGCCTCTTGGACAACGGCCGGATGGCCCCGGTACACGCCCTGCTGGACGGCCTGCCGGCCGGTCTGCGCGAGAGCGTCCTCCTGGCGTTCTTCGAGGGCCTCAATCCCCCACTGTGACCGGGTGGGGTGTCGGTCTCTCGGGATCGAACCGTCAACAGCCATCGACCTTGTGGAGTGGGCGCGACAGCATGGACCGACTGGACGACGTGGTGGCAGGCAATCGATACCCCGGGCGGGGTGTGCTGTGGGCGAGGACCCTCGACGGCACGCTGTGCGGCGGCTACTTCCTGACCGGGCGCAGCCCGGCCTCTCGGGCACGGGAGTTGCGGGCGGGCGCCGACGAGTTGATCGTCTCGCCGACCGGACGGCCCGGGGAGCACGACCCGCTCCGGCACTACGTCGCGGCGCGGGAGCGCTCGGGCCGGTTGGTGTACGGAAACGGCGAGCAGGTCGCCGTGGTGGCGGACCGCCTCGCGGACGGCGCGACGCCGGTCGCGGCACTCGGTGACCTCGCGTACGAGCCGGACCCGCCGATTCACACTCCGCGCCTGACGGTGATCGTGGTCGACGGCACGGCCTGGTTCGGCTCCGCGCGCCGTAGC
>NZ_WWJX01000014.1 GCF_009865215.1 Streptomyces sp. SID3343 | reverse complement strand
GTGGTCCGCCTGGCCGCCGCACACGCCGTCGGCGGCCTGCGCAGCCCCGCCGCCGTGACCCGAGCCCGCGTCTGGGCCGGCCGCGACGACCTGCTCGGCGAGGTCGCCGTGCGGATACTGGCCGGCGCCGGCGAGAGCACCGACGGCCCCGTCCTGATCGACGCGCTGCGCGCCCGCGTCACCGACGCGACGTGCGCCGGCGACCCGATCGCCGACCAGGCCGGACACTTCCGGTTGTGCGACCTCGTCGCCGGGATAGGGCGACTGGCCCTGGTCGAAGCCGTCGACCTCGTCCGCGACGTCTATCGCGACGCCGCCTCCGCCGGGCTGCGCGCTTGCGCCGTGGAGAGCCTCGCGCGCATAGAGCCCTCGTTCGCCGTCGGGACCGCCGTGGAAGCCCTGTGGGACTGCCAGGCCGACACGCGACTGATCGCCGTGCGGCACGTCGACGCCCGACGCCCCGACGCCGCGATGCGCCTGCGCCGACTCGCGGCCGACCCGGCCGAGTACGACGAGGTCCGCTCCGTCGCCAGGGCCAGGCTGAGCGAGATGTAGGGTCGGACGCCGGCACCGGCGCACATCCGCGCCCACGGCGCCGCTCACGGATCGGGGTTCGGGCCATCCGGGTGGGCGGACGCCGAAGGTGTCGGGCGAACGTCCTAGGCTCTACTCCCATGACCGTTTCCGCCCGAGCCGTCCTGCCCGGGGTGCCGCCGCCGACCCACGATCCGGCGGACGCCCCCGGCGAGGCTCCCCGCTTCGCGCCCTCGGGCGCGGCGACGCACCGCTCCGGGGTGACCGAGGAGGGCCTCGCGCGCCGGCTCAAGGCCCTCGCGTGCACCGCCCCCCTGCACGACCTGGAGGCGCGCAAGGCCAACCTGGCGGGCGAGTACACGGTCTACGCGATGGCCGAGCTCGGTCTGACCGCGATCGACCTGGTCACGGTCACGATGGACTTCGACACCGGGGCCGACCACGACGAGATCGTCGCCCGCCTGCGCCCGCGCGTCGCCGCGCAGGCACCCGGCCGCGACCCGGCGGAATACGAACGGGTCGCCCGCTGGGTCTTGGAGAACCTGATCAACGTCGGCAGCGTCGACCGCGGCTTCCGCGCGGTCTACGGCATGTGGACCCGCGAGGGTGAATACATCCGGCGCGACTACGACTTCAAGCTTCTCGAAGAGGTCCCCGGACCCGACGGACACATCTTCCTGCGCGCCACCGACGAGGCGATCAACGTCCTGGTCGGCGCGCTGGACACCGACGTCACCAGCGCGCAGATCGCCGCCGACGTCAAACTCGAACACCTGATCCGCCGCGGCCGGCTCGCCGAGGCCCGCTTCGCCGCCGAACAGGCCCGCTACCGCACCGTGCAATACGCCGAGACGCTGCGCCGGGCCCTGGACGCGACCCGACGCAACGTGCGCGCGGTGGACTGGGTCCAGGCGGTGCCCGACCTGATCGACGAGGCTTTCGACCACGTCGCCGACCGCTACCGGCACGAGAACGCGATCCTGATCAACATCCGCCGCGCCCGCGACGAGGCCGAGGAAAGCGAGCGCAAGCGCGGCGCCGCCGAACTCGTCGACATCGTGCAGGACTGCATCCGCCGACACACCCAGTTGCAGACCCGGCTGATGGAGGCCGGACCGCTGTTTCGCGCCGAGCAGGACCGGCAGGCGTTCGCCGCGCCCACCACCCGCACCGGACTCGACCTGTACGGGCAACTGCTGCGCCCACTCCTGGAGTTGCCGGTCGCCGACGGACGCCGGGTCACCGACGCCTTCTTCGCCGCCGGTACCGGCCTGCGCACGCCGGTGGCGGTGCGCCTGCACGACCTCACCGAACTGCTGCTCACCCCACCCGCGCCGCGCGACCACCTCGGCGCCGAGATCCTCGAACCCGACGTCTCGCTCACGCCCGACGACAGCCGCTACACCGAGCGCCAGCACGACGCCGCCATCGCGTTGCTCGACGTGCCGCACGACGCGCCGCGGCGGTTGTCGGGGCTGCTCGCCCAGGCCCGCGAAGCCGACCCCGACCTCGGCTACCTCGTCGCGCTGCTCGCGTTCCACGCCGCGTCGCCGCCGGTGGGCACCGCGCTGCGGCAGGGCGATCGCACGCTGCTGGTGGCCGTGGACGACGGCACCGAACTGGACGACCCCGAGGTCGGCGGCGCCGACCTGATCATCGGCACCGCACTGCTCGCCGTCGCGCGACCGGAACAGGAAGACAAGGCTCCCGCATGACCGAGACCACCACCGACGCCGCGCCGATCACCTCGGCCGACGTCGGCGACGCGGCGCGCCTGGTCGCGTTCGGGCTCCAGCCCAAACTGCTGCCCGCGCGCGACGCCGAATACGCCGAGTTGATCCGCCGGCACCGCGAGGATCCGCGTTTCGCGACCCTGGCGGCGGCCGTCGCGGCGGGGCTCGGCCTCGTCGTCCTGGAGGTGTCGTCGCGCGCCGGGATGGCGGTCACCGCCGCCGAGGACTCGGTGTTCGCCGTCCGCATGGGCGACTACGCGCGCCGGGCCGGGACCGAGTCCACCGATCGCTTCCTGCACGGGCTCGCGCACCTGGCGGTCGCCGCGATGGCGTTCCCGCGCCCCGAGGACCTCGCCGACGACGCCTACGTGGGCCGCTTCAGCGTGCACGGCGTGGACGCGTTCGTCCGACAGGCGTGTCGCCGACTGGAGGAACGCGCCGAACGCGACGGCGAGATCAGCGACCCGGCGGTCGACGAACCGGGCCTGGAGGCCGCGTGGCGGGTCTACGCCCGGCGCAGCGCGACCGGGGCCACCAAGGACGCGCGCCGGCTCGCGGCGTCCACGGTGGGCATCGTCGCCAAGGCCGTCGCGTTCCTGGTCGACTCGGGCTTCCTGCAACGGGTTTCCGACGACGGCGGCGGCACGTATCGCACCACCGCGCGCTACCAACTCCAGGTACGTGACACGGCCGGCTCGGCGGCGATGTCGGAGCTGCTGGAACTGGGCGTGGTGACCGTCACCGACGGCAGCCCCAGCCTGCTCGCGGCGGCCGGCGACCACGGGGAGTTGGCGCCGGGGGCCGGGTTGCCCTTCCACGGGGTGTGATCAGGGTGGGCCGCGCGCGGGGTGATCCGGGCGGGCCCGTGTTCCGCACGTGCGTTGCCGCCGGGTTCGCCGCTCGTTCGACAGTCGTCCGGGTGCCCGTTCGGCCGTGCGTCCTGCGGGTCGCCTCGCTGTTCGCCGTTCGTCCTGTGGGTCGCCTCGTTGTTCGTCGTGCGGTCCGTCCCCGGGCTCGTCTCGCCGTTTGTCCTACCGTGGTTGTCCCGCGGGTCGCCTCGCTGTTCGTCGTGCCGTCGGTCCCGAGGCTCGTCTCGCCGTTCGTCCTACCGTTCGTCCTGTTGTTCGTTCTCCCGTCACGCGCTTCGATCAGAGAGATTTGACCGCCGATGTACGAGCTGTCCCGGGTCCGCCTGTTCTCGATCGGGCCCGCCGGTGCGCGCTACGCCGACACCGTGCTCGACCTGCGCGGGGTCGGTGCGCCCGTGCCCGATCCGGCTCCCCGGCAGGCGCAGCTGTTCGAGGGCGAAGCGGTCGGGCCGCCGCGCCGGCCCGCGCCCGCGGGTGTGCTGTTCCTGGAGAACGGCGGTGGCAAGTCCGTCCTGCTCAAGCTGATCTTCTCGGTCATGCTGCCGGGCCACCGCAACACGCTCGGCGGTGCCAGTACCGGAGTACTGCGCAAGTTCCTGCTCGCCGACGACTGCGGACACGTCGCGCTCGAATGGCAGCACGTGCTCACCGGCGAGACGGTCGTGGTCGGCAAGGTCAGCGAATGGCGCGGTCGCCAGGTGTCCTCGGACCCACGCAAGTTCGCGGAGAGTTGGTACTCCTTCCGGCCGGGCCCCGGGCTCGACCTCGACGGGCTGCCCGTACAGGTCGGCGGCCGGCGGCGGACGATGCGCGGCTTCCGGGACGCGATGACCGAACTACACAAGGCGTATCCCGACGTGGACGTGGTGTGGGAGGAGATCCACGACCGCTGGATCGAACACCTGAACGCGCTCGGCCTGGACCCCGAACTGTTCCGCTACCAGCGGGAGATGAACGCCGACGAGGGTGAGGCGGCCGGCCTGTTCGCGGTCAAGAACGACGCGGACTTCGTCGACCTGCTGCTGCGCGCGGTCAGCGACACCGCCGACACCGACGGGCTCGCCGACCTCGTCGACGGGTTCGCCGTCAAACTCGCACAGCGCGCCGAGTTGACCGCCGAGCGGGACTTCGTCGAGGGCGCGGTCGAATTGCTCGACGCGGTGGGCGAGGCCGCAGCACGACGCACCAGGGTGCGGGCGGTGCATCGCGGCGCCGAGGACACCGCGCGCGGGCTCGGGCGCGAGTTGGGCGCCCGCGCGGAACTGGAGCGCGAGCGCACGGCCGAACTGGCGCGGCGGGCCGCCGAGTCC
>NZ_WWJX01001184.1 GCF_009865215.1 Streptomyces sp. SID3343 | reverse complement strand
CCACCACCATCCGGCCCGCCGGTCCGCCGCCCGCGCGGCCGCCGCGAGGGCCGGGCTCCACGGACACGCCGCCGGGCGGATTCCGGCCCTGACGGGACGTCGGCGAGCGCGCCTGAGAGACTGCCGGACATGCGCGTTTACCTCGGCTCCGACCATGCCGGCTACGACCTCAAGCAGCACCTCATCGCGTGGCTCGACGCCAACGGCCACGAGGCCGTCGACTGCGGCCCGGCCGTCCAGGCCGACTCCTACGACTACCCCGTGTACTGCCTGCGCGCCGGCGAGCGGGTCGCGTCCGACGCGGGCAGCCTCGGCGTCGTCCTCGGCGGCTCCGGCAACGGCGAGGCCATCGCGGCCAACAAGGTCAAGGGTGTGCGCTGCGCGTTGGTGTGGAGCGAGGAGACCGCGTCGCTGGCCCGCGAGCACAACAACGCGAACGTGATCGCCATGGGCGCGCGCATGCACTCGCTCGACGACGCCACGAAGTTCCTGGAGGTCTTCGTGAACACGCCGTACAGCGAGGCCGAGCGGCACACGCGCCGGATCAACATGCTCACCAAGTACGAGAACACGGGCGAGCTGCCGAACCTTCCGTAGCCGACCGCACGCGTTCCGGCCGTTTCGGCCGCGGGTCCCCTCACCCGCGGCCGGTTCGGGGCGCACGGTCTCGGGCCTCGACGTATCGGCCCACCCGGTTCCGGGACGACCCGGAGCCGCACCACGATCCCGCGAAACCCTCACGACGCCCCCGACGGGCCCGCCCGTCGGGGGCGTCGGCGTTGTCGGTGCCGATCGGTACCGTTGGTCGTACCCACCCGTTCGACGCACGTTGGAGGCCGCATGCCCGAGGGCCACACCATCCACCGCCTCGCCGACACCCACGCCGAGGTGTTCGACTCGCTGCCGCTGCGCCTGAGCAGCCCGCAGGGGCGGTTCGCGGAGAGCGCGGCGCTGCTCGACGGCGAGCCTTTGGTCGCCACCGACGCGCACGGCAAGCACCTGTTTCTGGAGTTCTCGGGCGAGCGCTTCGTCCACGTGCACCTGGGTCTGTACGGCACGTTCACGTTCGGCGCGGGCGAGCGGCTGCCCGAGCCGGTCGGCGCGGTGCGGCTGCGGATGGCCGCGAAGACGGCGACCGGTGCGGCCTGGGCCGACCTGCGCGGGCCGACCGCCTGCCGGCTGCTCACGCGCGCGGAGAAGGACGCGGTGCACGCGCGGCTCGGCCCCGACCCGCTGCGCCCCGACGCCGACCCGGGCGCCGCGTGGCGGCGGATCACCCGCAGCGCCAAGCCGATCGGCGCGCTGCTGATGGAGCAGGACGTGCTCGCGGGCGTGGGCAACGTCTACCGTGCCGAGGTGCTGTTCCGGTTCGGCGTCGACCCCCAACTGCCCGGCAAGAAGCTCACCCGCGAAACGTGGGACGGGATGTGGGCCGACCTGGTCGTGCTCATGCGCGAGGGCGTGCGGCTCGGCCGGATCGACACGGTGCGGCCCGAGCACACCCCGGAGGCGATGGGGCGCGAGCCGCGCAAGGACGACCACGGCGGCGAGGTGTACGTCTACCGGCGCACCGACGCGCCGTGCCTGGTGTGCGAAACCCCGGTCAAGACCGTCGAGTTGGTCGGCCGCAATCTCTTCTGGTGTCCGACCTGTCAGCCGACGGCGTAACCTCCGGTTGGTTCCGGTTCGGTAGTGTCGCCGGGTGGCCGCGCCGACGAGCAGCAGGACCCGAGGACGCCAGGCCGGACAGCGCGCGAGCCTGGCGCGGCTGCGCCGCCGGGTCACGTCCTGGCTGCGGCACCACGTACTGCCCTCCGACGGCTTCGCGCTCGCGGGGCTGCTGGGCGCGGTCACCGCGTGCGGGCTGCTCTGCGATGTGGACGACGCGTGGTTTCCCGCGACGATGATGGTGCTGCCGATCCTGATCGGCGGCCTGGTGCTGCGGATGCCGAGCCTGCTCCTGCTGTACGCGGCCGGCGCCGGCGTGTTGATCGCGCAGAGCCGGGTGCACGACCCCGACGAGGTCACCCCCGGCACGATCCTGGTGGTGGGCGCGGTCGGCGCGATCGTGGTGCTGATGGCCCGGATGCGTACGCGTCTGGGCGTGCAGTGGACGCGCGGCGAGTCGATGCTCTTCGACTTGCGAGACCGGTTGCAGGCGCAGGGGAAGGTGCCGGCGCTGCCGCCCGGATGGCACACCGAGGTGGTGCTGCGGCCCGCGGGCGGCCAGTCGTTCTCCGGTGACTTCCTGGTCGCGACGCGCGGTACGAGCGACGGGCCGACCCTGGAGATCGTCCTCGTCGACGTCTCCGGCAAGGGCCTGGACGCGGGGTCGCGCGCGCTGATGCTCTCCGGCGCGTTCGGCGGCCTGCTCGGGTCGCTGCCCCCGCACGGCTTCCTGCCGGCCGCCAACGACTACCTGCTGCGGCAGGAGTGGGACGAGGGCTTCGCGACGGCGGTGCACGTCGTCCTCGACCTGGCATCGGGCGAGTACGAACTGCTTTCCGCCGGCCACCCACCGGGCGTGCACTGGATCGCCGCGACCGGTCGATGGGACGTCGTCGAGGCCGAGGGCCCGCTGTTGGGCGTCCTGGACGACGCCCACTTCAAGGGCGTGCACGGCCGCCTGCGCACGGGCGACGCGCTGCTGTTGTTCACCGACGGCATGGTCGAGATGCCGGGCGAGGACATCGCCACGGGCATCGACCGCCTCCTGGGCGAAGCGGAGCGCCTGGTCACGGACGACTTCCGCGACGCGGCCTCGACGATCGTCGCGAGAGCGGGCCGCAACGAGGGCGACGACCGAGCGGTGGTCCTGCTGCGGAGGCTGTGAGCTCCCGGATGGACCGATGCGCTCCGATCCGACGTCCGCGGCAGGGCATGCCGCAATAGACACCTCGCTTGTCGTCTCGCCGAGATTCTGCGGTTTCACGACCGCCCGTCGACGCTTTTCGGTATCGCCTCAACGGTCGGCTGTCGGTGCCCTACCGTGAACGCAGGACAGTCGTCGTGCGGTGATTCCGGAGGTGGCGATCGTGATCGACGACCGGTTGACAGGTGCGGCCGCGAGAATGGCCCGGGAAATACCGACCCCGTTCCATGTGGTCGATCCCGACGGCGTGGAACGGGATTTCGTCGCGATGGACAAGGCGTGGCGAGAATGGTTTCCTCGTTTCACTCTCGCGTATTCGTACAAGAGTAATCCGCTCGCGGCCTTCACCCGGCTGCTGTGTTCCCTGGGCGCGGTGGCCGAGGTCGTCTCGGGGCCCGAACTGCAGACCGCGCTCGACGACGGCTTCGCGCCGCAGGACATTCTTTTCGACGGCCCCGTGAAAACCCCCGCCGAATCGGCGCGTGCCGTGGCTTTGGGCGTGGGCCTCCAGATCGACTCGGTCGCCGAGGCCGAGCACCTCGCCGCCGCCGGCCGTGGTTCGGGCGCCGCGCCGCGCGTGTGTCTGCGGCTCGCGGTGCCGAC
>NZ_WWJX01001183.1 GCF_009865215.1 Streptomyces sp. SID3343 | reverse complement strand
GCCTATCGGGAGCGGGTCGGGCACCTCGAAGTCCCCCCCGGGCAGGTCGAGATCGTGACGGCGTTCGACGGGTGGCGCGAGGACGTAGGCCTCGGAGTGTGGATCACCACCACCAGGACTCGGCGGCGGCCGAAACTCCCGGCGCAGCGGATCGCCGCACTCGACGCACTCGACGCACTCCACATGCGATGGGCATGAGAACGGACTTGAGGTGCGGTTCACGTCCGGCCCAGCGCGCGACGTTCCCGTCGGAAGGAATACCGCGCGCCCCGGCCGGATGTGAGGTTCGGAGTCGGATCCGGGGCCGGCCGGCCGGCCGATTCGCTCTTTGTGTGTCGAGATATCTCTGAACGATATCGGAATCTGAGTGACCCCGAAGTCGGTCAGGCCCAGTCCCGCTTGCCGGCGTACAGGTCAACCGCGTGTGAAAGTCGCCCCGGTAGCCGTGAATCCGACTTCGAAACCACCGAGCTGCAGGTCGAACCTTGCCGTGTCCGACGACAGTGACCACTCGAGCCCGTGAAAGGACCACCCCTCCAGTGGAGTGAAGTCGTCGTCCTGGACGATCGAGAGCATGCGCACGCCAGTGAATGTGATCACCGGAGCGGCCCCTATTGCCTTCGGATTCACGTACTCGTCCAGCATGTCGAAGCGAAACGCCAACACGTCAGAACCGTCCAGTGAAACATCAACCAGCACAGCGGTGTTGTGCAGATCAAAAAGCACGCCATCTGAAACAAACTCTATAATTTCTTCGGATTGATCCGGATCGAAATCCAGGCCCGCAAAGAACTTCACGCCAACCTCCGATATCTCCGACCATTCCATTCATACTATGCCGCGCATATTCCGCAGTCAGCTAAGAGAATGACGGGCCGGGTGCCCGCGAACAGAATTCGTGAGCACCCTCCGAGAGGACCGAATGCCCCGGACCATCCGCCCGTTGACTCTGTGACCTTGCCGCTACCTTACTCTAATACCCTTGCTTTTCAGGAATCGCCGAGCCATGCGCAAGTCTTTGTAAGTAGCGGGATAAACCTTCGAGTTCACTACGGACACGCTCGGTGAAACAACCCGGGAACGGTTCACGCTCAGCTACCTGTTGGCTGGATCGCCGTTCGTTAACGGCACCCCAATCCACACCGAGCCCGAAAGACCCTCACTCGTTCACGATCACCCCACCGTGCGATCCGTCACCAACCTCACGGGTGAATACACCTAG
>NZ_WWJX01001182.1 GCF_009865215.1 Streptomyces sp. SID3343 | reverse complement strand
CCGGCCGGTGCCCGCCGGCCAGTCGGCGTGGGCGGCCGGCGCGCTGCTGGTCTGCGGTGTCGGCTGCCTGGCCGCCGCGCACCGCACCGACGGCCTGCTGGTCTCGGTGGGCATCGTCGCCCTCGTGGTCGGGCTGCTGCTGCTCAGTCCGCTCGCGATCCGCGCTTTGGTCGCACCGGCTCGCCTGGCACCCTTCACCCTCCGCCTCGCGCTGCGCGACCTGGGCCGCCACCAGGCGCGTTCGGGCGCCGCCCTCGCGGCGATCACGCTCGCGGTGGGCATCCCCGTCGCCGTCACCGTCCTGGCCGCCGCCAACGAGGTCGCGGCCGACCGGGGCAACCTCTCCGAGCGCCAACTGTTGATCCGCGTCGGCGAGGGCGGCCCCGCCGTCCCGGCGCTGTCCGCTGCCGACCTCGCCCGCCTCGACGGGGCCGTGACGCGGTATGCGGCCGCCCTCGGCGGCGAGGTGACCCGACTCGACATGGTCACCGCACCGGACGCGCCGTCGCTTCGGGGCGGGGCCGACTCCGGCCGGCCGGTCGTCCAACTCGGCCGCAGGGTGAACTCGGAGACATGGGAAGGCTTGTCGCTGTACGTCGCCACGGCGGCGACCGCCCACGCCTTCGGTTTCGACCTCGGCGCGGCGCGCCCGGACACCGACGTACTCACGTCGTTCACGGGGCAGTTCGACCTGGTCGGGACCGGCGACCGCCCGGCGGACACGCGGACCGCGCGGATTCCGGGCTCCATGTACACGTCCGTACCCCGCGCGTTCGTCACCACCGAGGCGGTGCAACGCCACGGCTGGGAAAGTCTGCGGGCAGCCTGGTTCATCGAGGTACCCGAGGATCTGACCGACGCTCGACTCACCGCCGCCCGGGACCTCGCCACCGCCGACGGACTCACGGTCGAGGCCCGCGACGGCAACGACAACGTGGACACGCTCCGTTGGATCGCGGTCGGCGGCGGCGCGGTGCTGGCTCTCGGGGTGCTGGCCATGACGGTCGGCACGATCCGCGGGGAGGCCGCCGACGAACTGCGCTCGCTCACCGCAACCGGGGCGCCCTCCGCCATCCGCCGCACCCTGACCGGCGCCACGGCGGGTGCTCTCGCACTCGCCGGCGTCCTGATGGGCACCGCCGGGGCCTATCTCGCCCTGTGCGCGGCCTACTACGACGACCTCGCCACCCTCGGCCACGTCCCCTACGGACCCCTGGCCCTTGCCCTGCTCGGCATCCCCGTCCTGGCCACCGTCACCGGCTCCCTGATCGCAGGCCGCGAACCCGCGTCGACCACCCGACGCCTGCTGGAATGACAACGAGTCGGTGTCGTTCCGGATCCGCTGCGCCGACCAGGCCGAGGTCGACTACTACTGGAGCAAACTCGTCGAGGGCGGCGAGGAAAGCCAGTGCGGC
>NZ_WWJX01001181.1 GCF_009865215.1 Streptomyces sp. SID3343 | reverse complement strand
GGAGGCGATCGCGACGGCCAAGGGCGAACTCGTCGAAGCACTGCCTTCCGCCGCCGAGGGCGGTGTCGCGGTGCTCAACGCCGACGACGAATTCGTGGCCGCGATGGCCGGCCGGACCGGCGCCGCGGTCGTGATGTACGGCACCGGCGACAGCGCCGACGTCCGCGCCGGCGACATCGCGTCGATCGCGGGCCGCGCGTCCTTCACCCTGCACACCCCCACCGGATCCGCCCCCGTGAGACTGCGTTTGCTCGGCGCCCACCAGGTGCACAACGCCCTCGCCGTCGCCGCGACCGCGCACGCCCTGGGCATGGACACCGAACGCATCGCCGAGGCACTGTCCGCCGCCGAACCGGTATCGGCCGGCCGGCTCCAGGTCCTGGAACGCGCGGACGGCGTGACGATCGTCAACGACGCGTTCAACGCCAACTCCGAGTCCACGCGCGCCGGCCTCGAAACCCTCGTCGCCCTCGCCGGGGACCGCAGGACCGTCGCCGTACTGGGTGAGATGAAGGAACTCGGCGACACCGCCGAGGCCGCCCACGCCGACATCGGCCGGCGTGTCGGTGCCCTGGGCATCGACGTCCTGGTCACCGTCGGCACCACCGCCGAGATGACCGCGCTCGCCGACGCCGCGCGCTCGTCCTCGACGCTGCGCATCGAATCGGCCGACGACCCGGACGTGCTGTTGCCGCTGCTGAATCGGCTGCTCACGAGCGGCGACGTCGTCTTGGTGAAGGCGTCCAAGTCGGTCGGCCTGGAGAAGTTCGCGAACATCCTGCACGCCGAACCGTCGGCGTAGCGCGAGCCGGTGGCCGGGTCGCGTTTTTCGCCCCGGTCGAACGGTGGACCGGGGGCGGCAACGGGCGTACGAGTCGGAGGTCGCGGGCGCCCGGGAGCACGACCGGCCGGGTGGCCGCCCCCCGACGCGCGTACGGACGGTGTCGGGCCCGGACGGCCACGTCACTCGTACGGGGCCGGACCCGTTCGCCGCGGGGTAGGTCGACGCCCGAACGGGTGATCGTGGCGCAATGCCCGACGCCGTGTGTTCGCGGCGGGCTATCGATGGAGTGTGCATCGAACATCCGACACCGCGCCGCCGTTTCGCCCGGCGCCGGCCGACCCACACACGTCCTCGACGACGGCGCTCGGGGAGGCCGGCGACGAGCGTGTCCTATCGGACGCCCGCACCCCGGTGTACGCCGGTCTGGTCGAGGACTGGGCCGCCGCAGGGCGGGAACCGCCTTTCCCGGTCTCGTCCTTCCCGGCTTGCGGCACCTGCCGCCTGCGGCATCCGCCGGTCCCCGTCGCGGTCGCGACACCCGAGGCGCCGAATTCCGGATGGACGCCCGGGCCCGATTGACCTTTCCCGGCCACGCGTTCGGGCTTTCTGCGGCCGGTCGACGAGGACACGTCTCGAATCGTCGGCGCCCGCCCGGAGCGGCGAGCGGGCGTACGCCCGACCGGGCGTAGCGCCGGGCGCGCGTGCATCCGAGCGGGCGTGGCGCCGAGCGCGAGTACGCCCGGCCGGGCGTCTTCGTCGCCTTTCGGGTCGATGCGTACGGCGGCCCGAAAGGCGTGTGATGCGCCCCGCTGCGCGGCCGCGACGAAGTCGGTGCCCTTGCCTTCTCTAATACTTGACTGCATCATGCATTTTGATCGATCGATGTCAGGCGAGACCGGGCGAGACACGAAACAGAGGCACCGCGATGGACACCAGCGAACTTCTCGACGGCCACGACGCGGTGGGACTCGCCGCTCTCGTGCGCAAGGGCGCCGTCACCCCGACCGAGATCCTCGACGCGGTGATCACCCGCGTCGAGGAGCGCGACCCCACGCTGCGCGCGTTCGTGTCCACGCGGTGGGAGGCGGCGCGCGTCGAGGCCGGCGGCGACCTGCCCGAAGGTCCTTTGCGTGGTGTGCCGTTCGCGGTCAAGGATCTCGGCTGTGACGTCGCCGGACTGCCGAGCACCCAGGGCTCGCGCCTGTTCGCCGACGCCGTCGCCGCGCGGGACGGCGAGCTGACGACCCGGTATCGCCGGGCCGGCCTGGTCGTCGTCGGCAAGACCAACTCCCCCGAGTTCGGCAAGAACGCCAGTACCGAGCCGCTCCTGCACGGCCCGTCCCACAACCCCTGGCGCACCACACACTCCACCGGCGGCTCCTCCGGCGGTTCGGCCGCCGCCGTGGCGGGGGGCATGTTGCCCGCCGCGCACGCCAACGACGGGGGCGGCTCGATCCGCATCCCGGCCGCCTGTTGCGGGCTCTTCGGCCTCAAGCCCTCGCGTGGGCGCGTCCCCGACGACCACGGACTGTCCGCGCTGGCCTACCCGCTGTCGATCGCGCACGCGGTCACCCGCACGGTGCGCGACTCGGCGGCGCTGCTCGACGTCGTCGCCGGCCCTCGCGCCGGCGATCCCTACGCCGCGTTGCCGGAGCCGGCCGCCGGCTCGTTCCTCGCGTCGCTGGACACCGCACCCGCCCGGTTGCGGGTCGGCTTCGCGACGGCCAACGTGGACGGCGTCCCCGC
>NZ_WWJX01001180.1 GCF_009865215.1 Streptomyces sp. SID3343 | reverse complement strand
GCCGACCCGGCGGTGTTGGTCCTGGACGAGGCGGTCGCCGCGCTCGACGTGTCCATCCAGGCGCAGATCCTCAACCTGCTCGCCGACATCCGCGAAGCGGTCGCGACCACCTACGTGTTCATCAGCCACGACCTCGCGGTGGTCCGGCAGATCTGCGACGAGGCGATCGTCATGCACCGAGGCCGGGTCGTCGAACGCGGCACCACGGACGCGCTGCTCGACGACCCACAGGACCCCTACACCCGCCGACTGCGCGCGAGCGTGCCCGGCCCGGGCTGGCGGCCCGACCGGGCCGCCGCCGTCTGACCGCCCGCCCCGCCCCACGGAGAACCCCATGCGAAACACTCGGCGCGCCGCGGTCGCCGCGGCACTGGCCCTCGTCACCCTCACCTCCTGCGCGCACTCCGGCGCCGACCGGGTGTTCCCCGGCGCCGCCGCGGTCCTGAACGGCTCGACGCCCGCCGCACGCGGCGACGTGCCGTCGATCGACTGGACCATCGCACAGGGCGAACCCATGACGCTGGACTGGCTGCACTCGGCGAACTACCCCAGCAACACCATTCTCGCGAACATGTGCGAGAGCCTGTACCGGCTCAACCCCGACTTCAGCGTCAGCCCCGGACTCGCGGAGAAGACCGAGCGTCCCGACCCGTCGACTCTCGTGTACACCGTCCGAGACGGCGCGACGTTCTGGGACGGCAACCCGGTGACCGCCGAGGACGTCGCCTTCAGCCTGGGGCGCAACCTCGACGAGAAGGCCGGCTCCTTCTGGGTCGGCGCCTTCGCCAACGTCGCGAGCATCGACGCGACCGGCCCCCGCCAGGTCACCGTCAAGTTCACCAAGCCGGACACGATGTTCGACCCGTCGATGGCCGCCGGACCCGGCATCGTGGTGGAAAAGGCCCACTTCCGGCAAGCCGGCAAGGGGTACGGCACCCCGGACGGCGGCCTCATGTGCAGCGGCCCGTTCAAGTTCGACCACTGGGAACGTGGCAACTACCTGCGGATGACCCGCAACGACGCCTACTGGGACCCCAAACACCGGGCGCACGCCGAGAAGTTCACCTTCAAGTTCATCACCGACCCGATCACCACCGCGAACGCGCTCACCGCCGGCGAACTCGACGGCGTGTACGACGCGCCGCTGGAAGGTCTCGTCCAACTCGGCAAGTCGTCCGAGGTGGACATGACGTACGGCAGCAGCATGCAGATGATCGGCCTGGTCGTCGGCAACCCCACGTCGCTGTTGGCGACCGACCCGAAGCTGCGCGACGCGCTGCGGTTGTCCATCGACTACCAGGGCATCGTCGACGTCATCCTCAAGGGCGCGGGCGAGCCGTTGAAGACGATCACGCCCCCCGCCACGTGGGGCACGGGTCCCGCCGCGGACGTCTACCGCAAGGCGTACGACGCCCTGCCCGCTCCGCGCTACGACCTCGACGCCGCGCGCGCCACGGCCAAGGAAGCGGGGAACCCCGGCCGACCGATCGTCATCGCCGTGCCCGCCGAGCAGCTCTCGGCGGTACAGATCGTCTCGGCGATCCAATCCGGTGCCCAACGAGCCGGTATCGACGTCGAGATCAAGGCGATGCCGCTCAACAGCTACGGCGAACTGTTCTCCGACCCCAAGGCCCGCGAAGGCATCGACGCGTTCTTCACCATCAACTACCCCGACTTCCCCGAGCCGCTGCAGATGTACCAACAGATGGCGCTGCCGGGGCGGTTCAACAACTACAACGGCTACGACAACCCGGCCGTGACCGAAGCGCTCGACGCCGCGACCGCCGAGCCCGACCCGGTGCACCGCGCCGAACTCGTGGCCAAGGCGCAGGAGCAGATCACCGCCGACGCGCCGTGGATCCCCGTCGCCACCCCCTACGTCCGGCTCGCGCAGAACAGCCGACTCACCGGGGCACCCGCCACCTTCGTCTACCTCTACTACCCCTGGGCCGCGGACATCGGCGCGAAGTAAGCCCCTTCGCACGCACGACGCACCGCAGCGCACACGGCACGGCACACCGCAGCGCACA
>NZ_WWJX01001179.1 GCF_009865215.1 Streptomyces sp. SID3343 | reverse complement strand
CCGCGCCACACCGGACGCGCGGTGGGCGGGCGCAGCACGCGAAGTGCCAGACCGGGCGGGGGCCGATCGAAGGCCGAGTCGGCGGCACGCAGGCGGACGCGCAGTTCGCGCACCGCCTCGTCCGGGTCGTCGAGATCGGGGGGTGGCGGGTTCACCGAGCGACTCCTTCGTGCCGGTCCCGGCGACGAAACCGGCCCGCGGCGCCGCCCAGGTTGGTGCGCAGCCGGGTCAGCGCGCGCTCGCGCGAGCGCGAGACCGTGCCGCGATGCACGCCGAGGATTTCGGCGGCCTGATCGATCGTGTAGCCGTCGAGGTCGACGAGCAGCACCGCCGCCGCCTGCTTCGCGGGCAGCGAGCCGAGCAACCGCACGGCCTCCCACTCGGCCTCGCGGCGCGAGATGGGATCGCCGTCGGCGGACCTGGCCCGCTCCCCCGGTTCGGGAGGCTCCGGCAGCAACACCTGCCGGCTGCGGACGCGCCACATGTCGCGGGTGACGCTCACCAGGGCCCGGAACGCGTACGCGTAGGGCTCGGGGTGGCCGAGCAGGCGCTCGGGTCTTCGGGCCAGCTTCAGGTAGGTCTCGTGCACCGCGTCTTCCGCGTTGCCCTCACCGGCGAGCAGTACGGCCCGCCGATACAGCCGAGGGAGCAGGCCGCAGAAGAGCGCGTCGAATCCCTCGTCCCCCACCCGTGCGTCCATGGGCCATTGGTAGCCAACCGACGGGCTGCTCCGCGTGCTCCGAACGGGTGCATCCGGGGGGCTCGTCGGCGCACTGTGGGGGCGGTCAGCCCTTGTCGAGGTACTCCGCGCGCTCGTCGTCGAGGATGCTCGCGAGGGCACTGCGCAGGTCGGGATGCCCGGTCAGTTCCGGGTCGGTCTCGATGATCGCGCCGGCCTCCTCGCGGGCGGCCACGATCAGGTCCTCGTCGCGGACCACCTCCAGCATCCGCAGCGACGAGCGCGAGCCGGACTGCGCGTCGCCGAGCACATCGCCCTCGCGGCGTTGTTCGAGGTCGATCCGGGACAGTTCGAAGCCGTCCAGGGTCGCGGCGACCGCGTCCAGTCGCTCGCGGGCGGACGTCCCGCCGGGCATCTCGCTGACCAGGAGGGTCAGGCCGGGAGCGCTGCCACGACCGACTCGGCCGCGCAACTGGTGCAGTTGCGAGACGCCGAACCGGTCGGCGTCCATGATCACCATCGCGGTGGCGTTGGGGACGTTGACGCCGACTTCGATCACGGTGGTCGCGACCAGCACGTCGAGGTCGCCGGCGGTGAAGCGGCGCATGACGTCGTCCTTGTCGTCGGGCGTCATCCGGCCGTGCAGGACGGCGATCCGCAGGCCGGCGAGCGGGCCGGCCTCCAGCATCGCGGCGACGTCGAGCACCGCGAGCGGGGGGCGGCGCTCGTCCGCGCCGGTGTCGGCGTCGGCGCCGATGTCGTCGGGGTCGTCGAGATACGCCTCGGGCGGCAGATCCTCGGCGGTGGCCTTCCCGGCCTTCCCGGCGTTCGCCTTCGGCTTGCCCTTGGCCTTGGTCTTCTTTCCGGCCTTCTTCGGGTCGTCCTCCTCGTCGCCGATCCGCGGGCACACCACGTACGCCTGGTGGCCGTTGTCGACCTCCTCGCGCACCCGCTGCCACGCGCGGTCGAGGAAGTGCGGCTTCTCCTTGGCGGGCACCACGTGGGTCGCGATCGGCGATCGGCCGGACGGGAGTTGGGCCAGGATCGAGGTCTCCAGGTCGCCGAACACGGTCATCGCGACGGTGCGCGGGATCGGTGTCGCGGTCATCACGAGCAGGTGCGGCGGGCGCTTGCCCTTGCTGCGCAGCGCGTCGCGCTGTTCGACCCCGAAGCGGTGTTGCTCGTCGACCACGACCAGGCCCAGGTCGTGGAACTCGACCTTGTCCTCGATCAGCGCGTGCGTGCCGATCGCGATGCCGGCCTCACCGGTGACCAGGTCCAGGAGCGCGGCGCGACGCGCCGGCACGCCCATCGAGCCGGTGAGCAGGGTGACCTTGGTGCCGATCTCGGACCCGCCGAGCATGCCGGTGCCCTCGGCGAGCGGCCCGAGCATCTCCACGATCGACCGGTAGTGCTGCTGTGCGAGCACCTCGGTCGGCGCCAGCAACGCGGTCTGCCCGCCGGCATCCACCACGGTGAGCATGCCCCGCAGCGCGACGAGCGTCTTGCCGGCTCCTACCTCGCCTTGGAGGAGACGGTGCATGGGGTGTTCGGTGGACAGGTCGGTTTCGATCTCGGCGCAGACTTCCTTCTGGCCGTCGGTGAGTTCGAACGGCAGGCGGGCGTCGAAGGCGTCGAGGATGCCGTCGGCGCGGCGCGGGCGAGCCACCGCGGGTTGGGCGCGGGTGTCGCGCCGGCGGCGGGCCAGGGCGATCTGGAGGACGAACGCCTCGTCCCACTTGAGCCGGTCCTTGGCCGTGCTCACATCGGCCCAGGTCTGCGGCCGGTGGATCTCTACCAGGGCCCGGGCCAGGTCGGGCATGCCGCGGCGCTCGCGCATCTCGGCGGGCAGCGGGTCGCCGATCTCGCCGAGCGTGTCCAGGGCCATGCCCACGCACTGGGCGACCTTCCAGGACGGCATCGCGGCGGCGGCCGGGTACACCGGGATGAGGGCGTTCGCGAACATGTCCGCGACGCCTTCCTCTGCGTCCTCGCCGACGAGTTGGTAGTCGGGTTGGCTGAGTTGGATCGCGTTGTTGAAGCGACCGATCTTGCCCGCGAACAGGCCGCGGCGCCCCGGGCGCAGCTCCTCTTCGCGCCAGCCCTGATTGAAGAAGATCAGGGTGAGCTTGCCCCGACCGTCGGTGACCTCGACCTCCAGGAGGTTGCCGCGCCGGTTGCGGAACTGGCGCTTGTTCACCTTGGCGATCTCGGCCATGACGGTGACGTGTTCGTCCTTCTCCAGGTCGGAGAGGGAGGCCAGATCGGTCAGGCGCCCGCGCTCCGCGTAGCGCCGGGGGTAGTGGCGCAGCAGATCACCGACGGTGTCCAACTTGAGGGACTTGGCCAACACCGTCGCCGTACGGTCGCCGACGAGTTTCTTGAGCGGTTCGTCAAGGCGCGACATGCTGCCCAACGGTACTGGGCGGGGGTGTCATTTTCTGGGTGGT
>NZ_WWJX01001178.1 GCF_009865215.1 Streptomyces sp. SID3343 | reverse complement strand
GCGGAACGCAACGGGTGGTGCGGGTGGGAACGACTCCCGCCGCCGAAGGCGAATCCGCAGCCGGCCCACCTACCCTCGAACTGCCCAAGGGCCGCCCGAAACCCGGGCTACGCGGGCGGACCCCGCTGCCCGGTGCCGTAGAACCGCGTGGGAACAACTCCCGCCGCCCAAAGGCGAAGCCGCCGGTGACGGCCGGTCCCCGTCAAGGCCCGGCCGGCCGAGGCCGAGTGCGCTCGACCGAGGCGTCTACGAGCGTCGCACCGAACCCGATGGCCAACCATGAACGGTGAGGCCGGTGTTGCCGTCGAGGTATCCGCGCAGTCCCGCCTCCGGGTAGGGGATGAGCTCCTCGGGAAGACCGTGGACGGCGAACCAGGCGAGCCGCAGGCACTTGTCGGGTTCCCGATTGATCGGTTCGTTCTCCCATTCGGTGGCTTCGAAGAAGAATCCGATGCGGCCGGGGGCGCCGTCACCCTGATGGTGATGGACGGTGTGGACGAGCCGGATGTGATCGGGATCGACGACGACTCCGGTTTCCTCGGACGCCTCCCGAACCGCAGCGGCCGTCACGGTCTCGCCGGGGTCGAGCTTGCCCGAGGGGGCGTGCCACAGTCCGTGCCCGTACGAGCCACCACGCTGGGACAGCAGGATCTCATCTCCGCGGCGAAGGATCAGGTGCACGTCGATGACGGGGCCGGTGTGGGTCATGTTCTCTGTCCGGGTCGCAGGACGGGGTCGGGTGCGACGGTAGCCGACCGAATCCGGATCGCGGGCAGGATCGCCGCGGATGCACTCGCGGGGGTGAGGGCGTCCGCGTCCAAGCGCAGAGTGGGCTCCGTCATGGCTTCGAGGATGTCGATCGCCATTTCGTAGAGGTCGAGTTCGCGGTAGACGTACGGCGTGCTCGGCGTGCTCGGCGTGCTCGGTGTCGCGCGGGTGTCGGGTGATCGCTGCGACGGTGGTGGACTTGCCGACTCCGCCGGGTCCGTCCACGGTCGGAATGTAGGCGGAGGCGTTCACCGGGCGGACGCCGGGTTCGTGTCGGCGCTGCGGTGAGTTCGGTCAGTCGGCGGCGGACTTCCGGGGGCGGGGGCCGGGAGAAGGCGACGTCGACGGAGAAGCCGAACTCGTGGCGGCCCCACATGGCTTCGTCGGCGCCGTCGCCGGTTCCCGGTCAGAGACGGCGGGCCGCGACGATCGTTGCAGCGAGCGGTGTCGTGAGCACTTCGGTGGCGTTCAGGGCCGGATGGGTGAGGTAGAACAGGCGGAGTTCGTCCACTTTGCCGCCGAAACGAGGCGGCCAATGGGGCGAAGGGGTGAAGTCGTCCAGGATGAGAAGGCCACCGGGAGCGAGCAGTTCGACGACCCGCTCGGGGTCGTCACGCTTGCCTCCACCGTCGCAGAAGAAGACATCGAAGGGGGCGTACTGCTCAAGCAGCCGCCAGTCCCCGGTGAGAACGTCGACCCGGTCGTCGTCCGCGAAGACACCGGCCGCTCGACGGGCCAAATCCTCGTCCCGCTCCACCGTGACCAGGCGCGCACCCGCGCCGAGGCCACTGCGCAGCCAGGCAGTACCCACTCCTGAGCCGGTGCCGCTCTCCGCGACGACGCCATTCGGCTTCGCGGCCGCGGCGAGGCCGAGCAGCCTGCCTACTTCCGGGAGGCAACTGTTCTCGAATCCCGCCTCGACAGCGACCCGCTCCGCGGCTGTCACGCGGGGCGGAAACGCACGTTCCGTCGTCATCACGATCCCCCTTAACCGTGAACACGACGCTATCCGCGGGTAGTTGCTTCCGTACGGAGTTCCGCCTGCTCGGCCCCGTCGACCTTCCCGGCCACGGCATCAGCGACACCACGCGAGCGAACGCGCCTAGTTTCGCGCGGACTTGCCGAGACGGACCAACAGCGCCCGCATGTGCAGCGGCGTGCTCCGGTCATGCCCGATTCAGGGCCGCCGGGGATGGTCGAACCACGTTTCGATCGAGCGCTTGTACCCGTCGGGCGTGAACAGGTCGGGGATCTCGGCGCGGGCGAAGAGGCCGATCTCCTTGTGCTCATGGCTGAGAACCGGGGCCGTCGTGGTGTCGAGGGGGTGGACGCCGAAAGTCACGATCAGGACGCGCCGGTCGGGAACGGGTTGGTAGACCCACGTATCGAGAAGCGGACCCGTAGGTCTCCCAAGCAGTCTCCTCCGCGGCCCGACGAGGGCGTCCAGGGTACGGACCACGGCACCGTAATCGGGGCGGTGCTTGGAGCACCATGCCACCACCCGGAATCGCGGCGATCTCGATGCGATCGTCGGGTGCGGCGCCGGGCGCGGTTCGCCACGCGACGTTCGAGAGGTCGATGGCGTACAGGTCCGCCTTGTCGTGAGCTGTCATGCCTGGACGTGGCCTCCGGCCTTGGCGGCAGCGATGAACTGCCGCCAAGCGGCCTGTGAAACGCGACTTGCCGGGAGATGCGGGTTCTTCGAGTCCCGCACCGCCACGGCAGGAAGCGCGCCAAGTTCGGCGATCTCGACGCACTGGTCGTTGTTCGCGGTGTAGGAACTCTTCCGCCAAGATGCGTCGTCCAGGCTGACGTTGTACAGATCGGTTACGTTCATGCGGCGAGGTCTCCTTTCTATACTCGTGATCAAATCGCGGCTCTCTTCGGACGAGAGAGCTGCATCGGCAAGACCCTTGTAGAGCCGGTGTACACGGCGTAGGTCCATCTCCGCCTCCATGAACACGCTACCGGCGACCGATTCGGCGAATGCAAAATCGTTGACGCTGTCGAACTCGAAGATATTGAACGAACCGCTCTGAGTGCCGTTCTCCCCGCCTTCCCGAGGGATGACGCGCAGCGTGACGTTGGGGAGTTCGCTGGCGTTCAGTAGCTGACGGAGTTGCCGCCGGAAGGGGTTGTCCTCGTCCGTCAGTCGTCGCTGGGAGAGTTCAGCCGGTGGATCGACAGGTACCTGTGCGACGGTGAAACTGCCGCCGTTGGAGCCCGCGTAGGTGTCCGGGAACGTTGGCCTGGTAGCTCGACCGCGCCGAGGGTGGTTGGCACCGCGCTCGGTGGGTTCTGCGGGTCGAAGTCGACAGAGGGCCCCACTTGGGGCGGATTCCAGGGGTCGTCGCAACACATGATCACTGATGTGTCGTGGCGAGCAGTTTATGCAGGCGCTCGGCTGGGGTTTCCCAGTCGAGCGTTTTGCGTGGGCGGCCGTTGAGTTCGGCGGCGACGGCGTCCAGGCGTTCGCGGGTATGGACGGACAGGTCTGTGCCTTTGGGGAAGTACTGCCGGATCAGGCCGTTCGTGTTTTCGTTGGAGCCGCGTTGCCATGGGCTGGCGGGGTCGCAGAAGTAGACCGGGACGTCGGTGACGACGGTGAAGGCGTGGTGGGAGGC
>NZ_WWJX01001177.1 GCF_009865215.1 Streptomyces sp. SID3343 | reverse complement strand
GACGCCGGCCGCGCGCGGAACGCCTGCGGGGCCCTCGTCCGTCGCGGCGACGGGGGCCGCGTTGATCGCCGCGGGCGCCTTCTCGATGTACGGCGCGCCGGTGACGTTCGCGAGCGGGGCCGAGGCCGCGCTCACCGCGGCCGGCGCGGCGACGGCCGCGCTGCCGAACACCACGTCGGAGCACGAGTAGAACGCCTCGGGGCTGTCGCTGCGTTGGTAGACGACGTAGATCAGGTGCCGACCGGTCTTGTTCGCCGGCATCCGCCCGGCGAAGGTGAACGAGCCGTTGTCCAACGGCGGATCGGTCTGGGTCAGGAACGGCGTCGCCTCCAGGTCCGACCACTTGAGCGGCGTGGTGGGGTCGTACCCGTCCTTGGTGACGTAGAACTGGAACGTGCCGCGGTGCGGCGACGTGGCCCGGAACAGGTAGTTGAACGTGGCACCGGGGCTCACGTTGGTCGCGGGCCAGTCGGCGCGCGGCAGGTCGAAGCCCTTGTACTTGTCCCGCCCGGCGCTGCACAGCTTGCCGTCCGGGATGAACTCCTTGTGCCGACCGTTGACATCGGCCAGGTTGACCTCGTTCCAGTCGTACACGGGCTGCGTGCCACCCAGCGCCACGGCCGCCTTGCACGCGGCCGACGACGGGTTCTCGGGGTTCTCGGCGCGACACGTGCCGGTGCGGCTCAGCGGGTTGCTCAGCGTGCCGTGCGCCTGCGCGCTGCCTGTCGACAGCGCGGCGATCGTCAGCGGCGCCAGACAGAACGAGGCGGCCAACGCCGCGACCTTGCGTCGAGACTTCATGAAACGCCCTCCAGGAGCGGGTGTTGCCGGTGGTACCGGGGACGGGCAGGCACCGACCCCCGTGTGGTGGGGGCGGCGCGGTCGAACCGGCATCCGCGGTGGGCCGCGACGGATCCCGTGTTTCCGGCGTGCTGCCAGGCCGCAGCCGGTGGTCTACCCGGGACAGGTTTAGACCAATGGCTGCGGTCGTACCCAGATTCGCCGCGGCGGGCGGTCGGCGCAAGACTGCGGAGCCAAACTTTCCGGTTCCGCCGCGGCCGGCGCCGGGCTGGTTCCTTCCGGACACGGGCATCCGAGCCGACGGATATCCGGGTTGGCCTGCGGGGCAGGCACTCTGACGATTCGTCAGGTGAAAGATTGGTTTACTTTCGGAAAATTCTCCGAGCCGGGAGCAGGCGCGCCCGGGGCAGGCCCCGACCGGATCCGGGTCGGGTGATGGTCGGCCGGGGTCGGGTCCGGGTCGAGAATTCGCCGGGGGCAGCGTGGGGTCTCGCGAGGGGTGCCGAAAGCGGTTGCGCGAAAATCGATCGGCCGGACCTATGGACGAGACGCTGGTTGGTATAGACCATTGTCGGTGCGAGGACGGTCGACGAAGTGTGGGCGACGGCCGCCCCGGCATGGCCGTATTCCCCCGTCGCTTGGCCGCGAGCGGTGGCGTACGCAGACCGGCGGCGTACGCACGGCAGCGTGTCCCCATCCACTTCGGTATCCCGACGTGTCCAGGAGCTCGGCTCATGAGACCTGCGTTCCACGCGCAGCACCACCGCACCACTCCGTCCCGCTTCCGCCGGCGCAACGGCACTTCCGCGTCCTCCGCGTCCCCTCCGTCTTTCGTCCCGCCGGCGCGCCACCGGGCCCGGCGCGGCCTGCGTTCGCTCGCGCGGCTGCTCGCCGTGGGCATCACCGCACCACTCGCGTTCGTCGCGCTCCCCGGCGGTGTCGCCAACGCCGCGACTCCCGAGGCGACCTTCGCCAAGGCGTCCGACTGGGGCTCGGGCTTCACCGGCCAGTACACGATCCGCAACCAGGGCAGCACCACGCTGACCACGTGGCGCGTCGAGTTCGACCTGCCGGCCGGCACCACGGTCGGTTCGTACTGGGACGCCCTGCAAACCGGATCGACCGGCGGGCACTACGTGTTCACCAACCGCGAGTACAACGGCACGCTCGCCCCCGGCGCCGCCGCGTCCTTCGGCTTCCTGGGCGCGGGCTCCGCAGCTCCCACCAACTGCAAGCTGAACGGCAACCCCTGTACGGGCCCGGCCCAACCGGACACCACCGCCCCCACCGTCCCGAGCAACCTGCGGCTGAGCGGCGCGTCGTCCTCCTCGCTGACCCTGGCCTGGAACGCGTCGACCGACAACGACCGGGTCTCGGGCTACGACGTCTTCGTCGACGGCGCCGCGGCGACCACCGTGACCGGCACCAACGCGACCGTGTCGGGGCTGGCCGCGGCCAGGTCGTACACCGTCAAGGTCCGGGCCAAGGACCCGACGGGCAACCTGTCGGCCTTCACGGCCGACCTCGCCGCGAGCACCACGCCGGGCGGCCCCGACAACCCGCCGCCGGGTTCGGTGCGCAGCGTCCCCTACATCGACATCACCCGCGAGTCACCGACCCTGACCGAGGTCGCCGCGGCCACCGGCCACAAGGTCTTCACGCTGGCCTTCGTCCTCGGCAGCAACAGCGGCTGCGATCCGCAGTGGGGCGGCACGATCCCGCTCGCCGAACCACGTATCGTCAACCAGATCAACGCACTTCGGGCCCAGGGTGGTGACGTGGTGGTCGCCACCGGCGGCGCGGCCGGCCCCTACCTCGAGGCGTCCTGCGGTTCGGTCGACGCTCTCGCCGGCGCGTATCTCAAGATCATCGACACGCTCGGTGTCAAGCACCTGGACATCGACATCGAGGCGTCCATCCCGGTCGACACCATGAACAAGGCGCTGGCCAGGGTCCAACGCGACCGCCCCGGCACCACGGTCAGTTTCACCCTGATGATCCAGGGCGACGACTACGGTCTGACCCCGATCCTGGGCGTGGACCTGCTCAAGAACGCGCGGGACAACGGCGTTTCCGTCGACATCGTCAACGCGATGACGATGGAGTTCGGCACCTCTCGTCCGGTGTGGGGCGACGCGGTGATCGCGGCATCGGAGGCGACCCTGCGCCAGATGAAGGAGATCTGGCCCGCCAAGTCCGACGCGGAGCTCAAGCGCATGCTCGCGGTCACGCCGATGATCGGTCGCAACTTCAACGGCAAGATCTTCACGCAGTCCGACGCGGGCAAGCTGGTCACGTGGGCCAACACCAACCACATCGGTCGCCTGGGATTCTGGTCGGTGGGCCGCGACAACGGCTCCTGCCCCGGCGGCGGCGTCTCGCCCTCGTGCAGCAGCATCGCCCAGTCCCCCTACGAATTCACCACCCTCTTCAAGAACTTCACCGGCTGATCCGTCGACTTCACCGGTCGATCCGTCGACCGCACCGGCCGACCGGTCGACTGCACCGGTCGACCCTCTTCGGCCGGTGCTTCGAAGGCTTGTCGCCGATGTCGGACGCACCGGCGTCCGGGACAAGCCGAGCGGCCCGGTGGCGTCGTGTCGACGCCGCCGGGTT
>NZ_WWJX01001176.1 GCF_009865215.1 Streptomyces sp. SID3343 | reverse complement strand
ATCGTCCCCGCCGGCGCGACCGCGATGTCGGTGACCGTGTACGGGGCGTCCGCGCCCGTCGGCGGGGCCCAGGGCGCGTCCGTGACCGGCAGCGCCGCCGTCGCCCCGACCGGCCTCGTCCAACCGGGCTCGTCCCTGAGCGTGCGCATCGACGCGATCGGCACGACCCTGACTCCCGACCGGCCCGGCCTGCCGTGGATGTTCGCACCGGTCGCCGGCGGCACCGGGACCTTCGTCGACCGGCTCGTGTTCCCCACCGCCCAACTCGCCGACACGGGCGGGCTGGGGCCGGGCCGGGCCGTGGTGACCTTCACCGTCCCGGCCGCCACGATCGGCGACCTCGCGACCGCCGTCGACTTCGGGGTCGGCCCCGTCGGCAGGCCCGCCACCCGCAACCTGCCCATCACCGTGGGCGCGGAGGCCCCGCTCGGCCTGACCGCCGTCGGCGTGGACGGCCCGTTCACCATCGACACCAAGAGCAGCACGTGCGTGACCGGTCCCAACACCAACGTGCCCGCCGGGTCGGCCTGCACGTTCGCGATCGTGTTCACGCCCACCGAGCGCGGTCCCGCCACCGGCACGCTCACCCTCACCGGCAACATCGCCGGCGGCAACCGCGCGATCGCGCTGACCGGCACCGGCAGCACCAAGCCCGGTGCGCCGACGAGCCTATCCGCCACCGCGGGCCAAGGCCGGGCCGTACTGACCTGGATGCCGCCCGCCGACACCGGCGCGAGCCCGGTCACCGGCTACCGAATCCGCCGCGCGAGCGACGGCGCCGCCGCCGACGCGCCTTCGCTGACCACACTCGGCGCCGAGTCGCTCACCTACACCGACGAGAGCCTGGAAAACGACACGACCTACACCTACGTGGTGATCGCGATCAACGTGGTCGGCGAATCCGACCCGTCCACACCCGCCGACGCGACGCCCGCCGCAGCCCTGGTGCTGCCCGCCGCGGCACTCCCGGCCGGGGTCGTCGGCCGGCCCTACAACGCGACCCTCACCGCGCAGGGTGGCACCGCCCCGTACCACTGGATCACCGACGAACCGCTCCCGGACGGTCTGACCCTCGACCCCGCCACCGGCACCCTCTCGGGCACCCCCTCGGCCCCCGGGCAGACCCGGTTCACCGCCACCGTCTCCGACAGCGCCCAGGCCAAGCACGAGTCCAAGGCGAGCTTCGTGATCACCGTGGCCGCCCCGCCGCCGCCCCCGGCCGAGCCCGTCAAGGCCGCGCTCACACCGGACGCCGCGAACAGTGACGGCGGGCCCGACGTGTCGATGTGGTTGTGGGGCATGCTCGGCCTCGTGGGCCTGATCGGCGTCGTGGTCGCCGTCCGCAGGCTGCGCGCCCGCCGAGTGTGACCCGACCCCGACGACGCTCTCGGACCGCCCCGGAGCGCTCCGAAGGCGCCACAGCCCACGCTGTCACCAGGTCACAGCCCGCCCTCCAGCCAAGCCGCAGCCCGTCCTCCAGCCAAGCCGCAGCCCGCCCTCCACCCAGGTCACAGCCCGCCCTCCACCGGGCCGCCGCCCGCGCTGTCACCCAGCCGCGGCCGGCCCTGTCACCAAGACGCGGCCCCCGCTGTCACCAAGACGTGACCCCGACACGAATACTGTGTCCTTCGGGGGACGACCCCCGACCCCAGCCGCAACCCCCGTGGGCGGATCGGTCCGCGGGGGACAACGCCGGTGAGACATACGATCATCGGCGCGCGTCCACCGTGGGCGTCGACCTGTGTCACGTCACAAGGAGCATCACTATGCCCGCGCCGGCAGGCGACCCCCAGGCCAAGGAACGCGAGCTCGCCGCGGAACAGCGCCACGTCGACCGCTCCTACACGCGCCTGGAGCACATGCGCGACGAGGCCCAGGCGCTTCTGCGCCAGGGCTACCGGCAGGCTCAGGTCGGCACGCGAGCGGCCCTTGTCGAGCGTGACGTCATGGTCTACCGCGCCGAACTGTGGGCCCGCTCGCTCGACGCCGCCGACGACGGCCTCGTCTTCGGCCGGCTCGACCAGCTCGACGAGGAGATCCGCCACATCGGCCGGATCGGCATCCGCGACGAGGACAGCGAGGTGCTCGTCGTCGACTGGCGCGCCCCGGCCGCCGAGGCGTTCTACCGCGCCACCCCCGACGACCGACGGGGCGTCGTACGCCGCCGCGTGCTGCACTGCCGCGGCCGCTCCGTGGTCGACATCGAGGACGACCTGCTCGACCCCGACGCCGCGTCCGCGGACATGGTCATCGTCGGCGACGGCGCGTTCCTGGCCGCTCTCTCGCGCACCCGCGACGGCTCGATGCACGACATCGTGGCCACCATCCAGCGCGAACAGGACGAGGCGATCCGCGCGCCCATCGACGGCTCGGTGATCGTGCGCGGCGGCCCGGGCACCGGCAAGACCGCCGTGGCGCTGCACCGCGTCGCCTACCTGATGTTCCGCTACCGGCAACGATTCGGTTCGCGCGGTGTGCTCGTGGTCGGCCCCAACCCGCGCTTCACCGCGTACATCGAACGCGTCCTGCCCTCGCTGGGCGAAGGCGGCGCCGTGCTGCGCTCGCTGGGCGACATGGTCGACGGCGTCGAGGCCCACTACCACGACTCCGCCGCCGCGGCCCGGCTCAAGGGCGCGGGGGAGATGGTCCACCTGATGCGCCGCGCCGTGGCCGAGGTGCCCGCGGGCGCGCCGACCGAGTTCGTGGTGTCACACCGCGGCACCCGCATCGTCCTGGACAACAAGACGCTGCGCCGGATCCGCCGCGACGTGCTCGCCAAGAACCGCCGCGGCCCCAACACCGCACGCCTGCAGGTGGCCCGCCAGATCCTGACCGAGCTGTGGTCGCGGCTGCTCCAGCGCGGCGCGTCGCGCAGCGAGAAGGACTCGTTCCACGAGGACGTCGCCGCGCGCGACGAGTTCGCCGAGTTCCTGCGCGCGTGGTGGCCCCTGCAGCGGCCGGTCGACGTGCTCGCGGGCCTCGCCGACCGCGATCGGCTGCGCCGGTTGGAACGCAACCTCACTCCTGTGCAGGTAGACGTGCTCGCGAGCACGTGGCAGCGCACCGCGCGCACCGGTGAGGTGTCCTTCCACGACGTCGCCCTGATGGACGAACTGACCGGTCTGCTCGGCCCCGTCCCGCGCAAGCGCACGGTCGCGCAGGGCAACCCGGACGAGGACAACCCGTACGTCGTCGACGGCCGGGACATCTTCTCCGGCGAGACCGTCGGTCGCGACGCCCCCGACGAGATCAGCGAGGTCACCACCTACGCCGACCGGATGGCGGGCGGGCGCGGCGCGCGCCGGCCGCGCGACGAGGACGAGGACGAGCCCGTCGAGTACGCGCACATCGTCATCGACGAGGCGCAGGACCTGACCCCCATGCAGTGGCGCATGCTCGGCCGCCGCGGCCGGCACGCGACCTGGACGATCGTCGAGGACCCCGCCCAGAGCGCGTGGGAGGACCCGCGGGCCTCGGCCGACGCGATGGCCGAGGCGCTGCGCGAGCGCCGCCGCTACGAGTTCGAGCTGACCACCAACTACCGCAACCCGGTCGAGGTGGCCGACGTGGCCGCGCGCGTGCTGG
>NZ_WWJX01001175.1 GCF_009865215.1 Streptomyces sp. SID3343 | reverse complement strand
ACCAGGCCCGCCCCGAAGCGGGCCGGCGCGTACTCCGGATCGATCCGACTCGCGGCGGCGAACTCGCGCTCCGCCAGCGCCCATTCGTTTTCCGCCACGGCCAGGCAACCACGCGCGTAGTGGGTGCGCACGTCGCGCGGCGCGGCCTCGATCGCCGCATCGGCGTCGGCCCGCGCGGCGCCCAGGTCGCCCTCTTCGCGGTAGGCGATGCCGCGGAAGAGCAATGCCTCGGCGGCCAGCGGGGAATCCTCGTCGGCCCGGTCGAGCACGCGCCAAAACGACGTGATCGCGTCGGCGTGCAGGCCGGCGCGCAACCGGGCGCACCCGTGCCGGTGGTGCACCTGCGCACTGTCCTCGCCCGCCGCGATCGCGTCCGCGAACGCCGTGTCGGCCGCGGCCGGATCGTCGGCCGCGCTGTACGCGCGCCCCAACAACTCGTGCTGCGCGGCATTGCGGTCGCGGACCGCCGCGAGGTGGCCGGCGGCTCGCTCGGGATCGCCCGACTCGAACAGCGCGCGGCCGAGGCCGAAGCGGCCCCGGGCATCGTCGGGGCTGAGTGCGACCACGCGCTCGAAGCACGGCTTGGCGGCGGCGAAATCGCCGTCCTCGTCGTGCAGCGTGCCCAACATCAGGTTGGCCCGCACGTGCCTGGGGTCGACCGCCAGGACGCGGCCCAGGGCGGTGAACGCGCCCGCCCGCTCACCCTGGGCGAGCGTCAGTTCGACGTACTCCACCTGTACCTCGGGCGAGCGGGGCAGCAGCTCGGCGGCCTTGGCGAGGGGTTGGAGCGCCGCCCGGTCGTGGCCGAGCGCGTGCCGGGCGCGGCCCAGGCCCAACCACGCCTGCGCGTGGTGGGGAGCCAGTACGCACGTGCGACTCAACAGGCCGACCGCCGCCTCCAGGGCCACGCGGCGGGACGCCGTGTCGCCGGGGGTGCGGCGCAGATGGGTCAGCGCCATCGCGTACAGCACCTCGGGCCGCTCCGGCTCGATGGTCAGCGAGCGCTCGAACGCGGCCAGCGCGTCCTCGGCGCGGCCGGCGTCGCGATACAGCCGGCCCAGCTCGTATCCCGTCGCGGCCCGCGGGAGCAGGGCCTCCGCGCGCTCGAACGCCGCGGTGGCCTCGCGGGCACGGCCCAACTCGCGCAGCGCGCACGCGCGGCCGAAGATCGCCCACTCGATCCGGGGCGCGCCCGCTTCGATGCGGGCGGCCAACTGCTCGACGGCGGCGACCTCGGCCTTCTTCAGACCGGAGGTGACCGTACAACGGCCTTCCAGGAACTCGTGCGCGACATGGTCGGGATCGGTATCGGTACGCACGACGAGGTCGACGCACACGGAAAGGTCGAGCGGATCCGGCGCGGCACGGCGGGCGGCGTCGGCCGCGACCAGTTCCAGTGCCGAGGCGGGCAGGACGGTGAGAGTGAAGGCTTCCCGAAAGGCGGCGATGGCGTCGGCGGAGCGACCCTGACGGCTCGCGATCTCGCCCACCCCGACGAGGGCTCGGCCGCGGGCCTCGGTGATGTCGGGGCCTTCATCCGGGGCGGACTCGGCGCCGGCTTTCTCCAGCGACTCGGCGACCCGGCGGTAGGCGCGATCGGCCGCGTCGAGCCGGCCGGAGTTGTGCGCGGCCTCGGCCTTGGCGAGCAAAGGCGCGCTGCGGGCGGCCGCGGAGGAGGGTCTACGACGTTTTCCGAACCACATCAGGACGGCCACCAGGACATGAAGGCCGCGACGGCGGCGAGAAGCGTGACCGTCATCGCACGGCCCGCGGGGCATGCCGAACATCGTCGATCAACGGGTCCCCCGACCGTTCATCATCCCAGTCTCGAAAGCGGCCTCGAATGCGGCCCCGGGTGACGACTTCGAGAAGACGTCATCGGGACTGTTCTGCGAGCCGGCCGGAAATCACCGAACCTCAGGCAATCGAGCATTCATGCTAGAACACCGATCGTCCGACATTCAGCCCGTTACCGGGCTCGGATCGAGAAAACTCACCCGGTGTGGGTGACGGCGATGCCTCGATGTGGGTGACGGGGATGCTTCGCGTGTGGGTGACGGGGACGCTTCGGTGACGGTGGGGCCCCGGCGCGGGTGATGCTTCGCGTGTGGGTGACGCTCCGGGTGTGGGTGACGGTGGGGCCCGGGGCGGGTGATGCTCCGCGTGTGGGTGACGCTCGGGTGTGGGTGATGGCGACGCCTCGGTTGCCATGAGTGACGGAGACGCCTCGGCCGTGGGTGACGGCGACGCTCGGGGCCGCGGACTACGCTCGGTTGCCATGAGCACCACACCGCCCCCGGCCCATCCGACCGACCAGGACATGCGCGCGGCGCAGGAGCGGACCGGGGCCGAGATCGCGCCCGGCCTGACCGGGGCCGAACTCGACGAGGTGGAGCGCGACTACGGGATCCGCTTCGCCGCCGACCACCGCTTGTTCCTGTCGGTGGGGCTGCCGACGGGCGGCAGTTGGCCCGATTGGCGCGACGGGAACGCCCGAAACCTGCGGACCCGGTTGGCGTGGCCGGTCGACGGGGTGCTGTTCGACGTCGAGAACAACGCCTTCTGGCCGGCGGATTGGGGCCCGCGCCCCGCACAGCTCAAGCACGCGATCAGGTCGGCCCGGTATCAGCTGGCGAAGGTGCCGCAGCTGATCCCGGTCTACGGGCATCGCTACCTGCCGGGGGTGGCGGGCCAGTGGGGGCATCCGGTCTTGTCGATCATGCAGACGGACGTGGTGTGCTACGGAGTCGATCTCGTGGACTGGGTAGCGGTGGAATTCGGCGGTGCTACCCGGCGGGACGCGGTCTCGACGGTCGGGTTCTGGAGCGACTTGACCGGATAGCGGTGGAATGTGCCCGAGTGAAGCCGAACTTCAGCGTGCCGCGGCCGTGATCTCCGTGTCCGGCAACCAGTCCCGGACCGGGTCGTGGTCGAGCCAGCGGCGCCGCGCGCCCACTCGACCGAATTCGCGCAGCAGTGCGTCGAGTTGTGGGTGTGGACGATCCGCGCGCCAGATCAGGGACCACGCGTAGAGCGGGGTCGGCTCGACGAGCGGGACGGACCGTACCACCGACCCCTCCGGCAGGGGACTGTCGGCCGGAAGCAACGAGAAGCACGTCGGATCCGTGCTCAGGTGGTTCACGAAGTGCTCCAGGCCCAGGTTCGGCCCGGCAGACCACGCGCCGATCCCGAACGCGTCGGCGAACCGCTTGAAGAAGTCGAGCCGACTCACGGCCGCCGGACACCACAGCACCCCGCCGCGCAGGTCGCTCGGCCGCAGCCGATCTGCGTGCGCGAGCGGGTGGCCGACCCCCATCACCACGTCGATCGGTTCGAGCCGCACGAGCCGATGGGTGAGCGCGGACAGATCCCGATCCGGCAGCGGATGCACCCGACCGAACCCCGCGTCCACGTCGCCGCGCAGGATCCCCGCGACCACCGACGGCAGGTCGCGGCCCGCGCCGGGTTCGAGGTCGAGCGTGGGCGCCGCCGCGATCACCTCGGCCACCGTGCGCATCGGCGCGTACAGGTGCCCCCACACGTCCACCCGCAGCGCGGAGCGCGTACCCCGTACCGACCCGACGGCCAGGTCTCCGGCGGCCAGCACGCGGCGGGCGGGTTCGAGGAAGCGCTCACCGGCGTCGGTGAGGGTGACCCGCGAGGCGCCCTTGCCGGCGCGGTCGAACAGGGTCGCGCCGAGGTCGGCCTCCAGGCGCGCGATCCGCTTGGACAACGCCTGCTGAGTGATCGTCAGCTGCTCGGCGGCCCGACCGAAATGCCGCAGATCGGCCACCGCGACAAACGCGCGGACCCGAGCGAGGTCGAGATCCATGCCGCTCACCATAGGCGACAACCAAAGGTTGTCGGGATCGACGGCCGGTTGTTGGATCCTCTCCGCTCGTACGCGCTCTCCTTGAACCCGTCACCGGACGGGAGCCGCCCGGCCGGGTCGATCGCATCGGGCGCGCTGGACGCACTGATCACGTCGATCACGTCGATCACGTCGAACGCGTCGCACATCGAACGAAGAGGTGACAGGTCGTGAAAGCGTTGGTGTCCACCGGTCGGACCGACTCTTGGGTCGCGTTCGCGGACGCGCCGCAGCCGCGGCCCCGCCCGAACGAGGCATTGGTCAAGGTCGAGGCGTTCTCGCTCAATCGCGGCGAGACCTTCCGGCTGGAGCGACCCGCTCCGGCTCCAGGGGCGACCCCGGGCCCGGACGAGCGCCCGGGCAAGGACGTCGCGGGCCTGGTCGTCCAGGCGGCGGCCGACGGCACCGGCCCGGCCGTGTGTACCCGAGTCGTGGGCCACCCGATGGCCGGCGGCTGGGCCGAGTACGTCGCGGTGCCCACGGACGCGCTCGCCCCGCTGCCCGAGACGGTGCCGGCGGTATGCGCCGCGGCGCTGCCGCTC
>NZ_WWJX01000122.1 GCF_009865215.1 Streptomyces sp. SID3343 | reverse complement strand
GGCGGCCGTACTGTCGGCCGATCGGGAGCACGACGGGGCCGTGTACGACCTCACCGGGCCCGCCGCGCTCACCCTCACCGAGGCGGCGGCCGAACTCACCCGCTTCGTCGGCCGTACGGTGACCTACGTACCGGAGACCCCGGACGAGGCGTACGCCTCCCGGGCCCGGTACGACGCGGCCGAGTGGGAGGTGACCGGCTGGGTCACGTCGTACGAGGCCATCGCCGTCGGCGAGTTGAACGTGGTGTCCTCGGCGGTCGAGGACCTGACCGGTCACCCGCCTCGCTCGTTCACCGACTTCCTGATCGAAAACCCGGACAGCTACCGCCACTTGCTGTCGACCGACCGATGAGGCTGCGGCACCGACCCGGCGGCCCGCGGGTCGCCGGGTGGGCGGCTGGGCCGGTGGCCCGCGACCGCTTGGTCCGAAAGGCGGTGCTCGGGGTGCGCAACGGTGGGAGCGGCGGTGTGCTGGGGGGATGGACGCCAAGCACCCGATCATCGAGTTGACCGAGTTGGTGATGCGCGAGACGGACCTGTCGCAGGCCGAGGCCGGGGCCCTGGTTCAGCGCATCTGGGACGCGGGCGTTGCCGAGGGCACCCGCAGGATGACGGCCGACCTCGCCGCGGCGAATCGCGAGACCGAGGAGTTGCGGCGCGATCTCGACGGCCGGTGAGGCGAACCGCCTCCAGCGTCGGCCTCGGTCGGCGCGGGTGCGTTCGCGCGGGTGCGGTTTCCTCGGGTGCGGTTCGCTCGGGTGCCGTTGGCTCGGGCGCCGGACGAGGCCATCGGTCGGGCGCGTTCGTGGCGTTCGGCGGCCGGGAGCCGGGGCCGGGGAGAGGAAGCGGGCGCGCGAGATTCCCGGGGCCGCTCGGGGTGGCTCCGGACTGCTCGGGCTGCGGGGCCGCCCCCGGTCGGATCGATCGGCCGGGGGCGGCCGGTCAGGGAGGCGCCGACTACAGGGGCAGCATGTCCGCCGCCCCGTCGAAACGAGTGAGCTCGTTGGCGCCGTCCGGGTAGGGGTCGCCCGGGGTGCCGGTGATCTCCCCGGGGTCGGGTGTCGGCTCGGCCGAGGCGATGACGGCGAAGGCCACCGACAGGGCAACGCCGGCGAGGACGACGAGTGCGATGCGCTTGATCATGCCTGCACCAACGAAACGACGCCCGCTTGGTCACCGCCGCATCGCCCACCCGAGCGGCCTGCCGCGAGTTCACCCGTTCGCCGTTCGTAGCCCGCGTCCGGCCGGGAAGACGAACGCGGGCACGGGGACCGACGCACACGCGGAGGAATCGTACACATGACCGCGCAGGGCCTCGACGTTGCCGGTTGGTGGCACGACACGGTGATCCGGGACGGCCGATTGCCGCTCCTGCTCGCGTTCGCCGCGCTGCTCGTGACGTTCCTGGCCACCCGGACGATCACCCGGATGATCCGGGCCGGCCGCGGGCCGTTTCGCAACGTGAGCACGGGTGGCGTGCACATCCATCACGTCGTCCCGGGCATCGTGCTCACGCTGGTCGGCGGCGTGCTCGCGGTCGGGGCCGGCGGGAACATCGTGGCGCGGTCGATCGCGGGTGTGCTGTTCGGGATGGGTGCCGGGCTGGTGCTCGACGAGTTCGCGATGATCGTCCACCTCGACGACGTCTACTGGTCCGAACAGGGCCGGGTGTCGGTCGAGGCCACGGTGCTCGCGATCGCCGTGGTCGGGCTCGCGGTGACGGGGTCCGTACCGTTCGACGCGTCGGAGCCCGCGGGTACCACGGTCGGCGATCGGGTGGGGTGGGTGGTCGCGGTCCTGCTGACGGTCTTGGTCGCGGGGATCACCTTCGCCAAGGGCAAGTTCCGGATCGGCGTGATCGGCGTGCTGGTCCCCGTGGTCAACATGGTCGCGGCCTGCCGGCTGGCTCGCCCCGGTTCGCCCTGGGCCGAGCGCTTCTACCGCGACCACCCGCGCAAGCTTCGTCGGGCCACCGTCCGGGCCGCTCGCCACGACGCCCGCTGGGATCCCATCCGCCGCCGCTTCGAGGACACCCTCGGCGGCCGTCCGTCGCCGGCGCCTCCACCGCCGACCGAGCCCATCCGGACTCGCGTCACCGTGTCGGGCTCGCGCCACACTCTGTGCCGCCTCTCGGCGAACAAGCGGACACCGGCGCCGGGGCTCGGCCGAACACCGGCACCGGGGCACGGCGCCGCGATGCCCCCGCACGCGTGACCGTCGCACCACCGTCCGCCGGCGTTCGCCGCCTGGGCGAAGGTGTGCGGGCCGAGTCGAAAATCGTGTTCGTGCCCGGCGATGAGGGACCGGCCCCGTAGGGTCTTGCGCATGACGGACGCCGTGTATGTGTTGGTTCCCGGGGCCGGTGGCGGTACCTGGTATTGGCATGTGGTCGAGGCCGAACTGCGGTCCCGCGGGCGGGATGTGGTCTCGGTGGATCTGCCCGGAGAGGACGAGAGCGCCGGATTGCCGGAGTACGCCGACCTGATCGTCGAGGCTGCCGCCGGATGTGAGCGGGTGATCGTGGTCGGGCAGTCGTTG
>NZ_WWJX01001174.1 GCF_009865215.1 Streptomyces sp. SID3343 | reverse complement strand
CGGTGGCCTCGGGGGCGGCGGCCGTCGGCTCGGGGGCGGGGCGGGCCTGGGGGAGGTACCCGTGTGCGCCCGTGCGCCGATTCGTGGCCTCCAGCCACCACCCGGCGCCCGGCGGGCCCGCGTCGATGCCGGCGACGTGTGTGCGGTCGACGGTGAGGGTGTCGCCCCGGTGGGCGATCTCGACGACCGCCGAGTGCTTGGTCGGGTTGTGGTGGATGGTGACGCTGTCGGCGGAGACGTAGTAGTCGTCGCCGGTGATGACGACCGCCGTACCGGCGTCCGGGTCGGCTGCGGCGGACTGGGCAGGGATGGCGAGCGTGGCCGCCGACACGATTGCGACGGCGATGGCGCGGCAGGTGATGAACACGTCCTGCTCAACGACGCCGAGGTTCGAAGGCGACGGGCTGTCGGCTCGTGCGACTCGCGGACCGACGAGGGCGACTCGAACAACTGAACGACGCTCGAACGACCGGCCGAATGTCGCGGCAACCCGAATGGCAGACAGCGCGACACCGCGCTCGTCGACTGACGCCGGCTCAAGGCGGGGCGGAATCGGGCATGTTGCCCGGTTCCCCCGCGCGGCGTGCCACCCCGGCGGTGGGGCGCGGTTGCGGGGGTCGGCCGGCTCGTCTGTGCTGGATTACGGCGCGAGGGCTCGTCCTCGGACCCCGCCGCCCGAGTTGCGGGTGTGCGGCGCCGGTGCATTCCATGCCCCTGCACATACGTGCGAGAGAGGATCACATGAGCGCGCACCGGATTGCGATGATCATGCCCGGCATGGGTTCCTATCTGCCCGGGTCGTTGCGACACCTCCGGTCACTGCCGGCGGTACACGACACCTTGACCGAGATCGACGAGGCCGTCGGGGACACGGCCACTCTGCTGCCCTCTCGATTGCTCACCGACCCCAACGCTCCGGACGCCGCCGAGCTCGACGATCGCCACGAACTGGCCTTCCATCTGGCCATCTACGCCGGTTCGCTCGCGGTGTTCCGGTTGCTCGAACGCGATTTCGGAGTATGCCCCGAGGTGGTCATGGGGCACAGCCTCGGCGACGTCGCCGCGTTCGCCGCAGCCGGCGTGTACACGGCCGGCGACGGCGCGCGCCTGCTGCTCGCGCGCGAGACTGCGTGCGCGGCGTACCCCACCGATCCCGCCGGGATGCTGGTGCTGCGCCTGCCGCCGCGCCGAACGATGGAACTGCTGTCCGCCGCGCAGCTGCCCGGACTCGATCTGGCGTGCGACAACGCGGACCACCAGTCGGTGGTGTCGGGTCCCGAGCGATCCTTGGACACCTTCGCGGCGCTGGCCCGGCGCAAGGAGGTGTCCTCGGCTCCGCTGACCGTGCGCACGCTGTTCCACAACCGGCTACGCGAACCGGCGGCCGCCGAATGGCGCCGGCTGGGCGCCGACGTCACGTTCCACCCGCCGAAGTATCCGGTGTTCTCGTCCGTACTGGGCCGCGATTTCCACGACGAACGGGAGTTCCGCGACGGGGTGGTGGACCAGCTGCGCCGGCCCGTACGGTTCCGCAGCGCCGCGCGGACACTGCACGAACGCGGGATCGGGCTGTTCCTGGAAACCGGCTCGTGCGAGGTGCTGGGCCCGTGCGTACGCGCGGAAGTACCCCGACTGGGCGCGATGTTGGCGGTACCGGACGGCGTGGACGCGACCCAGGTGTCGGCGGCGCTGTGCGCGTGCGGCATCACGGACGAGGCCACGCCCGCAACCGTGGAGGACCGGGCGATCGTGGAAATGTCGGCGGCGGCCGATCCGGTCTCCTGACCGTGACCACGACGCCGCGCTCGGCGGCCGGGGGCCTGCCACTCGAGAAACGATCTTGGAGGCGGAGGACACGAACAGGTCGTTCGTGTCTTTCGATTCCAGGATCGTTTCCGGTTTTGTGCCTGATGGGCCATCCGCAGGGAGTTAGGGATGGTATCGGCACCATTCGGCTGTTCCGGGTGGCGAAGTACCGGTGAGCTTTTTACGTTCCTAGGGGCCGGGGCTTCCAGTTGGGCACGGTGCTCGCCGTGTCCGGCCCGGGCCGTCCATTGGAGGACAAAATGCGCTGTGCCCGAATCGCGGTGGTCGGCACGATCGCCGGTCTCGCCATGCTCGGATCGGCCGGATCGGCTTTCGCCCTCTCCCCGGTGATCGCCGACTCGGGTCGTCCCGGAGACATCGTGTTGCTCTCGGACGACAAGCTCTGCGGGACGACCTCGGCCACCGCGACATCGACCGCGTTCACGGCTCCGGTCACGCTCACCGTGAGCGGCGACCACCTGGCCGCTCAGGCGACCATCGCGGCCGGTGCGACGACGGGTGAGCACAAGATCAACGTCGCGTGCGGCAACGGCAAGGAACTCGAAGGCACCATCAACGTGATGGGCGCCGCGCCGACCGCGGCCTCGACGGCCGGCCTCGGCGGCTCGCAGGGCGCCGACGCGGCCCTGCTCGCAGTGGGTGGCGTCGTCCTGACCGCCGCTGCGGCGACCGGATTCGTGGCTGTCCGTCGCCGGGCCGGCAACGCCGCCTGATCGATGACATCTCCCGAACCCGCAGGCCCCACCGGGTCCGCGGCTCGGCAGCACGCCGGCCGTGGTCGCCGCCTCCCCTGGGCGGCGGCCTCGGCTGCGCTGGCGATCTGCGGATTCGCGTTGATCGGCGCGGCAGACAATGGGGCGGGGCCGCCACGCCCGTCGGCTGCGGCAGCGGTACCGCTCGCGACGTCGAAGGCGGCGGCCCCATCGCCTTCGCTGCCGCTCGACTGGCCCCGGGAACTCCCGCCACTCGCCTCCCCGTTGCCCTCGACGCCGCTCGACTGGCCTCGCGAACTCGCGGCGCCGGTGCCGCCGCTTCCCCCGCTTCCCCCGTCTCCCGCACCTGCCTCGCCTCCTCCGCCTGCCTCGCCTCCTCCGCCGGCCTCGCCGGCCGCCGCGCAGCCGCTGAGCGCGTCCACCCCGGTCCGGATTCGTATCCCGTCGCTGGACGTCTCGGCGCCTGTCATCAAGGTCGGTCTGGACGAGCACGGCGGCATCGCCGCCCCCGACAAGGCCAACCGCAACCTGGCCGGCTGGTATCAGGGCGGCGTCACGCCCGGCCAGTCCGGTACGGCCTCGATCGTGGGCCACGTGGACACCGCCAAGGGACCGGCCGCCTTCTACACTCTGGGGGCGTTGGCGCGCGGCGCGCGGGTCGAGGTCGAGCGCGAGGACGGCACCATCGCGATCTTCGAGGTGGACGGGGTCGAGGCGTTCGCCAAGGACGAGTTCCCCAGCTCACGCGTCTTCGCCGACGCCACTCGACCGGAACTGCGCGTCGTCACGTGCGGAGGTTCGTTCAGCAAGAAGACCCACTACTCGGGCAACGTGGTGGCATTCGCGCATCTCGTCTCGTGAGGGTCGGTGGTGGGTGGTGGTCGGAGGTCGGAGGTTGGAGGTCTGTGGTCGGTGGTCGGTGATCGAGGGGCTGGAGTCGGCGGTGGCGGGTGTCAGCTCCGCCAGGCAGCCTCAAGCACTCACGACCCCGTCTATCGCATGGCGAACGTCGTTACACGGGGGATCGCTTCGCGCAGGGTCGGTGGTCGGTGGTCGGTGGTCGGCGGTGGGGGGCAGCTCCGCCTTGCGGGCTCAAGCGCTTGTGCCGCCCGTTTATCGCGTGGCGAACGTCGTTACATGGGGGATCGCGTCGCGCAGCGTCGGGAAGTATCGGTGGGCGCCGGGCACGGGTTCGTCGGTGTTGACCGTCCAGACCGTCATGCCCGCGTCGAGCCCCGCCCGGACGCCGGCGGGGCTGTCCTCGATCACCAGGCAGCGTGCCGGGGTGGTGCGCAACAGTAGTGCGGCCAGGAGGTACGGGTCGGGGTGCGGCTTGCCTCGGTCGGCCGCGGCGGCGTCGACAACGACGGCCGGCATGGGCAGGCCGGTTCGCGCGAACCGGCCGCGGACCCGGTGCACGTAGTTGGACGTGACCAGCGCCCACCCGCCGACGGGCAAACCACGTAGGAGTTCCGCCGCACCGGCGAAGGCGGTGTATGCGCCGTCCCGGACGTCGGCGTCCTCCAAGTCGTGCAGCAACGCCAGTGCCTCCGCCGCGTCGAGTTCCGGCGCGACTGCGGCAAACGTGTCCACGGGCCTTGTACGCAGGGCCACTTCGTACACTGCGGCACCGTCCAGACCGTAGCGTTGCGCCCACGCGTTCCAGACCCGACGCTGGTTGGCGGCGGCGTCGATCAGGGTGCCGTCGACGTCGAAGAGCACATGGCTCGTGGGCGGTTGCGGAGTCGGCGGCATGTGTCGATCCTGCCGGCACGTCGATGCGACCTATCGTTGCCCCGTGGACGACTACTCGGACTCCGTACGGGCTCAGTTGCAGGTGATCGCCGAATTCGTCGCGTCGGCACGGGAGTCGAACGTCGAGGTCCAGTTGCGCGGCGGCTGGGCGATGGACTTCTTTCTGCACCGGGTCACCCGTGAACACGGCGACGTCGACTGGTTCGCGTGGGCCGTCGACGTCCCCGCGCTGACGGACGTACTGGCGGCCCGGGGCTGGGTCCGGCTGGCGAAGGCGCCGCCGGAACAACAGCTCGACTACCTCGCGGGCGACGTGGAAGTGGGTATCGCCCTGCTGGCCCGGGACCCCGAGGGACGCCCCGTCGTGGCGGGTGGGCCGTGGGCGGGGGCGGTCTGGCCGGCCGGCCTGCTCGACGGGCCGCTCGGACGGCTCGGCGAGGTGTCCTGCCCGATCGTCTCGGCGGCGGCGCAGATCGAGATCAAGCTGATGACACCGACCTGGATGCCGGGCCGGCCTCGCCGGGCGAAGGACGTCGAGGACGTCGCCCGGTTGCGCGAGGGGTTGGCCGGAGCCCGGGACGGGCTTGCGTGAACGGTCGCCGGCGTGTGGGAACGACCTTTGTGGCGGCGTGTGTTGGGTGCGGCGCGGGTGCGGCGCGGGTGCGGATGCTGCGGGGTGCGGGTACGGCGCGGATTCGGGTATGGCGCGGTGCGGTGCGGGCGCGACGCGGATGCGGGTACGGCGCGGCGCGCGTGCGGGTACGTGTGCGGCGGAGCGCGCTTGCGAGGGCGGGTACGGGTAC
>NZ_WWJX01001173.1 GCF_009865215.1 Streptomyces sp. SID3343 | reverse complement strand
ATCGGCCCGCCCGGCCTCGAGGGCGGGCGGGCCGAGGGACCGGGCGGCCCGAACGGGGCGGCCGGCGACGTCAGTTGCGGCGCGTGGCGCCGACGATCTCCTGGATGCCGCCCAAGGACGTCACCCGGCGGGCGTATTCCGCCTGGCGCAGGGCGCCGCCCATGTAGGGGTACGGGTTGCGGTGCGTAGCGGTGCTCTCCGAGACCTCGCCGGCGGCGAAGTGGACCTCGTGGGCGCCCGTCGCGGCGATGACGCGCTCGATGTTGCGGGCGGTGATGCCGCCGCCCGGCATGACCACGATGCGGCCCGCGGCGCGGTCGACCAGGTCGGCGATGAGCGGCGCGCCTTCGAGCACGCTGCTGTCCTGACCCGACGTCAGGACCCGGTGGACGCCGAGTTCGATCAGCGCCTCCAGCGTCGCGAACGGGTCGCGGGTCATGTCGAACGCCCGGTGGAAGGTGACCGAGCAGTCTCCGGCGGCGGCCAGGAGGCGTTCGATCGTCGGGCGGTCGATGTCCCCCTCGGGCGTCAGGGCGCCGATCACCACGCCGTGCGCACCGGCCTCGCGGGCGGCGATCACGTCCCGCTCCATCGCCGCGACCTCGTATTCGTCGAAGACGAAGTCGCCGCCGCGCGGCCGGATGATGACGTGCACGCGAATCGCGTCGACGGCGCGCAGGGTCGTCTCGATCAGGCCCAGGCTCGGGGTGATACCGCCCTCGAACAGGTCCGCGCACAGTTCGACGCGATGCGCGCCGGCCCGCTCGGCGGCGAGCGCGCCCGGGACGTCGTCGATGCAGATCTCGTAGGTCAGTGGCGGGTTGGGGCCGGGATTGACGATCATCGCGCTGTGCTCCTTGGGGGAGTGGGTAAGGGAAACTGCTTGCTGCGTGCGGGGATGCTCCCCGAACTCTCCGCTCAGGAAAGCGCGGCGGTGACCCGGACCTCCCCGACCGTCACCCCGCCGCCCAACACCGGCACGCGCGCCCACTCGGCCGCCGCGGCCGTGTCCACGCCGAGCGCCGCCAACGCCGCGAGCGCCAGCGCGGTCGTCGCGCGCGGGTTGCCGTCGATCACCTTGACCGCCACCGCGTGCCCCGCCGTCGTCGCGGCCACCAGGACGCCCTCGGCGCCGCCCTTGGCCAGCGTGCCCGGAAGCAATCGCATCACCTCGGTGTTGGCCTGCCCGTCGCCGCCGACATACTGCGGATACGCCCGCATCGCCGCCGCGACCGTGTGCCCGGGCCCGTCCGACGCGAGCGCCAACGCGCGTACCCCGCGTGCCAGTCCGGTCAGCGTCATCGCGAACACCGGTGCGCCGCAACCGTCGACCGACGTGTGGGTGACCGCCTCGCCCGCCGACTCCTCGATGCCCTGGCGTACCAGCACCTGAAGCGGGTGGTCGGCGTCGAGATAGGTGTCCACCGGCCACCCCGACGCGACGCACGCCGCCACCATCGCCGCGTGCTTGCCCGAGCAGTTCATCCGGACCCGGGACTCGCCCTCGCCTCGCCCGATCAGCGCCGCGTACGCCGCCTCGTCCTCCGGGCGGCTCGGCGGACACCGCAGCGCGTCCTCGTCCAGCTTCGCCGCCGACAGGATGTCGAGGACGCTGCGCACATGGAAGTCCTGCCCGGTGTGGCTGCCGGCCGCGATCGCCACCTGCTCGTTCCGCAGCGGCGCGCCGGCCCGCAGACACGCGAGTGCCTGAAACGGTTTGGCCGAAGACCTGGGCAGAATCGACTCGTCGGACGCGCCGAGGTCGATCGCCGTACGGCCGTCCGCGTCGAGCGCGACCAGACTGCCGAAGTGCCGGCTCTCGACGAAGCCGGACCGGCTCACCTCGGCCAGTTCCGCGTACTGCATGAACTCTCCAGAAAGGGTTGAGCGTTGGGTGGGACGATGTCCTCGATCGGACATCACGATCGACGCGAGACACGGTCGCCGACGGCCCGACCCCGCACGAGGGTGCGCAGGTTGCGTCGACCGGCCGGCCGGACGCCCTGTCGCGCCTCCAGGGTGCGCGCGAACTTCGACAGCGACGCGTTGATGACGATGTAGACGAGCGCGATGACGATGTACGTCTGGATCAGCAGCCGGTTGTACGAGGCCAGGATGCGGCCGCTGTACAGCAGTTCGGTGTAGCTGACGATGAAGCCGAGCGAGGTGTCCTTGAGCAGGCCGACCGACTGGCTGATCAGCGATGGCAGCAGTCGGCGAACCGCCTGCGGCAGCACGATGATCCGCATCGTCTGTGCGTCGCTCAGCCCGATCGCCAGACCCGCCTCGCGCTGACCGCGATCCAACGACAGGATCCCGGCCCGGAAGATCTCGGCGAAGATCGCCGCGCTGGACACCGACAGCGGCGCGACCAGCTTCCAGAACAACGGCAGGTCGACGCCGTAGTGGGGCAGCCCGAACAGCACCAGATACACGAGCAGCAGCACCGGCACGGTCCGCATGACCTCGATGTACGCCGTCGCCGGCCACCGTACCCACCGCCGCCGGGACAACCGGCCCATCGCGAGCACGATGCCGCCCAGGACCGACAGCACCGTCGCGACGGCCGCCGCGCGCACCGTGGCCCACAGCCCTTCGAGCAGGTATCGCCACATCGGCCACGTGGTGTACGGGCGCCATTTGTCGGCGTCGAGTTGGCCGTGGTCGGCGAACCGGCGCACGGCCAGCACCAGCAGGCCGGCCGTCACGATCGCGACCACGATCGTGGCGATCCGCATCCGGCGGCGCGCGATCGGGCCCGGTTCGTCGAACAACACACGGGACGCGCTCATCGCACGATCGCCACCTTCCGCTCGATCATGCCGGTGACGATTCCGGCCGCGGCGCAGATGACCATGTAGCCCAGGCCGGCGCCGACGAACACGGGGATGGGTTGCGCCTCCAGGAGGTTGACCCGGTTCGCGGCGGCGGTCAGGTCGACCACGCCCACCGCCGCCGCGAGGGACGTGTTCATCGTCAGCGCGATGAAGATGTTGCCGATCGGCTGGACCACGCCGCGCAGCGCCTGCGGCAGGATGACCAGGCGCAGCGACTGACCGAACGTCAGACCCAGCGCGCGGGCCGCCTCGGCCTGTCCGATCGACACCGTGTTGATGCCCGATCGGACCGCCTCGGCGATGTACGCCGCCTCGTAGAGCGCGATGACGATGACCGCGGTGGTGAACAGCGGGAAGATGATGCCGATTTCGGGCAGCCCGAACACGAACAGGACGAGCAGCACGAGCAGCGGGGTGTTCTGGAAGGCCTCCACGTACGCGGTGCCCACCCCGCGCAGGGCGGTGACGGGCGACACGCGCATGGCGGCCACGACTATGCCGATGAGCAGGGCGCCGACGAAGGAGAGCGCGGTGAGTTCGAGCGTGGTCGTGATGCCGTCGGTGAAGGCGGAGAGATGTCGCGACACGACATCCATCGGTGGTGACCTTTCGCGAGGATTCCGACAGGACGGACGGGCGGCCCGGGCGGATCAGCTGCCGGGCACGGACCCGATCGCGGGCGGAGTCGGGGCGTTGCCCTCGACGACCGTGCCGAGGTTTTGCTTCCACACCTGAGCCCACGTGCCGTCCTGGCCGATCTTGCGCAGCCAGTCGTTGACGAACGTCTTGAACGCGGCGTCGTCGTGCGCGAGGCCGATCCCGTACGGGTCGGCGGTGAACGGCTCGCCGACCACCGTCGTGTCGGGGTTCTGCTTGACGTCGGCGACCAGGAGCGCCTGGTCCTGGACGTACGCGTCACCGCGTCCTTGACGCAGGGCCTGGAGGCACTCGGGGTCGCTCGCGAACGTGACGACCTTGGCGTCGGGGGCCACCTGCTTGACGGCGGCGATGGCCGGGGTGTTGGCGCCGGCGATGACGGTCTTGCCGTTGAGGTCGGCGGGCAGCTTGATGCTGCTCGACCCCTTCTTGACCAGGATCGACTGGCCGGAGGAGTAGTAGGGGCCGGCGAAGGCGACCTGCTCGGCGCGCTTGGGGGTGATCGTGTAGGTCTGGAAGACCACGTCGACGGTGCCGTTCTGGAGCAGCGCCTCGCGCGTCTCGGTCGCGGAACTGACGATCTTCACCTCGGGCTTGCCGATGATGTACTTCGCGAGCAGCTTGCCCATGTCGGCGTCGAAACCGTCGGTCTGCCCGGATATGGGGTTGAGCTGGGACCACAGCGGCGCGTCCTGCGAGCCGCCGACGATCAGGTAGCCGCGCTTCTTGATCTTCTCCATCGTCGACCCGGGCAGGATCGAGGCGTCGGGGGCGGCGTCGACCTTGCCGGCCACGTTTTCCCCGGCGGGCTTCTTGCCGCCGGGGACCGCGTCGGAGGAGGAGTCGCTCGAACACGCGGACAGGGCGGTCAGCGACAGCGCGGCGAGGGTCACCGGCAGGGTGGTGCGAAGGCGGCGCAGGGGGCGCAGGCGCACGGGGATCGTGGACATCGAAGTCTTCCTTCACGGTTCGCGAGGGTTCGGGTGACGCGGGGAGCGTTGCGGGGTCGGGCGTGGCCCGAGGAGGGAAAAGCGGGGCGCGGCGGCCGGTTCAGTGGCTGAGCACCTTGGACAGGAAGTCGCGGGCGCGTTCGGTGGTCGGCGCGGTGAAGAAGGTGTCGGGGTCACCGACCTCGACGATCTGTCCGTCGGCCATGAACACCACGCGGTCGGCCGCACGGCGGGCGAAGCCCATTTCGTGCGTGACCACGACCATGGTCATGCCCTCCTTGGCGAGGTCGATCATGACGTCGAGCACCTCGCCGACCATCTCGGGGTCGAGCGCGCTGGTCGGTTCGTCGAAAAGCATGACCTTGGGGCGCATCGCGAGGGCGCGGGCGATCGCGGCGCGCTGTTGCTGCCCGCCCGACAACTGGGCGGGGAAATGGTCGGCCTTGTCGGCGATGCCCACGCGCTCCAGGAGCACGCGCGCCTCCTGTTCCGCCTTCGCGGCGGAGACGCCTTTGACCTTGGCCGGCCCGAGGGTGATGTTCTGCAGCACGGTCTTGTGTGCGAACAGGTTGAACTGCTGGAAGACCATGCCTACTTCGGTACGCAGGCGGGCCAACGCGCGGCCTTCGGCGGGAAGTTCGGCGCCGTCCAGGAGCACGGTGCCCGTATCGACGCTTTCCAACCGGTTGA
>NZ_WWJX01001172.1 GCF_009865215.1 Streptomyces sp. SID3343 | reverse complement strand
GGCCCGCGCGTGCCGCGAATGCGCCCGCCTGGCGATGGCCACGACCCCCTGACGCGCCACCGCGCCACCGCCGCGCCACCGTGCGACCGACCCGAGCGCTCCCCTCGACCGCAGCCGCGTCGCCTCGACCGCCGGGGTCGCCCCCGCGCCGACGCGACGAACGTCAGCCGTGCCGCTGCGACGCGGCCGCTTGCGGACGCAGATCGGTGACCCGCAGCGGATACGCGGGCGGCCGGCTCAAGGCGACGGTCGATCGCACGCGCGGCCCGGCGCCGACCCGAAGCAGTTCCCCGGGGGCCAGGAGCCGCCAGCCGGGGTCGTCGTCCATCGGCTCGCTCGCGACCACCACGCACGGGACATCGGCCAGTTCGCTCGACCGGGCGCGGACGTGATTACGCTCGGAGCCGTGATCCAGGGGCTCACGGGGCCGGCCGACGTCGGTTCGGCGATCCAGCACGTACAACGTGTGGGTGTCCGGGTAGCGCAACGCCCACAGTTCGTCGGGTGTGGTCAAGATCAGGTTGAGACTGAACAACGGCAGGTGCTCGGCCACCCAGGTCGCGGCCGCGACGATGCCGGCGCCGATATCGCCGTCGGCCCGGTCGATCTCCCGCGTGACGAGCGCGAAGAACCGCTCGGAGTCGGTCTGTCCATACACGTGTTCGGCGCCGCCGTCGGCGGCCAGGTGCGCGTCGAGCAGATCCAGACCCTCGATGACGCCGTTGTGGGCGAACAACCGGCCCTGCTGCGCGAAGGGGTGGGTGTTGGCCACCGTGGTCGGGCCGGTCGAGGCGAAGCGCACGTGAGCCACGAACGTCGTCGACTCCAGTTCCCGCGCCTCCACCGCGAATTCGCGATCCTCCCAGGCCGCCACCGGCTGCCGCAGCACGACCGGCGACCGGTCGGGCCCGAAGACGCCCACGCCGGTCCCGTCCGGATTCTCCCGGCTCTGCTGCTCCAGGCTGTCCGGGGCCTGGGCGAGCCAGAAGGTCGCGTGGACACGGTGGGGCGCACTGGACAGCCCGAAAAGTCGACACATGCTCTCGCCCATTCCCGCGCACCGGGCGGTGAAGCACCACACCCGCCCGGACGCGATCCGCTCCCCTACGGCGAAGAGCGCCTCAGGAGGGAGCGTCCCGACGAACGGAGCGTCCCGACGAAAGGGGCGTCGCGACGAAGCAGGGGCGTCCCGACTGAGACACGCGACGGACGGGGGCATGATCCCGAAGAAACGGACGGGGGCACGACCCGAAGAAGACGCGTCCCGACGAGGACCAGCCCGGACGAAAACGCGCGACGGGCGAAACGCCCACTCCCGACCAAGGCGCCCCCAGGAGAGACCGCGACCAGGCGACCTTGCCCCCAGGCGACCCCGCGGCCCGGGTCCCTCCTAAAGTGCCGCCATGACCTCGCAGCGGTATCTCTCCGAACTGTTCTCGCTGGACGGCCGAGTCGCGGTGGTGACCGGCGGCAGCTCCGGCATCGGCCGCGCGATCGCCGGGGCCCTCGCGCACGCCGGCGCGCGCGTGGTGATCGTGGCCCGCAAGAAGGCGGAACTGGTCGCCGCGGTCGACGAGTTGACCGCCGACGGTTGCCAGGCCGCCTGGGTGAGCGGCGACCTGAGCTCCCGCGCCGGGGTGCGCGCGGCGGCCGAGGACGCGGCAGCGGTGTTCGGCGAACCGGACATCCTCGTCAACAGCGCCGGGATCAACCTGCGGCCGCCGATGAGCGAGCTGGGCGACGACGTGTGGGACGCCACGATGGCGGTGAACCTGGAGGCGCCGTTCCTGCTCGGGCAGCGGTTCGGGCCGGGAATGGCCGAACGCGGCTTCGGGCGGATCATTCACATCACTTCCCAGCAGGCTCACCGGGCGTTCGTGCAGAGCGGCGCCTACGGGGTCTCCAAGGGCGCGTTGGAGTCGTTGGCCCGCTCGCAGGCCGAGGCGTGGTCTCCGCACGGTGTCACGTGCAACACCCTGGTGCCCGGGTTCGTGATGACCGCGCTCAACGAGCGGCTCTCGTCCGACCCCGAGAAGGTGGCGGCCCTGGCCGCCCGCACGATGGTCGGCCGCAACGGCCTGGCCGAGGACTTCGCGGGCGCGGCGGTGTTCCTGGCGAGCCGCGGGGCCGGGTACGTCACCGGCCAGTCGATCCACGTCGACGGCGGGATGTCGGTGCACTGAAGGCCGACCCGAATCCGTTCGGGTTCGCCGCCTTGTCGACGACGAGCGGTTCGCCGCCGTGTCGACGGCGAACCGAACGGACCGGCTGCGAGGGCGAGTTCGCGTGCGCGCGGCACGCCGCCGGGATGCCCGTCCTCCGCCGTCAGCCCGCGATCGGGTCCGCCATGGTCGCCAGGATCTCCTCGACCGTCGTCATCGTCGTGCCCGGGTGCAGGAACGCGAAGCGGGCGACCGTCTCGCCCTCCCAGCCGGTCGGGGTCACGAAGCCGATCTGGCCGGCCAGCAGGCGCTGGGACCACGCCAGGTAGTCGGCCGCGTCCCACCCGGCCCGCCGGAACAGCACCGCCGACAGCTCCGGGTCGCGGATCAGCTCCAAGTGCGGGGTCGCGCGGATCAGTTCGGCGGTGTCGCGGGCCAGCGTGAGCGCCGTCTCGATGGCCTCGGTGTACGCGTCGGTGCCGTGTACCGCGAGCGAGAACCACAGTGGCAGGCCGCGCGCGCGGCGGGTCAGGTGGTACGCGTAGTCGGTCGGGTTCCACTCCTCCGGGGCGTCGGTGTGCAGGACGTCGAGGTACGAGGCGTCCTGCGTGTGCACGCCCCGGGCCAGGCTCGGGTTGCGGTACACCAGCGCGGCGCAGTCGAACGGAGCGAACAGCCACTTGTGCGGGTCGACCACGAACGAGTCGGCGAGCTCGATGCCGTCGTACTTGGCCCGTACGCTCGGCGCGAGCAATCCCGCACCGCCGTACGCGCCGTCCACGTGGAACCACAAATCCCGCTCGCGGGCCACCGCGCCGATACCGGCCAGGTCGTCGACGATGCCTGCGTTGGTGGTGCCGGCGGTGGCCACCACCCCGATCACGTCGCCCGTGTCGGGGTCGGCGGCGAGCGCGGCCCGTAGCGCCTCGCCGGTCAGCCGATGGTCGGTGGTCGCCACGACCAGCGCGTCCATCCCGATGATGTGCAGCGTGTTGCCGATCGACGAGTGCGCCTGGTCGCTCACCGCGACCCGCAGCCGATCACGCGCCCCGACACCCAGCCGCCGCCGACCCATGTCCCGCGCGACCACGAGCGCGGACAGGTTGCCCGCCGACCCGCCGCTGACGAAACAGCCGCCCGCGCTCGCCGGCAGGCCGGCCAGATCGGAGATCAGCCGGAGCACCTGGTTCTCGGCGGCCACCGCGCCCGCCGCCTCCAGCCACGAGATGCCCTGGAGCGACGCGCACGAGACGACCATGTCGAACAGCAGCGCGGCCTTGGTCGGCGCAGCCGGGATGAAGGACAGGAAGCGCGGGCTGTCGCACGAGATGACGGACGGCGCGAGCTGGTCCGCGTACACCGCCAGCACGTCACCGGGATCGTTGCCCTGCGCGCCGATCAGTCCTTCGAGCGCGCGGTCGAGCTTGTCCTTGCGTCCGGGATGGTCCAGCGGGACGGGATCGAGGGCGAGCCGGTCGCGCATGTAGTCGAAGACGAGGTCGGCGAGAGCAGGGTCGTACCGGTGCATGCGCATGGGGGGTCTCGGCGTTCTCACGTAAGGGCGGGCTCGGGGGAGCTGAGGGCGCCGGGACGATCCACACCGGCTGTTCCAACCCTAGGTACACGTGTGCGAGCGGCCAAGACGTCGGACGTGCGCGACGACGCCGATCTATTGCGTCTCCATCCCCTGCCAACTCGTTCCGTTGCGCCTGACCAGGCGAGATAGCACGACAGTGCTCTTCGTACGCACCACGAACGCCTCGGCGCTGATCCGTTCCAACACGCGTTCGAAGTGCTGTACATCGGCCGCGAGCAGGTGGATCACCGCGTCCGCGTCACCGGTCACGGTGCTCGCCGACACCACCTCCGGGTACTTCGCCAGCGCCCGCCCGATATCGCCGGGCGAGGTGCGGCCCACGCAGTACAGCTCGACGAACGCCTCCGTCGACCACCCGAGCGCGGCCGGCTCCACCGACGCCGAGAAACCGGTGATCACGCCGGTCGCGAGCAACCGGTCCACCCGCCGCTTCACGGCCGACGCGGACAACCCGACGATCGAACCGATCTCCGCATACGTCGCACGCGCGTCGTCGACGAGTGCGGTGATGATCCGGCTGTCGAGCGGGTCGAGCGCCATCGGTCGGGTCTCCTGGGTGACGGGGAGCGGGGCACCGCAAGTGGTGCCCGGGGCACAGTGACGGTAGCCCACGGCGACCGCCTTCCCCGCGCGCCCGGGTCGGCCCGACCCGTTCTCCGGTCACGGCGGCGCTGCCGTGACCGGCGGCGTCGCCCGAGCACGGGGGCGGCCGGTGACCGGTCAGCCCGGATAGTCGGGAAGGGTGATGCCGGCGGCGCGGGCCTCGCCCTCGGCGAGCAGGTGCGCGAGCACGGCCGGGTCGCCCAGCATCACGTTGCGGACGGCGACGGCATCGGCGGTCGCGGGAGCGAGGAACGCGCCGGTGTCCTCGCCGCCCTTCTGGCACTCCGTCACGAAGTCGCGCACCGCGCGCTCGTAGCGGTCGAACGCGACGACGTGGTTGCCGCCCGCCGCGGCCAACTCGCCGGCGAGTACATAGGCCCCGATCACGGCCGAGCCGGTGCCCATGCCGCCGAGCGTCGCCCCGTACGCGGCGTCGCCCACGAGCGCGACCCGGCCCGCGGACCAGCGCGGCACATCGACTCGGGCTATCGCGTCGAAGTACAGCTCGGGCGCGTCGGCCAGTGCCTCGATCAGCGTCGGGGCCACCCAGCCCACGTCGGCGAACACGTCGGCGACGATCCGCTTTTGCCCCGCGACGTCGCGGCGGTCGTGGTCGAGCGGTCCGGCCGCGAAGAACGCGAACACGTCGGCGGTGGGGCCTCGGCGGCTGTCCAGCACGCCGATCAGCTTGCCGGCGACGTTGTGGGCGATGCGGGCCTCGGGTACGCCGATGTGGTGCGGCACCATCCAGCCCGCGACGTGGTAGCCGAGGTGGGTGAGGTAGTCCTTTTCCGGGCCGAAGGCCAGCTCACGTGTGTTCGAGTGCAAGCCGTCGGCGCCGATCACGAGATCGAACGTGCGTTTGGTGCCGCTCTCGAACTCGACCTGCACGCACGCGTCGGCGTGGTCGGAGGCGGTGGTGTCGGTCAGGGTGGCGATCGAGTCGCCGAAGACGTACTCGGTCGTGTCGCGGGTGCGTTCGTACAGCACCCGGGCCAGGTCGCCGCGGGCGACCTCGAGGTCGCCGCCGGTGAATTCCGGGGGCAGCGCGGCGAGTGGGTTGCCCGCGTCGTCCACGAAGGTCCACGTGGTGCCGCCCGTGGCCAGGGCCCGCAGATCGTCGAGGATGCCGGTGCGGTCGAGCACGGCCAGGTGGGCGGAGCTGCGGAAGTCGACGGCGTAGCCGCCGCCGCGCAGCGCGGGGGCCACCTCGACCACGGTGGGTTCGAAGCCGCGGCGGGCCAACCAGTAGGCCAGGGTCGGGCCGGCGACGCTTGCTCCGGAGATCAGGATTCTCTTGTTTCGCACGACGGGTCCCTTTGGATCGGGGTTCTTGATCGGTCTTCCGGGTCGGGCTTCTCGAGCGGATCTCGGTCGGGACGCTCGATCTGGTTGTTCGATCGGGACGCTCGACCGGGATCCTCGGTCGGGACGCTTGATCGGATCGAACTGTGTCCCTCGGACACTGTGTACGGTAGACACAGTCACCCGGCGGGGGCAACACCCGGTTTCGAAACAGGTCGGAGGCAGCGATGGACGGCAGCACACCGGCAGAGCACGCCCGCATCGTCGAATTGCTGTGGGATCGGCGCGAACGCCCGCGCAGTGGCCCCAAGCCCGTGCTCAGCCCGGAACTGGTCACGGCCTCGGCGATCGCGATCGCGGACGCGGAGGGGCTCGCCGCCGCGACGATGCAGCGGATCGCGGCCG
>NZ_WWJX01001171.1 GCF_009865215.1 Streptomyces sp. SID3343 | reverse complement strand
CGCGGAGCGTTCCGTCCTTTGACGAACTGATGGCCGACTGCGAACACTCGGCCGTCCACCTGGAGATGCGCGACGTCTACACCAGCGAGGACGAAGCCCAGGACTTCGCCGCCTGGCAAGCAGGCCACCGCCACGACCCCACGGACCGCGCATCCTGGTGGACGCCATGGCTCGACCTGATCGCGGCCACCACCGCACGCGGCGTGACCGTACGCAGAGCCCGCGTGGTGTCCCAACCGGTCACCACCTACATCGCCTACGAACACGCCTGCACCCACCAGAACATCGCCGCCGGCGAACACGTGCGCTGGCTCCCCCGCAGCCGAGCATCCGACCTCCTCCTCCCCGGCAACGACCTGTGGGTCATGGACGACCGACTCGTGCGCTTCAACCTCTTCACCGGCAACGGCGAATTCCTCCACCACGTGGACCTCCACGACGCCGCCCTGGCGAAACAGTGCGTGACAGCCTTCGAAGCGGTGTGGGAACGAGCCGTCCCCCACGAAGACTTCGAGGTCTGAGAGCGGTCCGCCGACCGCGCGTTGGATACCTTCTCCAGATGCCGCGATCCCCTTCCAGCAGCGCGCAGCAAGCCCGCGACACGTTGGGCGTTCGCCTGCGGGAGATCCGCCGCGAGGCCGGTCTCACTGCCCGCCAGGTAGCAGACCGGGCCGGTTGGCACGCCTCCAAGTCGTCGCGCCTGGAGAACGGCGTCACCGCCCCGTCGGCCCCCGACATCCGCGCCTGGTGTGCGATCTGCAATGCCACCGATCAGGCCCTCGACCTGATCGCCACGGCCCGCAGCGTCGACTCGATGTACATGCAGTGGAAGCGTCGGCAGCGAACCGGACTACGCGCGATCCAGGACTCCTACCACGCGCTCTACCGCGACACGTCGACCTTTCGCCTGTACAGCGCGGATGTGGTGCCGGGGTTCTTGCAGACTCACCGATACGCGCACGCGTTGTTGTCGTCGATCACCCGCTTCTGCGGCACTCCGGACGATGCCGAACAGGCCGCGACCGCACGAGTCGAGCGTTCCCGGATCGTTCACGAGCCGGGGCGGCGCTTCGCGTTGGTGATCGAAGAGGCAGTGCTGCGACATGCGATCGCGGACCCGTCGACGATGGTCGAGCAACTTGAGTACCTCCTGGTGGCGATGACCTTCCCGCAGGTGTCGCTGGGGGTGATTCCCCTTGGCACCCGGCGCGGCCCCGAACGGGGAATCTGGGGGCTGGAGACGTTTTGCGCGTTCGATGATTCCCAGGTCGAGATCGAATTGCTGACGGCGGCGATCAACGTGACCGCCCCGGGCGAAGTGGTCGACTACCTGCGCGCGTTCCAGGAACTGTCGCGCCTCGCGGTCCACGGTGCACGAGCAAAGGCGTTGATCAGGGCCGCTGTGTCGGGATTCGACTGAACCGGCGGCCGAGCTTGGGTGCGCGACGCGATTCGTGCACGTTCGTAGAACTTCGTGGAGTCCGCCGCACCCCGCTCCTTAGCGTGGTCGTAGACGCGACACGAGGGGAGCAACCGGTCGCGTCGCGAGCCGACAGGCATCCTGCGGACGAGAGGGGAATCTCGCATGGGAGACGGCAGACACGAGAAGCCGAACGACGGAAAGCCGAAGGGTCCGCCCGACGACGCGGACGGCCGGTCCGACACGATCGGCGGTGGCGATACGGGCACTCGCCGCAAGGACAAGGACAAGTGAGCGGATCGCCGGCGCCGACCTCCGGTGAGGTCACCGGAGATGACGCCGTGGCCAGGGATGCGAACGTGTCCCTGGCCCTGCTCGGCCGGGACCGGTCGCCGTTCCTGCCAACCACGTTCTGGCACTGGGACGCCGACGCAGCCGCAGACGTGCTCGTCGATCGCGACCGGGACCCCCGCACGTGGAACGCCATCGCGGCCGGCGACGGGTTCGTGGTCACCCAATGGAACGACGGCACCACCGACGGCCCCGGCCGGGAACGCGTGCCCACCTGTTCGTGCTCGATGCCCACCACCGTGCACAGCATGCTCGACGCCCTCGAAGTCGGCTCGGGTATGAGGGTGTTGGAAATCGGCACCGGCACCGGATATACGGCGGCCCTGCTCAAGGATCGCGTCGGACCGTCCGGAACAGTCGTCTCGGTCGAGATCGACGAGTACTTGGCCACCCGCGCTCGCGCGAACCTGGCCGGCGTCGGCGTCGGCGTCGATGTGATCACGGCCGACGGCTTGGCCGACCACTCGATCGGCGGCCCGTTCGACCGCGTACACGTCACCTGCGGGATCCGCGTGGTGCCCGCCACGTGGATCGAACGCACCGTGCCGGGCGGGCGGATCGTCATGCCGTGGGGCACCCACTTCGCCCCCAGTCACGACCTCCTGCTCACCTTGACCGCCGGGGTCGACGGAACCGCGTCGGGCCGATTCGAAGACGGCCTCTCGTACATGAAGGCGCGCGGACAGCGCACCGCTTGGCCCCAGGCACCCGAAAAGTGGTGGGAGCACCAAGACGCGACGCACAGCACATCGGCCGTACCGGGGGCGTGGGTCGAGGGCGCGCTGACCGGGTTCGGCGCACCGGTTCTGGGGCTCCTCCTGCCGAACACGGTCAAGACGGTCGAAGACCGTCCGTACGACGACGACGACGACGACGCCGCCGCCGCCGACCGGACGACAACGTTGTCTCTCTATCGGAGTGGCCCCACAGGACTGTCCTGCGCCCGGGTCCTTTACGGAACCACCGCCGACACGACTACCACCGCGTGGGGCCCCGACGACCTCGCGGCCGAGTTCCTCGCCGCGCTGCGATGGTGGCGTCGGCACGGCCGGCCGGAGGCGGAGGGGTTCGGACTCGCCGTACTCGCGAACGACGGACGAAGCACGCAGCGCGTGTGGTTCGGCGAGCCGAACGAAACGCCCTCCTGGTCTCTCTGATCGTTCGTCGTGCGGGCAACAACAAGGGAGTTCACCACCCGACACCGACAAGTGGCCCACGACGCTCTCGGCGGCGGCGTTGCCCGCGCGGACGGCCGACGCCACGCGATCCGATCCCTACGACTCTGGTCGGACCCGACGACATCGACGACAGCATGGCCTTCACCGCAACGTGAGACGCCGCCGGCAGTCGCCCTCGGGGTGCGTGACTTCATGGCGCGCATGGGGTTGTTCTTCGGGGCGTTCGACTTCGCCGTCAGGCCCGACGGTGAGTGGGTGTTCTTCGAGGTGAACCCGTCGGGCCAGTGGCATTGGTTGGTCCGCCGTACCGGGCTGCCGCTCGTGGAGGCGATGGCCGACGCGCTACAGGAGGGAATCCCCACGTGATCACTCCCGAACCCGACTGGACCAAGGCCGCCGCCGCACTGGCCGAACAGGTCGCCACGCCCGGATGGGCGGAAGCGGTGGAGTCGACGCCCCGGCACCTGTTGGTGCCCGCCTGGTGGACGTACCGGCCGCCCACCCACTGGCAACGCGTGGACGCCCGCTTCCCGACCGCGTGGCGCGAGGCGTACACGGACACCACGCTCGTGACGCGGGTCGGAACCCGGCACGCCGACGACACCGACACCGACACCGACGAGGCCAACGGGTCGCCCACGTCCTCCTCGACCCTGCCGTCACTGGTACTTGCGATGTTCGACCACGCGGGCATCACCGAAGGTGAACGGGTGATCGACGTCGGCACCGGCTCCGGTTACTCGGCCGCCCTCTTGACCCACCGCCTCGGCGACGATGCCGTGACGAGCGTCGACATCGACCCGTACCTCGTCCGGGTCGCCCGCGAACGCGTCGGACACATGGGCCGCCACCCGGAGTTCGCCTGCGTGGACGCGGACCGCGCGCTGCCGGGCGAGGGCTACGACGCACTGGTGGCGATGGTGTCCGTCCGCCCAGTCCCGGCGGCCTGGCTCACGGCGGTGCGCCCCGGCGGACGCATCGTGACCACCATCGCCGGCACCTCCTTCCTGATCCGGGCGCGGATGCGGGACGACGGCACCGCGTTCGGGCGCGTCCTGGACGACCCGGCCGGCTTCATGCGCACCCGGCGCGGAAACGACTATCCCTCCATGGACGCCGTGTACCGAGCGGCCCGCGACGCCGAGGGCGACACCGTCACTTCCGACGACGCAGAGCCCTACGACCTGGCCCCCGGCAGCGACCCGCGCACCCTGATCACCCTCGCGACGGGCGCGACGGACTTCCGCGGTTACACCCGGGAGGACGGTACGCAGTTCGCGTGGATCCTCCACCACGACGGTTCGTGGACGCGGACCGAACGCCGCGACGGAGGCTCGGCGCAGGTGCATCAGGGCGGTCCGCGCGTCCTGTGGGACGAGGCACGGGCCGCCCTGAGCGCATGGGAGGCACGAGGCAAACCCCCGATCCGCGACTTCGCCGTAACGATCACTCCGGAAGCCACGACTCTGAGCTGGGACGGCGATCCGGCGCGGCACATAACCCTGTAGCCGCCGGGGCCGCCCGCCACGCGTCCGTTCGTCTCCATCCACGCTGTGTCGGGAGCCTGGGTCGAGGGCGCGCCGAACGAGGGACGCCCAGGCTCGGCGATGGAGGTGCATCAACCATCGGGTTCCCGCGCCGGATTCGTGGTCTGGCCGAGCGGACGCCGAGCAAAGGCCAAAGCCGTTGGCGCACGTGCCCGGCATCGTGTGGACCGTCGGCGAGGCGTGCGACTTCCTTGCCGCTTCACGAGAGGTGTACGACATCGTGTACTCGATCTTTGGCGCGCTCCGGTACACCGACCCCGAACGTCTCCTGCCGCTGGTCCGCGAACGTCTCGCCCCCGGCGGCCTGTTGGCGTTCACCGTGAGCGCGGCCCGCCCCGGCGCTCTCCATGGGCCCCGGGTGGACAACCTGACCCTGGACACCGGTGTCCGCATGCCGGTGGTGCACTACGCGTACGACATCGCCGGGTGGCACGACCTACTCGCGCGCCACCGCTTCGTCGTCGAGCGGAGCATCGACATCCCCACCCTCGACGGCGCCGGCCATCGCGGGCTCGTGTTCACCGCGCGCCCCACTCCCTGAGACTGCCCACACCACCGCGGCGGCCACCACCGTGACCAGCCCGGCCCACCCGAACGCCGCCCGAGGGGCACGCTCCACCAAGGCGGGCAGCACGAGCATCCCGCCCATGCCCGAGACGTGCAGGGCCGTCGACTCCACCGTGAACAACCGCAGCCGCTGCGGGAGTGGCAGCAACCCGATCTCCGCCCCCAACGTCACCGATCCCAAGGGGGTAAGGACACCCAGGAGCGCAGTCACCACGACCACCGAGTTCACGCCCGACGTGAACGCGTATCCGCCCAGCAGCACCCCCCGCGCCAGCCACACCACGCAGTACGACCCCGGAAACACCCCGACGGACTTGGCGTTGCCCGCGACCACGTTGCCCACCACACTGCCGACACCCATCGCCGAGAGCACCAGGCCGTAAGCGCCCGGCCCCGCGTCGAGCCGGGCGGTCAGCCAGATCGGGATCCCCACCGAGGCCACCACCGCGCACGCCTCGCCCACCGCCTCCAGCCCGAGGATCCCGCCCAACACCGGCCGACCGCCCAACACCGCGCGGACGGTGGGCGCGCCCGGGTCGGTGCCGGCTGCGGCCGAGGCCGGCACCGAGGGGAGCCGCTGTCCACGACCGAGGTAGGCGAACGCGGCTCCGGAAACGACGAACGTGGCCGCGTCGACCCAGAACAGCGCGTGCACCGGCATCACCAGCAACAACCCGGCGGCGGCAGCGGGTCCGAGGATCCACGCCATACGGCCGGTGAGCTGCATCAACCCCGTCACGGCCCGGACCTGCGGGGGTTCGACCAAGTCGGGGAACAGCGAACCCAGGGCGGGCCCGGTCACCGCGTCGGCAGTGCCCAGCAGCGCGATCACCACGAGGATTCCGACGAGTCCCAGCCTGTCCCACAGCCACGGAAGCGACGCCACCACCGCGATCTGGGCGAACTCCACCACCGCCAGCCGACGAAGCACCGCGCACCGCGCGATCACCTTGCGGCCGAACGACCCCAACACGATGTGCGGAACGCTCTCCACCACCACGACCAGGCCCATCGCCACCGCACCGGAACGCTGCCACGCCAACCACGTCAAAGCCAGGGTGAACAGACGGTCACCGAACACACTGCACGCCTCGGCCGACCACAACACCAGAATCCGACGCCGCCGCAGCAAAGAGAGGTAGCCCACGGGCGGCCACCCTACGAAGCCACGATCCCCCGCGAAGGCCAAACGCCCGACACCCGCCCACACGAGCGCACCGACCGGGACAGGAGAGAGGCGTTGCCCGCCCGACCCGGGCAACGACGGCTGCGCCGAGATCGCATTCCTTGCCCAGGACGACCTCATCCGCGAGACCCAGGCCCACGAACACAGCCACCTGACCAGCGGCGCCGCTTCGTGGAGCCGTTTCGTCACTACCTTGCATATCGTGATCACGATCAGAGAGGCGTGCGATGGCGCGGAGCGTTCCGTCCTTTGACGAACTGATGGCCGACTGCGAACACTCGGCCGTCCACCTGGAGATGCGCGACGTCTACACCAGCGAGGACGAAGCCCAGGACTTCGCCGCCTGGCAAGCAGGCCACCGCCACGACCCCACGGACCGCGCATCCTGGTGGACGCCATGGCTCGACCTGATCGCGGCCACCACCGCACGCGGCGTGACCGTACGCAGAGCCCGCGTGGTGTCCCAACCGGTCACCGCCTACATCGCCTACGAACACGCCTGCACCCACCAGAACATCGCCGCCGGCGAACACGTGCGCTGGCTCCCCCGCAGCCGAGCATCCGACCTCCTCCTCCCCGGCAACGACCTGTGGGTCATGGACGACCGACTCGTGCGCTTCAACCTCTTCACCGGCAACGGCGAATTCCTCCACCACGTGG
>NZ_WWJX01001170.1 GCF_009865215.1 Streptomyces sp. SID3343 | reverse complement strand
GCAGGGGATTGTCGCCCCCGTCGACGGTCTGGATGCGCGCGGTGCCGTCGACGTGGACGACGGCGGGGATGCGTTCGCGCCAGTGCTCGGCGACGTCGTGGGTGAAGAGCATGTACCGGCTCGGGACGGGTCCGTCGAAGAGTTCGGCGGCGCGCTCGGCGAGCACCATCGGGGCCACCGGGCGGAACTGTTCGCGACCCTTGACGTCGTTGAGGCGCTCCAGGTTGGACGCGCGCCCGGGATGCGCGAGCAGGCTGCGGTGGCCCAGCGCGCGCGGGCCGAACTCGCTGCGGCCCTGGAACCACGCCACCACGTCGTCGGCGGCGAGTGCGCGGGCGACGACGTCGGCGATGTCGTGGGGCCTGGAGTAGGGGACCCTGGCCCGGCACAGCCACGCCTCCAACTCGTCGTCGTCCCAGGACCGACCCAGGTCCGCGCCGGCCATCGGCGTCGTGCGGTCGCCCATCACCTCGGCGACGTGCAGCGCCCCGCCCAGCGCGGTGCCCGCGTCGCCGGCGGCCGGCTGTACCCAGATGTGCTCGAAGGGCCCCTCGGCGGCGATCCGCGAGTTGGCCACGCAGTTGAGCGCTACCCCGCCGGCCATCGACAGGTGCCGGTCGCCGGTGCGCGCGTGCAGCCAGCGCACCAGGTCCAGCAGGACCTCCTCGGTGACGGCCTGGACCGACGCGGCCAGGTCGGCCTGCTCGGGGGTCCAGTCCTCGTGCGGTCGGCGGGCCTTGGCCAACGCGGACAGGTTCACCGGCTCGGTACGGAAGGAGCCGTCGCCGGTGGCGTACACGGATCTGCGCAGTTCGTCGAGGAAGCGGGGCCTGCCGTAGGAGGCGAGGGCCATCACCTTGAACTCGTCGCACGAGCGCAGGAAGCCCAGGTGGGCGGTGACCTCCTCGTAGAACAGCCCCAGCGAGTGCGGAAGGGCGGTACGGGCGAGGACGTCCGGCCGGCCGTCTCTATAGCGCGCGGACAGGTGGCTGGTGGCCTCACCGCGCCCGTCCGCGACCAGCACACTCGCGTTGCGGTAGGCGGGAGGTCCGGCGAGGGCGGCGGACGCGGCGTGCGCGATGTGGTGCGGGACGAACCTGAAGACGCCGGCGTCGAGCCCGGGGAGGGCTTCGGCGACGAAGTTCGGGGCCTCGCGGGCGTAGGTCTGTCGCACGTGGTCCCACGGGTCGTCGAGCCCCAGGCTCTCCTGCGGGCGGGCCAGCGCGGGGTCGAACGAGTAGGTGACCGCGTCGAGTTCGTCCGGGCGCAGGCCCGCCTTCTCCAGGCACCACGTCGCGGCGAGTTCGGGGAGTTCCCACGCCGAGAAGGGCAGCGGCCGCTTGCCGTGCTTGCGCCGGCTGAAGCGTTCCTCCTCGGCGGCCGCGACGACTCGGCCGTCGACGACCACGGCCGCCGCGGGGTCGTGGAAGATGGCGTTGAGTCCGAGGATGCGCATACGGTTCTCCGCTCCGGGCGATGTGGGCGAGGGGCCGCCCGGTTCGTGGATGTGGCGCCGAGTCGCCTGCCGGATCCCGGCCCCCGGACCATCCGGGACCGTCGGCGCTGCCGTCACGTCACCGCGGCGGGAAACCGGTACGGGCGGCCGGGTGGGACGCGCGACCGAGCGAGCGGCGCCGGGGACGTGCCGGCGCCTACGCCGCGTCGTGTAGTTCGGGTTGCGCGGCGAACCACTCGATCGTGGCGCGCAATCCGTCGCGCCAGTCCACGCGCGGCTCCCAGCCCAAAACCGTGCGCGCCCGGGTGATGTCCGGTCGCCGGGTGGTGGGATCGTCGACGGGTCGCTCGACGAAGGCGATCTCCGCTTGCGACTCGGTGAGTTCCAGGATGCGGCGGGCCAGGTCCAGCACGCTCATCTCGTTCGGGTTGCCGATGTTCATCGGACCCATGTGCGAAGACCCGGCGAGCGCGAGAACGCCGGACACGGTGTCGTCGACGTGACAGATGGAGCGCGTCTGCGAGCCGTCGCCGTGCACCCGCAACGGTTCACCGCGCAAGGCGGCGCAGACGAACGCCGGGATGGCTCGGCCGTCGTTGGGGCGCATCCGCGGCCCGTAGGTGTTGAAGATCCGCACGATCGCGGTATCCAGCTCGCGCGCCTGGCGATACGCCATGACCAAAGCCTCGGAGAAACGTTTCGCCTCGTCGTACACGCCGCGCGGGCCGATCGGATTGACGTTTCCCCAGTACTCCTCCGGTTGCGGATGCACCAGGGGATCGCCGTACACCTCCGACGTGGACGCCAACACGAACCTGGCCCGCTTCTCCGCCGCCAGGCCCAGCGCGTGCAAGGTGCCCAGGCTGCCCACCTTCAACGTGTCGATGGGGTACTCGAGGTAGTCCAGCGGCGACGCGGGCGACGCGAAATGCAGCACCAGGTCGACCTCGCCCGGCACGTGCACGAACTCGGTGACGTCGCAACGGGTCAGCCGAAACGCGGGATCGGGCATCAAATGGGCGACGTTGGCCGGTGTGCCGGTAAGGAAGTTGTCCAGGCACACCACCTCCGAGCCTCGGGCGAGCAGACGCTCGCACAGGTGCGAACCGAGGAATCCGGCCCCGCCGGTGACCACGACCCGCCGAAAGTCACGTTCTGGCCCCGTCGCGACGGACGCGTCCCCCGCGGGGAGCGGATCGGGAGCCCCGCGGCCCGAGTCGAGCGGATGGCTGTGAGGTGGACGACGGACCTCGTGGTGAGACCGTGCGCGGGCGGCTTCGGGCGTCATGACGCTCCTCCGGATGCGGCGCTGGGGTCGGAACCGACGGTACCCGGACGGATCATCGACAAACGGCACTTTTCTCCCGGGCATGTCACCCCCAGGGCGGGGTAAGGGAGCGCCGGCCCGGCACCGCTGGGGGCCGAAAATCGGGACCGCGACGGAAGGTTGGACACACATGTCGGACGCCGGCGAGAGCCGCGGCCCAGTGGCGGTCACGGTCGTGATCGCCACCCGTGATCGGCGGGACGAACTGTGCGCCACGCTCGCCCGGCTGACCAGCCTGCCCGAGCGCCCGGCGGTGGTCGTGGTGGACAACGCGTCGGGCGACGGCAGCGCCGACGCGGTGCGCGAGCGCTATCCCCGCGTGCGGGTGATCCGCAGTCCGACCAATCTGGGCGCCGCCGGCCGCAACCTGGGCGTGGAGGCGGCCCAGACGCCCTACGTCGCCTTCAGCGACGACGATTCCTGGTGGGCGCCCGGCGCCTTGGCCGAGGGTGCGGCGGTACTGGACGCCCATCCGGGCACCGCCGTCCTGGCCGCGCGGATCCTGGTCGGCACGCACGAGGAAGCGGACCCGGTGACGGGCCTGATGGCGCACAGCCCGCTGGGTCGTCGCGCGCACACGCCGGGGCCCGCCGTACTGGGCTTCCTGGCCTGCGGCTCGATCGTTCGGCGGGACGCGTTTCGCCAGGTCGGCGGATTCGCCCGGTTTCTGCTGATCGGCGGGGAAGAGCAACTGCTCGCGTGGGATCTGGCGGCGGCCGGCTGGAATCTCGCGTACGCGCCGTCGGTCGTGGCCCACCACCACCCCTCGCCCGTGCGCGACTCGGTCGCCCGCCGGGCCCGCGTCGCCCGCAACGACGTGCTCGTGCGGCTGATCAGACTGCCGCTGCGCAGGGGGTTGGCCGACTGGTTCGCGTTGGCCCGAATCGCCCACGCCGACCCGGCGGCCAGGGAAGCGGCCCTGGCGGTTCTGGCCGCCGCGCCCACCGTGCTTCGTCGGCGTCGTCGGCTGCCCGCCCGGGTCCTGCGTGACATCGACCTCGTCGAATCCGTGCGCCCGCCGCTGCCGGAGCAGCCGAGGGAGGCCGTACGTGTCGCGATCGACCGGTCCTGAACGCGGTGCGGCCCGCTATACCGTCGTGCTGATCACCCACAACCGCCGCGAGGAACTCCTGCGCACCCTGGCCGTCCTGCGCGATCTGCCGGACGCCGCCCCCATCGTCGTCGTCGACAACGCGTCCGCGGACGGCACGGCGCCGGCCGTGCGGTCGGCGTGTCCCGACGTCTCGCTGATCGAGTTGGCCCGCAACCTCGGCGCGGTCGGCCGCAACATCGCGGTCCGTACCGTCACGACGCCCTATGTGGCGTTCTGCGACGACGACGTGTGGTGGGCTCCGGGAGCCCTGGCCCGAGCCGCCGACCTGCTCGACGAGCACCCCGAGGTCGCCACCGTGACCGGGCGCGTGATCGTGGAGCCGGACGGGACCGAGGACCCCATCGTGGCGGAACTGCGGTCCTCGCCCGTCGCGCCGCCGGCGGGCTCGTGCCTGCCCGGGCCGGTGCTCGGCAGCATCCTGGCCGGCGCCTCCATGGTTCGGGTGGAGCCGTTCCGTGCGGTGGGCGGTTTCTCCGCGCGACTGCTGCTCGGTGGTGAGGAGGAGTTGTTGTCCGCGGACCTCACCGCAGCGGGTCACGTCCTGCTCTACGCCGACGACGTCGTGGTCCACCACCGGGCTTCCCTGCTGCGTGACCCGACCGCCCGGCGCCGGGCGGGCATTCGCAACACGCTGTGGTTCACGTGGCTGCGGCGCCCGGGCGGGCGGGCCCTGCTGCGGACCGTGCGGCTGTTGCGTACCGTCCCGCACGATCGCACCACGTTGCTCGCGGTGGGCGACGCCCTGGTGGGTCTACCCGGGGTGCTGCGGGACCGACGCGTGGTTCCCGAGGCCACCGAACGCGGGCTCCGCGCTCTGGAGGCCACCCAGTTGAGCGGTCGGGCGCGCCGATACGTGGGGTGATCACGATGTACCGCCCGACTCGTCGGGATCCGGTGCACGGAGGCCACGTTCAGGTACGGGCGTGGGCGTGCCGGTCCGGCTCGTGGGGGAGCAGCGAACTGCGGCCCTGGTCCCACGCGGTGAGCAGGTGGGTCGACAGGCGGTCTTCCACGAAATCGCTGGCCCGGATCCCGAAGACCACGTCGCTTTCCAGGTCCGGCTCCTGTTCCAGCAGCCCGCCCAACACCTCGCGGCGCATGAGCTGTTCGTGGACGGCGTCCGCTTCGACGTGTTCGGTGTAGAAGAAGGCACACGCCGGGTCCTGGACGCCCAGGCGGCTCAGCGCGTCGGCCAGGCGGGCGGAGCCGGGCGGCGAGCCGATCTCGATGACGGCGAACTGGCCGACGGCCATCCCGCGCCGGCCTCGATGCAGCCCGAACAGCGACATCAGATTGACCACGGCGAGCATGGGCGCGGGCACCCGGTCCAGATAGAAACCGTACGTCGGGTCCAGACCCAGCCCCCGCATGAGATCCCCGAACAACCGGGCGTGCATGCGGTCGGCGCGCCCGCCGCCGTACTCGTCGAACTCGACGGACACCACGCCTGCCTTGGCCCGCCCGTCCAGGCGCGGGATCAACCACGCCTGGGGATCCGCCTCCTTGAGGTGGTACAGCGAGCGGTGCACGACGTATTCGCGGAACTGGTCCAGGTCACCGTCCTTCAGCAGGTGATGGCTGACCCCCGCACCGTCCAGGGGCTCGACCAACAACGGAGCGAGAGCGGTCTCCAGATCGGCGTCGGCATCGACGCTCTCGCGCAGCGCACGCAGGAACGCCCCCTCCAGTTCGGCACGCACGCGCAGCAGGTCGGGATCCCATTCCCAGGCCGCATCCACCTCGGCGAATGCGCGGTAGTGCAGTTCGTAGCAGACGTACAGCGCGAGTTGTAGGTCGTCGCCGAACGGATCCGCGTCGGCCGCGGCGGCTCCCACGCCGGTGCCGGCCGGGTTGCCCAGGGCGGCGAGGATCGCGCCCGACACGGGGCCGCGTTCGCGCGGCGGTTCGGGAGCGGTCATCGCTCCTCCCGTTCCTGTTCCCGTTTCTGTTCCCGGGGCGCCGGCGTCTCGGCTTGCGGGCCGGGAGGCTGACGGTGGGATCGGTGGCTGGTATCGCACCACGGGGGCCTGCGGGTGCGACGGCACGTGCACAACGCCACGACATGCCTGTCGGAGAAGGCCGTGCCTCCGTTCGCCAAGGCGACCTCCACGGGTCCCTCCAGCAGGATCGGGCCGCCGTCGACGACCTCGACCCGGCGTGCTTCAGCTCGGGAAATCGCCACGGACGACCACCAACTCCTCTTCTCGGCAACCCGGTCGCAACAGACCGCGCTTCTCCAGGAAGGCGGCGCGTGCGGTCAGGACGGGGCCGAAGGGCTCCAGGCTTCGGGCGACCACCTGGGCCCGCAGGCCGACCGACTCCAGGAGACCCAACGTCGTGCCCACCCCGCACAGCACGGAGTGCACGACCAGCAGCGTCCCGCCGGGATTGAGGTGTATCGGCACCTGGGCGCACAGCCGGTCCAGTACGAGCCGCCCGTCGGTACCGGCGTCCCACGCCCGGGCGCGACCTCGGCGGGGGGCGTTCTCCTCCGGAGAGGGCACGTACGGCGGGTTCGCCAGCACCACGTCGAACGTCTGGCCGCGAACGGGCTCCAAGAGGTCACCCCGCAGCACGGACACCCCGCGCCGACGCCAGGCACTGTTCAGCCGAGCCGTCCACACGGCCTGACGCGAGACGTCGACGGCCGTCACCCGACACGATCCTGCGGATGCCGCCGCCAAGGCCACCGCGCCCGTACCCGTACCGACGTCCAGGACGCGATCGACGCGGTGCAGCCCTTGCTCGACGAACGCCGACGCCAACAGTCGGGTATCCGCCTGTGGGCGGTACGTCCCCGGCAACCTCAGCATTCTCATGGCTCGCGGCTGCCCCGGCCGATCCTGCCGAAACACCTTGATCGAATCGCCGACCGGGCGGGGCCGCGAACGCCGGGGGACGTGTCACTCAGCCGGCGGAAGACCACGGGCGGACCCACATCGCCGCCGGGGGCACCGGAGTGGGCGAGCCGGTGGGCGCGGGTCCCGCCGGGGCCGTCTCACCGGCCGTGCCCGGGCCGCCTCACCGGCCGGCCTGCGCCGGGTGGTCCGACACAGGCCGAACCGATGATGTCGGATCGTCTTTCGACTCGGTGCTCAGCCGCGTACCCACTTCTGGTTGCCGCCGTTGGTGCACTGGTAGAGACGTACCTCCGCGCCGTCACGGGTGCCGTTGTTCCAGAGGTCGACGCATTTGTCGGCGGTCTTGGAATAGAGCGTGCTGCCGCGCAGAGTGAACTGCTGGGCGGGATTCCCGCTGCAATAGGCGATCTGGACGTAGGTTCCGGACGCGGTGCCACCCCACGCCGCGTCCATGCACAGGCCCTTGGTACGGATCGTGCCGTCGGACTTGATGTCCCATTTCTGGTTCACGTCACCGTTGCACGACCACAGCATCAGATGCGTGCCGTCGGAACCGGCCGACCCGCTCAGGCATTTGCCGGAGATCGGGTTCTTCAGCGGGTTGCCCGGAACGTTCGGCTTCGGCGGCTGCGGAACGGCGGGCGGGGGCGGGGGCGGCTGAACGGGGGGCTTGGCGGGTGGTTGGACGGGCGGTTGGGCAGGCACGGGAGGGGGCGGAGGTTGCACGGTTTTGGGTTGTGGCGGGGCGGGCGTGCCCGGCGCACGGTTGACCGGCGGGGGCGACTGCCGTTG
>NZ_WWJX01001169.1 GCF_009865215.1 Streptomyces sp. SID3343 | reverse complement strand
GCCCGGGCCGGTCGCCGCCGGCTGATCGGCGGCTTCGGCCCGCCCGACCCCAACCCGGCCCCGGCCGGGCCGGTCGAGGAGCCGGTATACGAGATCGACCCGGAGTCCGGCGAACAGACCATGACCACCCGGGTCAGCATCAAGATCCCGGGCTCGCGGCCGATCCCGCCCGTGGTGCTGCGCGGTCAGGCCCCGTTGCCCTCGCGCGACGCGCCGCACTGGACCACCGCCGACGGCTCCGCCGGGCCGTACGCGTACCAGACCCAACAGGAACACGAGGCGGCCGAGGGAGGGTTCCCGGCGCACGCGTCGAACGACGCGCCCGGGGACGGTGCTTCGGCCGGTCACCTCGACGGCGTCGAGGAGCCGCACCCCGACGCGCCCCCCGCGCCGGCGCGGCCCAAGCGGCGCAAGCCGAAGGCGCTGATCGCGTGCGCGGCAGGCGTCGCGGTCCTCGGCGGGGTGTACGGCGCGTCGCTCGCCTACGCGGGCGGTGGTGTGCCGCGCGGCAGTTCGGTACTCGGCGTCAACATCGGCGGCCAGTCCCGAGACGAGGCCGTCCGTACGCTCGAACAAAAGCTCGGCGACCGCACCACGAAACCCATAGTGCTCACCCTCGGCGACAAGAAGGTCGAGTTGGAGCCCGCCGTCGCCGGGCTGTTGCTCGATGCTCGGGCCACCGTGAGCGAGGCGTCCAAGGGTGGTCTCAATCCGGCCGTCACGGTGCCCGCGATGCTCGGCAAGAAGCGCGAGACCGCGCCGCGCACCGTGGTCGACGCGGTCAAACTGGCCGCCGCGTTGGAGGCGCTGGCCACCGAGGCCGGCGGGGCCCAGACGGACGGCGGGATCTCGTTCGCCGGGGGCAAGGCCACCGCGATCGAACCGCACCAGGGCCAGGTTTTGGACACCCCGGCGGCGGTCGAGCTGGTCGAGGCGGCCTTCCTGCACGGCAACGGGCCCGTCGCGCTGCCGATGAAGACGTCGCAGGCCAAGGTCGCCCAGGCCGAAGTGGACCGCGCGATGCGCGAGTTCGCGGTGCCCGCGATGTCGGGGCCGGTGACGCTGACCGCCGGTGGCAAGAGCCTCAAGCTGACCCCGGCCACCCTGGCCAAGTACCTCACGATGGTCCCGGACGGCGGCGGCAGACTCCAGCCGAAGATAGACGTCAACGGGCTCCAGGAAGAGCTGGGTCAGACCTTCTCGTCCGTCGGCGACAAGCCCAAGGACGCGACGTTCAAGGTCGAGGGCAAGCCGGTCGCGGGCGCGAAGGTGTCCGTCGTTCCGTCGGTGCCGGGCAAGGGCGTCTCCGGCGCGACCGCCGCCGACGCGCTGCTCGGTGTGCTGGCCAAGAGCGGGAACAACCGGACCGCCAAGGTCAGCCTCGGCCCGATCGAGCCGGAGCTGACCACCGAGGCCGCGAACAAGCTGGGCGTCACCGAGGTCATGTCGACCTACACGACGAACTACCCCTACGCGGCCTACCGGCTGACCAACATCCACCGGGCCGCCGATCTGATCGACGGGTCGGTGATCAAGCCGGGCGACACCTGGAGCCTGAACAAGACGGTCGGCGAGCGGACGGCGGAGAACGGCTTCGCCAAGGGCACCATCATCAACAACGGGCGCTTCCAGACCGACTTCGGCGGCGGCGTCTCGCAGGTCGCCACGACGACGTTCAACGCGGTGTTCTTCTCGGGCCTCAAGGACGTCATGCACCGCCCGCACAGCTTCTGGATCGACCGCTACCCGGCCGGTCGCGAAGCCACCGTGGCGTGGCCGTCGCTCGACCTGAAGTTCCAGAACGACTCCGGCAAGACGGTCTACCTGGATGCCTCGTACACCGACTCGACGGTGACCGTGACCCTCCTGGGCACCCGCAGGTTCGACGACGTCAAGGCCGAACCGGGTGGCAAGTACGACATCGTCAAGCCGAAGTCGGTCAACGACAAGTCGGCGGGTTGCGTCGAGCAGGCCGCCTCCGACGGCTTCAAGATCGACGTCACCCGGGTGTTCGTCAAGGACGGCAAGGAAGCCGGTCGGGAGAAGTTCCACACCAAGTACGACCCGGCCGACAAGATCACCTGCGACCGCACCGGCGGCGCCGAGGGCGAGGGCCAGGGCGGCACTCCCACCGGCGGCTCGACGCCGGGCGGCGGTGTCCCGGCGCGCGGATCGGACGACTGACCCCCGCGGATCGGCAGCCGTGACCTCGGCCCCGGGACCCGGCCTCACGGCTCAGTCCCGGGGCCGACCCACGTCCTTGGCCAGATCCAGGGCAAGGAACCGGTCCACGTGCACGAGCGCCTCGAACCGGGCACCCGGCGCGATCGACGGGTCCCGGGCCAGGGCCAGCAACAGGCCGAGCGCGGCCCGGGTGTCCAGGTTGTCGTCGAGCGCCTCGTGGATCGGGCCGACCCGGGCCGCGGGCAGCGCCGCAGACGGCGACTCGGCGCAGATCGCGGTCAGTTCGCGCAACTCGGCGAGCATCCGCGCGGCCTGGGCCTCGCCCCGGTAGCCCTGCTCGCCGGTGCGCAACGGCTCGTCCATCCCGAGCGAGAGCATGATCAGGCGCAGTACGAGCGGATCCTCGGGATGCGGGACGACCCGGCGCCGGCCGGGTTCGACCAGGGCCGGCGGGTGCAGCACGTGCACGCGGGCGCGCGGTCCCTCGTCGCCACTCTCGCCGAGGTAGACGTCGATCGCCGCGTCTGGGGCGCCGGTGGTCGGCGCGGGCATGTTGTAGCGCCCGTAGCCCGCGGGATCCGCGACCTGCGCGCGATACGGCAACTGATGCACCGTCACGGTCAGTCGGTGTCGCTCGGCGACCCGGCGGAGTGTGTCGGCCAGGATCGCCGCGCGCAGCGAGCGGTGGGGATACGCGATCCGCACCCTCCTGCCGATCGACGTGCTCACGGTCTCGGACGTGCCGGTTTGCGCATCGGTCAGTCGCACCATGCCTGCCACGGTAGGCGCCCATGACATCTGTCATGGCGCGTTCAGGAGGTTTCCCACTTCGCGGCGTACCCGCGTGCGGGAGAACCTTGCGCCATGACGATCACGGTGGGAGAACGGACGACGGCGCCGGCCGTTGCGCTGGCGGGGGTGTCCAAGGCGTTCGGGGACGTGCGCGCGGTCGACGGGCTCGACCTCGAACTGCGTCAGGGCGAGACGGTCGCACTCCTCGGCCCCAACGGCGCCGGCAAGTCGACCACGCTCGACCTGCTGCTCGGCCTGAGCCGACCCACCCAGGGCTCGGTGGCGCTGTTCGGCGGCGACCCGCGCGACGCGATCCGGGGCGGTCGAGTCGGCGCGATGCTGCAAAGCGGTGGGCTGATGCCGGACGTCACCGTCGGCGAGATGGTCGGCCTCGCCCGCGACCTGCACCCGCGCCCGCTGCCGCAACAAGAGGTGCTGCGCCGGGCCGGCATCGAGGACCTCGTCGGCAAGAACGTCGGCAAGCTCTCCGGCGGTCAGGCCCAGCGGGTGCGCTTCGCGGTGGCCATCGCCGGCGAGGTGGACCTGATCGTCCTGGACGAACCCACGACCGGCATGGACGTGGACAGCCGGCAGCGCTTTTGGGAGAGCATGCGCGAGCAGGCCGAACTCGGCCGCACGGTGCTGTTCGCGACGCACTACCTCGAAGAGGCGGACAACGTCGCGGACCGCGTGCTCGTGCTGCACCGCGGCAGGTTGCTCGCCGACGCGAGCGCCGCGCAGATCAAGGCCCGGGCCGGCCTGCGCCGGGTCGCGTTCGAGCTGGACCGACCGGTCGAGGAGTACGAGCCGACCCTGCGCGCGCTGCCGGGCATCGCGCACATCGAACTGAGCGGGACCACGGTGCGCATTCGCAGCGACGACGCCGACGAGACGGTCGCCGCGATCTACGCCGCGGGCTTTCGGCCGCGCGGCCTGGAGGTCGCCGGACTCGGCCTGGAGCAGGCGTTCCTGGCGATCACCCAGCAGGCGGACGAGGCCCAAGGCATGGAGAGCAGCCGGTCGTGAAGACGATGATGAAACTGGAAATCCTGCGGATGCTGCGCAACCGCCGCTACCTGATCTTCACGCTCGCCTATCCGGTCGCGATGTATCTGATCTTCGGAAGCCAGTCGGGGGACGTCGACGGCACCAAGGTCGCGGCCTACATCATGGTGTCGATGGCCTCGTTCGGCGCGGTCGGCGCCACGCTCAGCGCGGGAGTGCAGCGGATCGCGGCGGAGCGGCAGAGCGGGTGGACCCGGCAACTGCGGCTGACCACGCTGACGGGCCGTCAGTACGTGCTCTCCAAGCTGGTCTCGGCGTCGGTGGTGAGCCTGCCGGCCATCCTGCTCGTGCTCGGTACCGGCTTCCTGCGCGGCGTGCGGTTGGACGCGTGGCAGTGGGGCGCGATCGTCCTGGGCCTGTGGTTCGGCTCGTTCGTGTTCGCGGTGCTCGGGATCGGGCTGGGCTATCTGGTGGCCCCCGATTCGGCGCAGCCCGTGTTCATGCTCGTCTACCTCGGCATGGCGGTGCTCGGCGGCATGTGGGTCCCGCTCACCGGATTCCCACAAATCCTTCAGGACATCGGGCACGTGATGCCCACCTATCGGCTCGGCCAACTCGGCTGGGAGGTATTGGACGGGCATCACCCGCGGGCGGCGGACATCGCGATCCTGGCCGGTTACCTGGTCGCGTTCACCGCGCTCGCGGCGTGGCGCTACCGTCGCGACGAGCAAAAGGTCGCGGCCTGAGCCGGCACGACGGATGCGCGGGCGGGTCGTACAAAGGGGCACACGGCATGAACTTTTCGGATCCGACCCGGCAGGACACCGGCCGGGGCCGTGCGATCCGGTTGTCGTGGTCGCTGTTGTGGTTGTTCTTCCTGACCCCGGTCGTGCACGATCTCGCGACCGGGGGCTACGGGCCGATCCGCCTGGCGGTGGGTTCGTTCGGGTTGCTCGTGGTGGTGGTGTGCTACGTGTCGCTGGTGTTCGGCGGGATCGGCTGGTTCGGCCTCTTCCGTCGCTTCGAGGAGGTCGTGTGCGCGCTCCTGGGCACCGACCGGGCTCGACAGCTCACGTGTTTCGTGCTGTGGGTGACGGCGGTCGGCCTGATCCTGACCTTCGACGACGCGTGGCTGGGCGTGATGGTGTACGTGTCGGTGTCGTTCGGGGCGGGCCTGCGCTTCCCGCAGTCGGCGTGGGCGATCGTCGGGTGCGTGCTGACCGGGCTGGTGCTCGGGTTCGCCCTGGACGCGGCGGGCGACGACATGTTCGTGCTCGCGTTCGTCACGGTGCTCACCGGCGGGTTGATGATCGGTGTGCGGCGGTTGATCGAGACGCTCGCCGAGTTGCGCGAGGCACGTGAGATCGTCGCGCAGTTGTCGGCGAGCGAGGAGCGCCTGCGCATGGCCCGGGACCTGCACGACGTGCTCGGACACTCGCTGTCGCTGATCACGCTCAAGAGCGAACTTGCCGGCCGGTTCCTGCCCGGTCACGTCGATCGCGCGATCGAGCAGGTCGCCGACATCGAGCGGGTCAGTCGGCAGGCGCTCGTGGACGTGCGTGAGGCGGTCGGCGGTTATCGGCGGCCGACCTTCGCGGTCGAACTGGCCGGGGCGCGGATAGCGGCCCGCGCGGTGGGCATCGAACTGACCGTGGTGCCCGAGCAGTGGCCGGTGTGCCCCGATCCGGACGCCGAGGCCGTGCTGTCGTGGGCCCTGCGCGAAGCGGTGACCAACACCGTGCGGCACAGCGGGGCGCGGCGCTGCACGGTCGAACTGAGCACCGGCCCGACGTGGACCCTGGAGATCGCGGACGACGGGAACGGCGGTGCGGGCTGTGAGGGCAACGGACTGACCGGTCTGCGCGAGCGGTTCGCCTTGGCGGACGGCTCGATTTCGGTCGATTCGTCATCGGGGGAGCGCGGCTTCCGGTTGACCGCATCGGTCCCGATCCCTGCCGGTACGGTCGGCGAGTCGCCGAACCGCTAACGTTCGCCCGTGATCAACGTACTGCTCGCCGAGGACCAAGCAATGGTGCGCGAGGCGCTGGCGGCGTTGCTCGGGCTGGAGGACGACATCCTCGTCGTCGCCCAGGTGTCGCGCGGCGACGAGGTCGTGGAAGCGGTACGCGCGAGCGGCGCCGACGTCGCGCTCCTGGACATCGAGATGCCGGGCCAGGACGGCCTGAGCGCGGCGAGCGACCTGCGCAAGGCACTTCCGGGCTGTCGGATCGTCATCTTGACCACGTTCGGCCGGCCCGGCTACCTGCGCCGCGCGATGGAGATCGGCGCCGACGCGTTCCTCGTCAAGGACGCGCCGGCGGCGCAACTGGCCGACGCGGTGCGCCGGGTGCTGCGCGGCGAGCGGGTGATCGACCCCACGCTCGCCGCCGCCGCGCTCTCGGTCGGCGCCGACCCGCTGACCGAGCGCGAGCGCGAGGTGCTGCGCGCCGCGGCCGACGGCTCGACGGTGTCCGAGATCGCGACTCGCCTGCACCTGTCCGAGGGGACCGTACGCAACCACCTGTCCTCGTGCATCGGCAAGACCCACGCGCGCAACCGGGCCGACGCGGTGCGCATCGCGCACGAGAACGGCTGGCTGTGACGTGGTTCGCCCGGGGCGCGAACGGGCGGCGCGCGGTCAGCGCCTGACCGCCACGAAGCGCAGGCGCGCGTAGTCGGCGAACCAACCCCCGTCGCGGAACTGACGGTCCTTCACCAATTCGTCCACCCGGCGCAGCAGCGCGTCGTGCGCCTCGGCGGGAAAGCCCGCGAGGGTGGTCGGCCCGAACATCCGCCACCAGTCGGCGACCGTGTCACCGGGAGCCAGCGGGGTCGGGCGGTCGAAGTACAGCGCGACGCGCACCTCGAACCCGGCCCGCTCCAGGCGACCCGCGTGCTCGGCGGTGCTGGGGAAGTACCACGGCAACACCACGTCGCCCAGGCCCTGTTCGGCAGCCGCCGTGCGCATCCCCTCGATCAGCGTCGCGACGTTGCGCCCCGCGCCCTGCTCGGCGACGAACCGGCCGCCGGGGCGCAGTGCTGCGTGCACGCGCTCGATCACCTCGTCGGGTCGAGTCATCCAGTGCAGCGCGGCGTTGGAGAACACCTTGTCGACCGGCTCGGCCAGGGTGAACGCGTGGCCGTCGGCGACGGCGAAGGTCGCTCCCGAGCCCGCGTGTTTGGCGCGTGCGGTCTCGATCATGCCCGCGTCGGCGTCGATTCCGTGCACGCGCGCGCCCGTCGCGGCGATCTCCGCGGCCAGGTCACCGGTGCCGCAGCCCAGGTCCAGGATCGATTCGCCGGCCTGCGGTTCGAGCAGATCGATCATGGACCGTCCATGTGCCGAGACGAACCCGAAATTGCTGTCGTATGTACCCGTGTTCCACTGCATGCCTTGCAATCTATGCGTCGTATCCACGATTCGATACCCGAATTTCGGATGGTAAGACGAGTGATCGGCGAAGGCATCGGGTCGGCGGGCAGCGATGGGACCGGGCGCCGAAGGCCGGTAGAGTCCTGGTGCCCGGCGGCCCGAGTGTCGCCGGAGAGGATGTCGAAGGAGTGGGCATGGGGTCGCACGGGGCAGGCGGGCCCGAACCGGGCACCGCGCGACCCCGCTGGGAGCGCATCCGCCGGCCCCTCGCGAGCGTGGCCCTGGCCGCCCTGCCCGCCGCGCTGATCGTCGCCCTGTCCGGGGGCACGTCGTCGCACCACAGCGCGCTGAGCGCGGACTACGTGCGGACCGGCTCGTGGCCCACCGGATACAGCGGGCAGTACGTGCTGCGCAACGACGGCGCGCACACGGTCGAGGGCTGGACGCTCAGATTCGACCTGCCCCAGGGCACCCGGGTCGCCAACGCGTGGAACGGCCGCCTCGACCGGGCCGGCACCAAGTACACGCTGCGCAACGAGAATTGGAACAAGGCGTTGCGCCCCGGCGAGAGCATCGTGGTCGGCTTCGAGGTCCGCCGGGAAGACCCCGTAGGCGCGCCCGCGACCGAGCCCGCGCACCCCGACAGCCCGCTCGCCTGCACCATCAACGACAAGCCCTGCCAGGATCCCGCGCGCCCGACGGCCACCCGATCGCCGCGCGCGAGCGAGCCCGCGCCCGCGACCGGATCGGTGGGCGTGCCCGGGAGTACCCGCGCCCCCGAGCGGCGTTCCCCGACCCCGTCCGCGCCCCCGACCGCGTCGTCGTCGCCCACCCGCGTCGACGCGCCGCCGACGAGCGGTGCGCCGACGACGCCCGCCCCCGGC
>NZ_WWJX01001168.1 GCF_009865215.1 Streptomyces sp. SID3343 | reverse complement strand
GTACTGCGCACCGGTCGGCGCCGCGCATTGGCCGACCGGATCGTCGCGGACGTCCTCGCGGTCCGCGGCCCCGACGAGGCCGCCCGCGTCCTGGCCGCGTGCGGTGCGGACGTCGTCGCCGCGCAGTTGCCCGCGCTCGGTCACCTGACCCGGCTGCGGATCGCCCTCGCCCGGATCCATCCCGAGGTGGTTCTCGACGACAGCGCCCGCCAACTCGCCGAACTCCCGCGATCCGCGCGGGAGCAGTGGTGGTGGCGACACGCGCGAAGCGTGTTCGCGACCGTCGATCGGCACCCCCATCGAGTCCTCGACCTGATCGAGCGACACGGGCCGCGCGAGGTGCTGCCGTTCGCGTCGATCGCGTGGATCCCTCGGCTCTTGACCGCCGATCACGAGCGCGTGCTGCGGCTGTTGGTCGAGGCGGAGCGGATCGGACCGACGGTCTCGCGGCTGAGCACCGGCGCGGTGCGCCGGGTGGTCGACACCCGCTCGCCCACCCTGGTCGACCTGGGGCGCGAACTGCGCCGCGACGACGCGAGCCTGGTCCGCCTCATGCGGATGATGCCGCCGAGTCGCCGGGCCGCGTTCCACGACGCGGTCAACGCCGACCGCGACGTGAGCCGAGCCGTCCTGGGCGACGCCGTCCTGGCCGTGCTGCCGCGCGAGCGTCGATACGTCGAGGTCCGTCGGATGCTCACGCTCCCGCACGCCGACGCGCACGAGTCGCAGCGCCTGGCCCTGCTCGCCCACCTCCCGCTGAACGAGGTACGCGCCGAACTCGTCGCGACGACCCGCCGACCCGATGCCGTCCAACGCGCCGCGGGCTACCGCCGCCTGATCGCGTGTGCCGCGGCCGGTGGCGACGCCGCCGGCTTCGGCGCGCTCCTGCGGTCGCTGAGCAGGCTGCGCAACGAGCAGGACCCGGTGCGGAGGGCGGCGCTGCGGGCCGTCGCGGAGGCCGACCCGCGGCTGTTCGACCACGACGTCGCCGACGTACTGGCCGAGTTCGCTCGCGACGCGTTGGAGGCGCGGGACACGTCGCACCAAACCCGCACGCACATCACCGATCTCGCGTCACGCCTGCTGACCCACCATCTGGTGGGCGGTGCACCCGAGTTGACCGGGTGGGCACTGGGTACCTTCGAAGGCGTCGCCGCGCAGGCGGGTTGGGTGCGACTGCACGACATCGGCGTCGGCCTGCGCCGTGGGCGCGAACACGAGATCCACGCCGCGTTGCGCCCGTGGATCGCGGCCCAGGACGCCCGCGGGGACTACTGGTTGGCGTTCGCGCTCGCAGCCGGGCTCGGCAAACGAGCCCGGGACATCGACGAGTTGCAGGAGACGCTGGGTCGGGCGACCCGCAGCAAGAACGTCTCGGTCGCCCGGATCGCGATCGAGCACTGGCTGGACGACCCGCGCAGCCGTACCGAGCGCGCCGTCGAACTCGTCGCCCGGGACCCGTCGACGGCCGCCCTGCCCGTCGTCCTGCGGACGATCGCCGCGCACCGGCCCGACCTGCTCGACCCGTATCTGACGGGGCTACGCCTGCGCGGCCGGTTCGTCCCCGACCACACTCGTTGGGTGCCGTATCTGCCCTTCGGCTGCCTGGAACGACTGCTGCCGCGTCAACAACGCGCGTACGCGAAGCTCATGGTCGAACTCGTCGAGGACACCGGCCAACACGGTTACACCAGGGTCGGCGCACTGCGACACCTGGCCCGGATACCGGAGTTCGGCCGAGCCGAACTGCTCGGCTACGTCGACTCCGCCGACGTGACGTTGGTCGAGGCGGCGCTGATCGGCCTCACCCACACCACCGACCCCGCCGCGGCCTTGCCGATCCTGCTCGCGCACGTCGACGACGACCGCGCGCGGGTGGCGATCCACGCGGCGTCGCGCGCCGCGCGCTACACCGCACCCTCGGTGCTGGCGTCGCTGCTGCGCCCCGTGCTGCTCGGCACCGGCAAGGTGACGTCGCGCAAGGAGGCGGTACGGATCGCCGTGCGCGAGGGCATTCCGGGCGCGGTCGCCTTGGCCGCGCAGGTGTGGCAAGCGGAAAACCAGCATCGTGACGTGCGCGGCGCGGTCTTGGACGCGCTGCTCGATCGGCTCGGCGACGAACCGTCGTGGGCGGTCCTGCACGCCGCGGTCGAGGGTCCGCGCGAGCTGACCACGACCGTCCTGCACACGTCGCCGTCGACGATCGCGCCGGCCCTGCGCCCGCGCTTCGCGGCGCTGGTCACGTCGGCGTGCGAGAGCACCGACCCGGAGGTGCTGCGCGGCGCCTACCGAGCCTTCCCCGGCTGGGCGTCGTGGTCACCGGGCGGCGTGACCGCGATCCGCGACGCGGTCCTGAACCTGTCCGACCGGGCCACGTGGTCCGACGCGGTCCAGGCGCTGCACGCGTTCACCGCCGACGGCGTCGCTCCGGGAGTACTCGTCGACGTGGTCGAGTCACTGATCGCCCTGGAGACCTCGGGCGCCGGCCCGGACGCCGAGGCCGACCGCGACCACCCGGCGCGGCGCCGACTGGCCGCGTTGCTGCGCGCGTCCCGAGCCTGGGCGCACCGGCAACCGGCCACCGCCGAGCCGATCCTGCGGCCGGTCCTGGCCGTGCTGGCCCACGCGCCCGAACTACGCACGGAGGCGGCCGTGACGACCGCGGCCACTATTCCCCTGGACGACGCCGACACCGCCGACCGGCTGACCGCGCTCGCCGAACTGTGCGCGGACCGGGTCGTCCCGGCCCTGGCGGCCTCGGACGAACTGCACGATCGGCTCGGGCAGCCGCACACGTCCTTCGATCGCGACGTGCTCCTGCGGGCCGTGCGCACGCTCGCGCTCGGTCCGTCCGCGCCCGCCGGGGTGATCGCGTACGGCATCACCCGCTCCGTCGGCCCGGCGTCGGGATGGCCGGACCGGTGGCGCACGGTGATCCGCACGCTACGCGCCCACCCGGACCCGGACGTACGCGAGTTCGCGCTGAACCTGGCCACCGCGACCGAATAGCCGAACCACCGGCCGGTCCCGACCCGCCGCCCCGGGACCGGCGGTGCGGACTCGACGCCGCGTCGGGGCTCCATCACGGCCGGGGCTCGGCGCGGCCGTCGCCGGCTCGATCCAACCGTCCTCCGGCGCACAGTCGTCGTCCACGACCACGAACTCCCCTCCCCGAGGGCGATCTCGTGCCCACGCAGTGCCTCGGCCGAGGTCGAGCAGGCGCGGGCCCGCCGGCAGGTTCCGACCGCACGGCCTGGTCGCCGTCCGCGACGGGGTCAGCTCTCCTGGGTGCGCAACAGCCGCAGGAACGCCTTGATACCCGAGATCACTTCCTGGTTGTCCGTCAACTGGCTGATGGTGTCCTCGAACCGGCGGCCGAGGGCTTCGATCTTGCGATCGCTCGCGTGGTCCCGATCGCTCGCCGCCGCGGCGTTCGAGGCGACGGCGATCTTGAGTTCCTCGGTGGTCTCGGTGAGTTCGACCGTCCTGATCTCCAACACCGAGACCTTGTCCTCCAGCGCGGTGACCCGGTCGATCAGCGCGAGCACATCGTCTCGCGGGTGGGTCACTTCGCGCAGCATGCTCTTCAGGCGCAGGCTCAAGTGCGCCAGGTACGCCTGACTGGGCCGAAAGAGCGTGCTGAGCAGATAGAAACCGGCGAAGTAGTAGCCGACGACGCCACCCGAGACCCAGGTGATCACCGCGATCACCACGGCCGACACGAGGTGCGCGCCGAGCGCGCCCCACAGCAGGCGCTGCGCGATCCGCCGCGCCTCCGGCTCGCGCTCGGCGGAGACCGCGATGCCCTTCCCCCGGCTGGTGTGGATCTCCCGAATCAGCTGCCGGGCCCGGAAGTACAGGGTCCACGGCACCGTGAGCACCACGATCAGCCAGAACAGGCACAGCGCGCCCGCGCCGAGGGACAACAGATTCGCCAACGAGACGTCGGAGACGAAGTACAGGACGACCCCGAGGATCGCCGTACCGAGGAAGACCAGAAAAGCCGTGACTTTGACCGCGCCCACCGAATGCAACTCCCCCACCCCATCGCCCCGTCCACTCGAACGGCGCGTGCTCGGACTGTAGGGCACGGTGCGAACGGCCGCCGTGCTACAGCGCGGGGAGCCCCATCGGATTCGGAAAGGGCACGTCCCCCGCGTCCACAACGCGGCGGGCGATCGCTCCCAGCAGGTGGACGGCACGGTCGGTTCGCGCACTCGACCAGACCCGGTAGGGGCGCCCGGCGAGTGCGTCGGTACGGGCCTCCACCCGGCTCCGCAACGCGCGACCGGCCACACTCGCCCCGCCGTCGGCGACCAACAGACCACGCGCGAGCAGCCGTTCCTCCGTCGCCGCCCACTCTTGCGGGGACCAGCCCCGATTGGCGCGCAACACCTCGGCCGGTGTCCCCTCCGCGGCGGCGAACAGCACGTGCGCCTCGCACCCGTCCAACCCCTCCGCCGCGAGCACCGCGACGTGCCCGTCACCGCGCTGCTCCCGCAGACACGTGGCGAGTTGCCACACCCGCGCGACCGGATCGTCCGCGTCCTCCAGCTCCCGATTGGCCGCGAACAACACCCGCCCCGCTCCGTCGGCCGTCTCGACCACGGGCCGCAGCAGCCCGTCCAACTCCCGGGCGACTCCCTCGATCCCGGGGTCGACCCGGCGCAGCGCCGCCGCCGCGGCCTCCTGACGGGCCGTCACCACGGCCTCGGGCGCGGCGAATCCCCATGCGTCCGGCACGGCCCGCCGCACCATCGCGGGATGGAAGTTGTAGAACGCCGCTGCCACCACCCCGGCCGAGACCGCCCCGAGCGGTGCGGCCCGCCCTCCGAAATAGCCCATCCAAAAACCGCGCAGCCCCACCGCCTTGTGCGCGGCGATACTCTCCGGTGCGAAATACGTCACCGCGTGTACCGGTTCCAACACCCGCCACACCCGCCGAGCAACCCCGTCGTCCATCCCCTCATCGTGCCGGCTCCCCCGCTCGGCCAGCCGCTCGTGGCGATCACCGGGTGGCTCGCACACGCCGGCGGCACGGCCGGCGCACCCGGCCGCGAAGGCCCCGCGCTCGCGGGCGTCGTCCTCTCGTCCGCGGGCTTCTAACGCAGTTCTTCCGCCAACGCCGCCACGAACGCGTCCACGTCGGCCTCCGTCGTGTCGAACGCCGTGACCCAGCGCACCTCCCCGGTGGACTCGTCCCACGTGTAGAACCGGAACCGCTTTTGCATGCGCTCGGTCACGTCCACCGGCAACACCGCGAAGACCGCGTTCGCCTGCGGCATCCGTGTCAACGAGACGCCTTCGATGTCCGCGACCCGCTCGGCGAGACGCGTGGCCATCGCGTTCGCCTGCCGCGCGTTGCGCAGCCACAGGTCGTTCGCGAACAGCGCCTCGAACTGCACCGAGACGAACCGCATCTTCGACGCCAGCTGCATCGCCGACTTGCGCAGATACTCGACCCCGCGCGCCGCGTCCGGGTTGAGCACGACCACGGCTTCGCCGAACATCAGGCCGCTCTTGGTACCCCCGAACGAGAGCACGTCGACCCCGACGTCGGTGGTCAGCGCGCGCAGTGGGACGTCGAGCGTGGCCGCCGCGTTGGCCAGCCGCGAACCGTCCAGGTGCACGAGCATCCCGTGCCCGTGCGCGTGCTCGGCCAGAGCCGCGATCTCGTCCGGCGTGTACACCGTGCCCAGTTCGGTGCTCTCGGCGAACGAGACCACCCTGGGCTGCGCGCGGTGCACGTCGTCCCAGCCGTAGGCCTGCGCGTCCACGAGTTCGGGTGTGAGCTTGCCGTCGGGGGTGGGCACGGTGAGCAGCTTGAGTCCGGCGACCTTTTCCGGCGCCCCGCACTCGTCGACGTGGATGTGTGCGCTCTCCGCGCAGATCACCGAGGACCAGCGGTCGGTCATCGCCTGGAGACCGATCACGTTGGCGCCGGTGCCGTTGAACACCGGGAACGCTTGGGCGCGTTCGCCGAAGTGCGCGCGGAAGATCTCGCCCAGGTGCTCGGTGTACACGTCCTCGCCGTACGACACCTGGTGGCCACCGTTGGCGATCGCTATCGCGGTCAGCACCTCGGGGTGGACGCCCGCGTAGTTGTCGCTCGCGAAGCCGCGCGCGTTCGGGTCGTGACGCACAGTCAGGGGACGTTCAGGCACAGTCGTTTCCCGTTCAGGTCGGTTGCGGTCAGGTTCCACAGACCGGCGATCTCGTCGGCGAGATCGCCGACGTCGGTGAAGCCGGCGAACTTGGCGTTGGGTCGAGCTTCTCGCATCGCGTCGTCGACGAGTGCCTTGACCACCAGGATCACCGCCGCCGCGTCGGTCTCGGCGAACGAGTCGGCCAGCGCGAGCGTCCACGTCTCGGCGGCGGCCTTGGCCGCCGCGTAGCCGGCGTTGCCCGCCGCGGGCTTGGCCGCCGCGGCTGCCGACACCAGCGCGAACCGGCCGCGCGGGCTGCGGGCGAGCGAGTCGTGGAAGGCCAGGCTCGTGTGCTGGACGGTACGCACGAGCAGGTCGTGCAGGAGCGCCCAGTCGTCGAGCGAGTTGTCGCCGAACTTCTTGCCGCCGCGCCACCCGCCGACCAGGTGCACGAGCCCGTCCACGCGCCCGTGTTCGTGCTCGACCTGCGCCGCCCAGCGCCGGGTGGCGTCGGCGTCGAGCAGGTCCACGACCGCGCCGCGGGCACCGGGCGCCGCGTCCACCGAATCGCGCAACCGCTGCGCGTCCGCATCCGCGCCGTACACCTGCGCGCCGGCACGCGCGAGCCGCGCGACCACGGCCCGCCCGGTCGGCCCACCCGCACCGGCCACGGCGATCACCGCTCCGTCGAGACCCGTCATCCGGTCCGCTCCACTTCTTCCACATCGACCACATCGACATCGACGGTTTCCAAAGGCACAGCCACCGCGCCCCCATCCGAGCCCGACGCCGCCGGCGTACTCGGCACCGCGTCCGCCGTGATCCCGCGCGTCGAGGCGATCACGTCGCGCAGTCGCCGCCTGAGCGCTTCGTAGAACATGCTCAGCGGAAACTCGTCGGGCAACACCGCGTCCACCAGCCCCTTGGGCGGCCCGTCCATCGGCAGCGCGGCGAGCCCGCGCGCCCACGTGGATCCGGGGTTGGGCGGTACATGGCCCGACACCAACTCGTAGGCGGCGAGCCAGTGTCCGACCTTCGAGCGGTCCACGCCCTCGCGGTACAACCGGTCGACCTCGTCGTAGAGCCCGAGCACCGAATCGGCGATCCGATCCCAGTCGACCGTGAGCCGGTTGTCACTCCACTCCAGGACGCCGTCCCGGTGCAGGTGGGCGAACAGGAGTTGCCCGCCGAGCCCGTCGTAGTTGCGCTCACGGCCCCCCGTCACCGGGAAGCGGAACAGCCGGTCGAACACGATCGCGTACTGCACCAGCCGCGCGGTCGGCACACCCTCGGCCGCCAATGCGACGGCCTCGCGGAAGGCGGTCAGGTCGCACCGCAGCTCTTCGAGCGCGTACATCCAGTAGGGCATCCGCTGCTTGATCATGAATGGGTCGAACGGCATGTGCCCGCGCCCGTGGGTGCGGTCGTGGATCAGGTCCCACAGCACGAACGCGTCCTGCGCAAGCTGCTGATCGGCCACCAACTCCGCCGCTTCCGGCGAAAGTTCGAGGTCCAACGCAGTCGCGGCGGCAGTGACGACCCGACGGAACCTGGCCGCCTCGCGGTCGCAGAAGATGCCGCCCCACGTGAACCTCGGCACCTCGCGCACGGCCACGGTCTCCGGGAAGAGCACGGCCGAGTCGGTGTCGTAGCCGTCGGTGAAGTCGACGAACGCGACCGGCACGAACATCGCGTTGTCGTAGCGCTCCGCTTCGAGCGCGGCCAACCATTCGGGCCACACCACCCGCACGAGCACGGCCTCGACATTGCGGTTCGGATTGCCGTTCTGCGTACTCATCGGGAACACCACGAGGTGTTCCAACCCGTCCCGCCGAGCCTGTTCGGGGCGGAACGCGACGAGCGAGTCGAGGAAGTCCGGGCGGCCGAAGCCGCCGTCGGACCACCGACGAAAGTCGGCCACCACCGCACCGAGATACGCCTCGTCGTGCGGGAACAGCGGCGCGAGCCCGTCGATCGCCGTCGTGATGTCGACGACGAGCGAGCGCGCGGACGCGTGTTCGGCCGGCTCCACGGATCCGTCCTTCGCCTGCAACGGACGCAGGCGGGCGACGGAGTCCTTGAGCACCGGCCACAGGGGGTGATCTACGGCAGTACGGACGGCCAAGCGGGTCATGTTCGACATGGCACCCTCTCAGGAGAAAGCAGGAACCACGGTCTGACGAACCTATGTCAAAAGAAATCACCGTCACAAGGCCATTCCAAACGTTTTTTTATCGTCACTGCTCCGATTTGCACCAATTAGTTGAGATTGTCCTGACTCTCCTTTGCCCCGATACCCGCAGGCCGCCGGAGGAAGCCACAGGTTCTTCGCCGCGCCGGATGCCGGCGGCTGTAGCTATTGCCATCGATCGGGCCCGTCCCTACAGTCTCGTTCTGCTTGACGGAATCTTGATTCCGGATAGTGGAATAGCCGCCAGGAGGATCGCCCCGGATGTGCATCCACTCCCCCTGACGAACCTGCGATCCCGTACGTCCAACGGGCCGGGCCGTCGCGAGACGGCATCCGATGTGGAGGCACCACTCATGGGCTGGAGAACCACCAGGAAAACCGCGGGCACCCCGAGCGCGATACCGGGGTCCGCACCCGGCGAGGCGACCGTCCACCCTGTCGACGAACTGCTGCCACCGGGACGCATGGTGGTGGGCGCCCTGCAACACGTGGCCACGATGTACGCCGGGGTCGCGGCCCCGCCGCTGATCATCGGCGGTGCGCTGGGGCTGTCGGCGACCGAGACGACCACGCTGCTCGGCGCGAACCTGCTGATCGCGGGTCTGGCCACCCTCCTCCAGACCCTGGGCTTTTGGCGGGTGGGCTCAAGACTGCCGTTCGTCAACGGCGTCACGTTCGCGGCGGTGTCGCCGATCCTGGCGGTCATCGCCTCCAAGGGCGACGCGACGCTGCCGATCATCTTCGGCTCGACGATCGTCTCCGGCGTGTTCTGCTTCGTGCTCGCGCCGGTCTTCTGTCGGCTCGTCAGGTTCTTCCCACCGGTGGTCAGCGGCACGGTGATCACGCTGATCGGGGTCTCTCTGCTGCCGGTGGCGGGCAACTGGGCGCAAGGCGGCGACGCGAAGGCGTCCGGCTACGGCTCACCGACCAATCTGGGGCTGGCCGCCGCGACTTTGGTGGCGATCCTGATCCTGCACCGCGTGCTGACCGGATTCCTCCAGCGCATCGCGATCCTGCTCGGGCTGGTCGTCGGCACCCTGCTCGCGATCCCGTTCGACAAGGTGGACGGCGACGCGCTCGGCAGGCTCGCGATCTTCGAGGCGCCACAGCCGTTCGCGTTCGGCGCGCCGCAGTTCGACCTGTCGGTGACCGTGTCCATGCTCGTCGTGATGATCGTGAGCATGACCGAGTCGACGGCCGACATGATCGCCCTGAGCGAGGTGGTGGACAAGCCGGTCGACGACAAGACCATCGCGGGCGGCCTGCGCGCCGACGGCCTGGCCACCGCGTTCGGCGGGGTCTTCAACGGCTTCGCGTGCACGGCCTTCGCGCAAAACATCGGCCTGGTCGCGCTGACGCGCATCCGCAGCCGGTACGTGGTCGCGGTGTGCGGCGCGTTCCTCGTCCTGATGGGCCTGATGCCGATCGTCGGCGGCCTGGTCGCGCTCGTCCCGCAACCGGTCCTGGGCGGCGCGGGCGTCGTGCTGTTCGGCACGGTCGCGGTGGCGGGCATCCGTACTCTCGGCAAGGCCGACCTCAACGCCGGCTCCAATGCGCTGATCGTGGCCACCGCGTTGGCCTTCGGCATCTTCCCGATCGCCTACCCGGACTTCTATCACGCGTTCCCGGAGAGGCTCCGCATGATCGCCGAGTCCGGCATATCGGCCGGCTCCATCGTGGCGGTCGCGCTCAACCTGCTGCTCAACCACACCGGCCGCAAGTACGACCGAAGCACCGAGCCGCACGCGAAGTCGGTACCGGCCGAACGCATCGAAGCACCGGCCAACGCCGCCCGGGCCTGATTCGGCCCGCGCCCGCCGGGCACATCACATCGGGCGACTCGCCTTCGACAACACCGAGTCGACGACCGCCGAACGGCAATCCCGGGTACCACCCCCGGACATGGGCGTAGGCCCCGCCGGAAAGTCCGGCGGGGCCTACGTGGTGACGGTGCGTCAGCCCGCGAGGGACAGCTTCGCACCCACGTTGATCAGGTTCGGGTTGTCGCCGAGCGTGGCGTGGTTGGCGGCGTAGAGAGCCTTCCAGCCACCCTTGACGCCGGTCTTGGCCGCGATGTCGGAGAGCGTGTCGCCCGCCTTCACGGTGTAGGCGCCGGAGGCCGGCGCGTGCTTGGTGGTCGAGGACTTCGGCGTGGCCGAGGACTTCGGCGCGGACTCGGTCGAGCCGTGCTTCGGCGCGAGCTTGGCCTCGGTCCGCGCGGGAGCCTTGCTCTCGCTCTTGCGGGCCGCGTCGGTGGAGGACTTCGGAGCGGACTTGGCGTCGGACTCCGTGGACTTCTTCGGCGCGGACTTCTGCTCGACCGTGGCCTTGGTCTTGCCGCTCGACTGCTCGGCCGTGGCGTTGGCGTTGCCGCCGCCGCTCAGACCGGCCGTCTTGGAGCAGACCGGCCAGGCGCCCGGGCCCTGACCCGCGAGGACGCGCTCGGCGACCGCGATCTGCTGGGACTTGGTGGCCTGCTGGGCGCTGGACGCGTACGCGGTGCCGCCGTACGCGGCCCAGGTGCTCGGGGTGAACTGCAGACCGCCGGAGAAGCCGTTGCCCGTGTTGATGCCCCAGTTGCCGGTGCTTTCGCACTGGGCGACCTTGTCCCACGTGGAGGAGTCGGCGGCGTTCGCGGTGCCGGCCATGCCCATGAGCGGGAGAACCAGGCCGGCGCCGGCGGCGACGGCGATGCCGGCGCGACGACGGGGGGAGAGCGAACGAACCGGGGCGGTGATGGCACGGAAGGTCATTGATTACCTCGTCGGGCGCCTACGAAGTTAGCTGTCGGGTTCGGGCGGGTGGCCCGGCCTCGCCTTGATCAGGCATGGCTTCACCCCAAGACATCGACAGTGCCGATGTCGCGACTACCTTGGTTCCCCCGCTCCTGCCGCCAGTCGATATCGACTGCATCTCTCGAGCGGCGGCAGGATTCGGCGTACCGCCCGGAGAGTCCGCTTGTGCGAACAACCACGAAACTACGCACCGATTCGCCGGGTTGGCAAACATTTCAGGGGGTTTGTGATGTGCCCCATAGGCAGGAATAATCCCGTTTTGCCCTATTTGCCGCCGACTCTCGCACCATTGTGCAGGTCACGGCGTCGGTCGCTACGATGCGCTGTCTCGTGGTCACCCGTGCGTCACCGACGAGCTATTCGGTCACCGGCAGCTCCACCGGGACCACTACCCGCTCCTCGTCCCACAGGAACGTCGATCCACCGGTCGCGAAATTCGGTACATCGGCCACCGTGGCCATCCCCTCGGGCGAGGCGAGAATCGCTTCGAGCGCCGCGCGGCTCGGTGCGTACAGACCCACCACCATGTAATAGGGGGGCAGCGCGCCGGAGGGGTCCGGCTCACAGGTGCCGATCGTCCAGCCGGTGAGGCCGGCCATGGTACGGGCGATCGGCAGGTGCTTCTCCCAGTAATACGAGTCGAACGCGGCCGGGTCGGTGGGGTGGCCGTACAGCACGGTCAGCTTGTACATGTCGGAGCTTCCTCTCGATGGTCGGTCTCGTCGGCGCTCACCCGACGGTCTACTGCTCGGCGCCCCCGGACCTACCGGTCCCGGGCGTCATGGACTTGAAGGCCCGCGCCTGCGCGGTCACCGCGATCTCGGTCGGCAGCCGCTCCATACTGGAGGCGCCGAAGAAGCCGACCACGCCGTCGGTGCGCGAGAGCACGTACGCGGCGTCCGCCGGCTCGGCGATCGGGCCGCCGTGGCACAGCACGAGAATGTCCGGGTTGACCTCGACCGCCGCGTCGCGCATCTCCTGCACCCGCTCGACCGCCTGGTCCAGGCTCAGTGCGGTGGTCGCGCCGATGCTGCCCTTGGTGGTCAGGCCCATGTGCGGAACCAGCACGTCGGCCCCGGCCGCGGCCATCGCCCGGGCCTGCTCGGGGTCGAAGACGTACGGAGCGGTGAGCAATCCGCGCTCGGACGCGAGCCGGATCATCTCCACCTCCAGGCCGAAGCCCATCCCCGTCTCCTCCAGGTTCTGCCGGAAGACGCCGTCGTAGAGGCCGACGGTGGGGAAGTTCTGCACACCGGCGAAGCCCATCGCGGCGAGCCGGTCCAGGAAGTGCGGCATGATCCGGAACGGATCGGTGCCGCACACCCCCGCGAGTACGGGTGTGTTACGCACCACCGGCAGCACCTCGCCGGCCATGTCGACCACGATCGCGTTGGCGTCGCCGTACGGGAGCAGGCCGGCCAGCGAACCGCGGCCCGCCATCCGGTAGCGGCCCGAGTTGTAGATGATGATCAAGTCGACGCCGCCCTCCTCGGCACACTTGGCCGACAGGCCGGTCCCGGCGCCCGCGCCGATGACCACGCCACCCCGCTCGACGGTGGTACGCAGTCGACCCCGTGCCTCGCGTCCGTTCATGTCAGTCCACGTTTCCCTTCGTGATCAGCTCGTGCAGCCGGTCCGCCGCCGCGGTGGCGAAGGTCGGATCGTTGATGTCCGAGGCCGCCTCGTACACCTCGACGGCGGTGCCGTCGAGTCCCGCCCGCAGCGCGTCGAACAGCGCGGCGTCGGCGATCGGGTCGTGGAAGGGCGCGCCCTCCACGTCGATCGCCGAGACACCGAGCAACGGCAGATACAACGCGGTCGGCCCGGTCGCGGCGGCCAGCTTGGCCGCGATCCGGCGGCCCAGCTCGGCGTTCTCGTCCGGTGTCGTCCGCATCAGCGTCACGGTCGGGTTGTGCACGTACAGCTTCCGCTGTTCGAACCGCTCCGGCACGGTGTCGCGGGGGCCGAAGTTGACCATGTCGAGCGCGCCCACGCTCACCACCTGCGGCAATCCGGTCCGGCCGGCGGCGGTGAGCCGCTCCGGCCCGGCCGTGAGCACGCCGCCGACCAGGTCGTCGGCCAGCTCGGTCGTGGTCAGGTCGAGGATCCCGGCCAGGAAACCGGCCTCCGCCAGGTTCTCCATGGACGTGCCGCCCGCGCCGGTGGCGTGGAAGACGAGCACCTCGTAGCCCAGTTCGGTCAGCCGCTCGCGGGCCGCGTCCACCGCGGGCGTGGTCACTCCGAACATCGACGCCGCGACCAGAGGACGCCCCTCGCCGGTGACCCCCGCGACCGCCGCGCGGTCCTCGGCGTAGCCACCGGCCATGCCCGCGATCGCGTCGGCGGCGTTGCCCAGGATGCGTTCGGACAGCCGATTTATCCCCGCGATGTCGACGACGCTGTACATCATCGTGATGTCGACGGCCCCGACGTAGGGCGACACGTCGCCCGCGGCCATCGTGGACACGAGCAGCTTGGGCACCCCCACCGGCAGCGCGCGCATCGCGTGCGACGCGATCGCCGACCCTCCCGAGCCGCCGACCGCGAGCACCCCGTCGACCCTCCCCTGCTCGTACAGGTCGCGCAGTATCGTCGCGGCCCCCTCGCCCATCGCGGTGGTCGCGGTCCCCCGGTCGGCGCGGGTCCGCAGATCCTCCAGGTCCTCCCCGGCCGCCGCCGCGACATCGGCGGCCTGTACGTCCGCCTGCGCGGCCGATTCGCCGAGCACGCCCACGTTCATCAGCACCACCTCGGCGCCGCGAGCCCGAAGCCGGTAGGCCAGCCACGCGTATTCGGATCCCTTGGTATCGAGCGTTCCGAGCAGTACGACGGTGGGCATCGGTGCCTCCGGTGTGTGGTCGGTAACGGTCTGCCACATCGACAGACCGGCTTCGAACGGCCGCGCACAGTAACCCAACCCGATGATCATGGCGATTGAAAGCACTGTGCGATAGGACGGGCGCACCGATCGGAAAGTTTTTGCACGGTACGGAGGTGCCCATGTCGGCTGAACTCGACGCACACGTGGCAATCGTCGCGGGGGCGGGAGACGGCATCGGGCGCGCCACGGCGCTGGCCCTCGCCCGCGCGGGGGCGGACGTCGTGGTGGCGGCCCGCCGCAGCGGGCCGCTGACCGAACTCGCCGACGAGGCGGCGAGGCTGACGGGCCGTCGGGTGATCGCGATACCGACCGACATCGCCGACCAGGACGCGTGCCACGCGCTCGTGGACACGGCGGCCGAGCGGCTGGGACGAGTGGACGTGGTCGTCAACGTCGCGACGTACAACCCGTCGGCGCGCCTCGCGGACCTCGATCCCGACGAGTTCCGGCGCGCGTTCGAGATCAACGTTCTCGGCGTACTCGCGGTCTCGCGCGCGGCCCTGCCGCACATGCGCGCGGTCGGCGGCGGCTCGATCGTGCAGATCAGCTCGGAGGCCCCGCGCGCCAAGCTCCCGCACCTGGGCGCCTACGCGGCGACCAAGGGCGCGATGGAGGTGATGTCGGGGGTGCTCGCCAAGGAGGTCGGCCCGGACGGCGTGCGGGTCAACGTGGTGGTGGCGGGATACACCGACAATGCCAAGCTCGCGGCGTACATCGACGACATCGCGCGGCGGCGCGACGTGCCGCCGGCGACCGTGCGCGAGGAGATGGCCGCGTCGTCGGCGCTGCGCCGGATCACCCAGCCGGAGGACATCGCCGACGTCGTGGCGTTTTTGGCGTCGCCGCGCGCGCGGGCGATCACCGGCACGATCACGCCGGTGACGTCGGGGGTTTCGTTCGGCTGACGCGGAGGCGACGCGGGCTCGGC
>NZ_WWJX01001167.1 GCF_009865215.1 Streptomyces sp. SID3343 | reverse complement strand
CGGGCCTTCTCCAACGGCGGCAGCGGGCTCGGTCAGCGGCCGGCCGGCGGCCGCGGCGGGATGATGCGCGGCGGTGCCGCGGGTTCGTCCGCCGGCCGTGAGGAAGAGCGCAACCGTCGCGACCGTGCCGACTACCTGCGCGAGGAAGAGGAGACGTGGGTCGGCGACCGACGCACGGCTCCGCCCGTGGTCGACTGACGAGAGACGGTCGGCTGACGGCTGACGGCTGACGGCTGACGGCTGACGGCTGAGGGGTGACGACTCACCGCTGAGGGTTGGCGTCTTTGGCTCGAACAGCCGTCGTGCGCAGCACCATTCGCCCCACTCGCGAGTTTCGCGGGTGGGGCGTTTTGCTGCCCGTTCGACGAATCGGCCGTGACCGGCGGTGAGTTCGGGCGATGTGCGGTGAGCGCGGTGAACGGCAACCGGCCGTTCGGCTACGGATCGCACACGGTAAAGGCGAAGTTGCGGGCGTTTGGGTAAAACCCCGACGGGGGTTCGAGGCGAGCCGTACGCTGAATCCCGAGTGCCGGTGGTTCCTGCGCGACTGTTGGCCCACCCGATACGCCTGGGCCGGAAGTGGCGTCGTGACCGTGAAACCACCGGGGTTGTGGGGGCAATAGGGGCAGTCGCGTACGACCGCCGGGGTGGGCGTGGTGCTGCGGGGCGGGACGCCAACCTGTACCGGTGTGTCGGTGCCGCATGTGGTCGGTGCACGTTCCGATGCCGATCACGCTGCACCTGACCAAGGGGGGCTTGATGGGTCGGAGTACAGCAGCGACGGACATGTCGGGGGCGGGTCTACGGACCCTGGTCGTGGGGGCCGGGTCGGCGGGCAGCGCGTTGGCGCGAGATCTCCTGCGCACACCCGATTTCGGATTGGTGCCGATCGGTTTTCTCGACGACGATCCCGACAAGGACGGGATCCGGGTCGCGGATGTGGACAATCCACAACATCTTCTTCCGGTGTTGGGCGGTCTGGACGACCTGACCGACGTGGCCCTCGCGCATCGCATCGAGGTGGTCGTGCTGGCCATCCCGGGGCTGCCGCACGAGGACTTTCGCAAGGTGGCCGCAGGCGCGGCCAGCGTCGGCGCCGCGGTCCGCTACCTGCCGTCCTTCCTGGTCGCGCTGCGTCGCGACGTGGTCGGCAGCGACATGCGCATGCTCGACGTCAACCGGTTGATCGGCCGGCAGGAATTACACGTCGTCTCGGCCTCCGTGCGCGAGGTCATCGCGGGCCGACGGGTCCTGATCACGGGCGCGGGCGGCTCGATCGGCAGTGAGTTGTGCCGGCAGGTGTACGGCTTCAACCCGAGCCGGATGTACATGCTCGACCACGACGAGTCCAACCTGCACCGGCTCCAACTCGACGTGTGGGGCGAGGCGTTGCTCGACGACGAGTCGTTGGTGATCGCCGACATACGGGACCGGCCGCGGATCGAACAGCTCTTTCACGACCTCAAGCCGGAGGTGGTCTTCCACGCCGCCGCGCACAAGCATCTGCCGCTCCTGGAGCGGCATCCGTGCGAGGCGGTCAAGTCCAACGTGCTCGGCACCGAGAACCTGGTGCGGGCCGCGCTCGACGTGGGGGTCGAGCGGTTCGTACTGATCTCCACCGACAAGGCGGCGGACCCGGTCTCCGTGCTGGGCGCGACCAAGCGGCTGGCCGAGCTGATCGTGCAGGCGAACACGCAGGCCCCCGGGGTCTTCGCGGGCGTCCGCTTCGGCAACGTGCTCGGCAGCCGGGGCTCGTTGCTGTCGGTACTGGCCGAACAACTGCGTGCGGGCGGCCCGGTCACGGTCACCCACCCGGACGTCACCCGCTTCTTCATGACCATCGAGGAGGCCGTGGGACTGGTCCTGGAGGCGGGCAGGATGGCCCAGGGAGGCGAGATCTTCGTGCTCGACATGGGCGAGCCGGTGCGCATCGTGGACCTCGTGCACAAGTTCGCCGAGCAGGTGAACATGCCGAACGTGCCGATCCGGTTCACCGGACTGCGTCCCGGCGAAAAGCTCAACGAGGCGTTGTTCTCCACGGCCGAGGAGCGGCTACCCTCCGAACACAAGCGGATCCAGGCCACGGTCCCGCCGGGACAGGCCCTGGACGCGGTGGTTCGGCTGCCCGAACTGTACGAGGCCGCGGCCGTCAACGACCCGATCACCGTGCGGGCGTTGCTGTCCGAACTCCTGCCGGGATACGTCACACCGGAGCCGGCCACTGTCGAGGTGTTGTCGGCGCCGTACCCGGACGACTTCTGACCGTGCCGCAGCCGGGATATCGAGTGACCGGTGGGGATGGGGGCGCAGTACGGTGATCATGGGGCCACTGTGCTGCGAAAGGCGGATCCTCCGATGATCCATCCCGAGTTGAAAGAGGCTCTGGACGCCATGCTCGGCGATCCGGAGCATTGGGTACACGTGGGTACGGTGACCCCGACGGGCGAACCGCACGTGACTCCGGTGATGCTCGCGTACGACGACGAGCACCTCTACCTCAGCCTCACCGGCCGCACGAAGAAGGCGAACCTGGAGCACGACCCGCGGGTCTGCCTGTCGATGGCCCGCGACGGCGACATCGCCCACGTCATCGTGTGGGGCGAGGTCACCATGCGCGAGGACGAATGGGCCCAGGAACGCTGGGAGTTCGCGATGCGGCACATCCTGGGCGAACAGGGGCTGGAACAACAACGCCGCCCGTTGACTCGGGAAGGCACCAGCCTGGGCGTGGTGACCCCGAAGCGGTGGCGGGTGTTCGGGTTGGGGCCGGGGCCGGGGTCCTGACGCGCTTCGGGCCTGCGTCGGCTCGCCGTTTGGGTCTTCCGGGGACGGCGTGGCCTACACCGGCTGGCCGATCGGGCGGACGACCACGGTGTTGACGTCCACGCCGTGGGGCTGCCGGATCGCCCATACGACGGAGTCGGCGAGCTGGTCGGCGGTCAGGATGCCCCCTTCGGGAGGGCCGCCGAGGCCGTCCCAGAACGGCGTCTCGACGCGACCGGGGGCGATCAGGGTGACACCCACGCCGTCGGCGGTGACCAGGCGACGGGTGTTCTCGGCGAGGCCGGTCACGGCCCACTTGGTGGCCCCGTAGAGGTTGCCGGGGGTGTGCACGAGGCCGGCGACACTGCCGACGAGCACGATGCGGCCGCGGCTCTCCTTCAGGGCGGCCAGGGACGCCCGGATCAGCACGGCCGGGCCGAGTACGTTGGTCAGGATCATTTCGCGCCACTCGTCCGGGTTCCCGTCGGCGATGGTGTCGGCGGTGGCGAACCCGGCATTGGCGACGACGGTGTCCAGGCGGCCGAACGCCGCGACGGTGGCCTCGACGGCGCCACGCACCGCGTCGTAGTCGGCGGCGTCGCCGGGGATGGTCAACAGCTCCTTGGGATCACCCGCCTCCGCGGCGAACCGCCGAAGCCTCTCTGCGCTTCGGCCGGTAACCGCCACGCACTGTCCGGCGGCCAACAGTTGCCTGGCCACCGCCGCACCGATGCCACTGCCGCCACCGGTGATCAGCACAACAGGTGACTCGCTCATTCGCACTCCCGGAGATCGTGGGCGACCAACGGCCGCGTCCATGAGGGGGATTGGATCACTTGGAGTGCACTCGAAGTCAACCGTCTTTCGGCCCCCGCCGCCGCGCGCGCACCGCTCAGCCGGAAAATCCGCTCCCGCGCTCGTGCGCCTCGGCCACCATCGCCGCCTGCTCGGCGTCGGCGGGTTCGATGGCCACGCCGAGCTTCTCCAGCAGCGCCAGAGAGACGACCAGCGGCCCCCGCAGAAGCAGCCGAAACTCCGGATGCGTGGTCGAAAAACAGGCCGCGAACACGGTGCGAGTGAACGCCTCGAAGACCGGCGGATCGATGTGCGACTCGTCCGAGTCGTTCGTGGCGATCCCGGAATCCACCCGAAGAACCGCACTCACACTCTCCGCCATGGCGAGGTAGAGGTGCGCGGGTCCCAGCGAGGGGTTCCACAACATCCGCCCACCGGACTCGAAACAATGACTCACCGGCCCCCCGCCCCATCTCCATCGCGAACCAGACGCGTTTCCCGCGCCCGATCGGCTCGTCGCCACGCGCGGGCCACAACGCTTCGAGCAGCGGCACACCTCGGCCGTGGTCGACGAGATCACCCGCCGGTGGCTCGGCCCGCACCGGCAGCACGCTGCTGCCGTCCTCGACACGACCACCACCCGACGCCCGCGAAAATCATGCAGCACCCGCACCCGCACCCGAGTACGCGGTGCGTAACGCACAGCATTGGCGACAACTTTGAGGCGAGCAACTCCCCTGCCCATTGGCCGCTTGTGGCCGCCTCTCGGCGTACCGTGCGCCAGGGTCTGCGCTCGGGAACGGTCCATGGGGGGTGATGAGAGATGGCCGTAACGCCCACTTACGCACGTCGGAGACTTGGCCTCGAACTCAAGCGACTCCGGCTTCGGGTGAACTTGACGGGGGAGTCCGTTACGGAAACGTGCGGCTGGAGTCATACGAAGATCGTCCGGATCGAGACGGCGAAGGTCTCGCTGTCGAGGCACGATCTCGGCAAGTTGTGCGGCCTCTATGACGCAAGCGAATCCGAAAGCCCTGTTCGACGCCTCGCCGTTCGTGCCTGACCCCGACCAGGCGGAAGCCTTGGTTCGTGTCCGGATGCGCCGACAGAAATTGCTGACCGACGATGTCGCAGTGTCGGTGACGATCGCTGCGGCCCTGTTGTACGTGTACACCGGAGGGCGGCACGTTCTGGAGGGACAGCTCCGACATCTGCTGGAGTTGGGCGAGTTGCCGAACGTCGAGATCCGCGTGATTCCCTTCGAGTCCGCAGCATGTCCGATCGAAGGAGGGATCACTGTCTTCGACTTCGACAATGAACACGAGCCGAGCGTCGCGGTATCCGAGGACCAGGGCGGGTTGGCAATCCGCGACGGCGACATCGAAATTCGGCGATACCGACGGGCGTTGGACCATCTGAAGTCTCATGCCCTGACGCCGGCCGACACCCAAAGCTTCATCCGTCGACGCCTGGAGGAACTGTGAACAACGACCACGCATGGCCTTGGCGCACCTCGTCCTACTCGGCCGCCACCAATGAGAACTCCTGCGTCGAGGTGGCCCCCCTCGCCACTGCCGAAGCCACCGCCGTTCGAGACACCAAGCGCCGCACCGGTGGCCACCTTTGCGTCGCGGCAGGCTCCTGGGCCACTCTCGTGACGTCCCTCAAGAACGCTACCGCAGGCCACTGACCCAAGCCCGAACGCGGCGACTCGCAGAGACGGACCGATCAATGCCGCTCGAACGCGGCTTAGTATCACGGACTGCCGGCCGAGACAGTGAAGTCGATCAAGCGGAGGTGGAGTCAATCGTGAAAAGTGCAACCGACTTTGCGTGGCGGACCTCGTCCTGCTCCTCGGCCACCGACAACAACACCTGCGTCGAGGTGGCTCCCATCGCCGACGCCACGGCCGTCCGAGACACCAAGTCCCGCACGCGCGGCCACCTTCGCGTCCCGGCCGACTCGTGGGTCACACTGCTGGGATCCCTCAGGGGGCGCGGCAAGCCCTGACAAGTCGGAAGCCCCGAACGCTGCCCGGGATGCTTCGACGCCGATTCCGTGCTCGTCTGGGCCTGGGCTCTCGAGCCAACGCTTCAGGGCTTCCGTGTCTTGTCAGAGAACCCTGGTCGGATGTCTGGGATGGGCAGGTCGTGCCGTCCCTTGGCAGTGCGTACCGGCGGACGCCTTAGCCGAATTGGCCACACGCCCCAAAACCCGGCGGTCGCCGAAGCGAACTTTCCCGATTCACCAGTTGGAGATCACCTCCAGGCATTGCCCAGTTCGGTCCGGGCCTGAGCTGCTGCTTTTCGGACTTCTTGCCACTCCGCAGCTTCGCCGAGCGCTTCCCGTTCCCAAAGATGATGGGAATCGTTTGCGATGGCATCCAGCCTTTCTCGTACCGGTCGAAGACGCTCGAAATCCGTCCGGCTCATCAGGTCGGCATGGAGACTCGCTCTTGCTGCGTTGAATGCATCGTCGAACTGGAGCGCGATCTCGTCGACGTCGACGTGCGAGGTTCTCAAATAGTCCAACTGTCGGTCTGGCGGTGAAGCGAGTACATCAAGAACAGTAAGAATCCACCGGTGGAATTTTTCAGCATCGAGTTCACTGCTCACCTGGTGGCGAAGCCGGCTGCGTTGAGGTGGCGGCGTAGGTTGCCCTCGCTGTCCCAGGTCCAGGATTCGCGGGCGCCGTCGGCGCGTTCGCGCCAGGCGGGTTTGCCTTCGGTGGTCCAGCCGGTGCGCGTGGTGTGGCCCAGCGGGTCGGTCGAGGTGACGATGCGGCCGAAGGCGTTGCGGGTGACGGTGGTGGTGGCGGCCAAGGGGTTGGTGACGGTCAGCGGCAGGCCGGCGGCGTCGGACGTCGAGCGGGTGGTGTGGCCCAGCGCGTCCGTGATGGACGTCATGTGGCCGGCGCCGTCGTAGGTATACGTCGTGACCGCGCCCGCTGCGTCCGTGTGGGTCAGGGCGTTGCCGCGTTCGTCGTAGGTGTACCTGCGGTGGCGGCGGTCCGGGCCGGTGATGGTGACGGGGCGACACAGGGTCGGGTGGTAGTCGGCGACGGTGAAGGTGCCGTCCGGGTTGACCGTCCCCGTCGGGTTGCCCAGGTCGTCGTAGGCGAGGCGGGTGGTGTGGCCGAGCGGGTCGGTGACCGCGGTCCGGCGGTTGTAGGCGTCCCATTCGGTGCGGGTCTCGCCGCCGAGGGGATCGGTCTCGCGGACGATCAGGCCCCAGTCGTCGTGTTCGAACTCGCGCACGGCGTCCAGGGCGTCGGTCATCCGGGTGACCCGGGTGACCGTGTCGTAGTCGAACGTGTTGTCCATGATGCCGTCGGAGCCCCAGCCGTGGACGCAGCGGCCGGCCTCGTCGTACTCGTACTGATACCAGGTGTCGTTTCGGTCGGTCCACGACGTGATGCGGTGTTGCGGGTCGTAGGTGTAACGGAGCGGCCTGCCCGAGGAGTTGGTGATGTCGGTGAGGTCACCCGAGTCGTCGTAGCCGAAGCGTATGAGAGGAACCGACGCGGACGGATCGTCCGTGCACAGGTGGGTTTCCGGGTCGGCGCCGAGCAGGCGAAGGCCCGTGACCAGTCCCGCCACCGAGTCGACCGCGATCCGGTAGCCCCCGGTGTGGGTGACCTCGCACGGGACGCCCGCGTCGTCGTAGCGGTAGTCGATTCGGTTCCCGTTGCGGTCGGAGAGCGAGCGGAGCGGCATCCGGGTGGACGCCACGCCCGGCAGGGACGCGAACGACCACGTCCAGCCACGCCGCGGGTCGGTCACCGTGAACGATGCGTCCGTCCGCACCAGCGGCCACCGCGACCCGCCGAACGGCAGCACCGACGCCCCGGCCTCCGGCATCGGATAGCGCAGCACGACCCCGTCGGCCGCCGTGAACCGCACCCCGTGCGGCCCGAGTTCGAGGTGCTGGTCCAGCGTCGAGGCCCAGCGCTCGCCGAACCACCGCCCCGCCGTGAAGTGCGTGCGGTGGCGGCGCCGCAGCACCAGCGGCAGCGCGCCCGGCAGCGTCACATCGGTTTGGTCCAGGACCATTTCGCCGGTGGCCATGTCCACCGGTTCACCGGCGAGGCCGCACGAGTCCTGGCCGCGGCAGTCCGGGTCGGCGTCGGGATGGTGATTCGGGTCCGCGTCCGGGTGGTGGTCGGGCTTTCCGTCGCCGGGGACGAGCTTGTCGACCTTCGTGATCGCGGACGGGAGCTTGCCCGCGCCACCGGTCGCGGCGGTGATGATCAGGTCGGGAATCATCATGCCGCCCGCGCGCAGCGGGTTCTTGCGCCATTCGTCCCAGTTGACCGCGGCCTTGGCGAACTCGATCGGGTGGGTGGTCGCGTACTTGAGACCCTCGGCGGTCGCGGTCAGATCGGTCAGGTAGCCCTTGGGGTCGATGGCCGCGCGGATGGAACTGGTCTTCCACGCGGAACTCGCCAGGTCGAAGGTCGCGTCCTTCGCGCCGCCGCCGATCTCCTTGATGCCCTCGTACATCGTCTTCCACGGACTCTGGCCCTCGGGCGCGTCGTCCGCCCCGTCCTCCAGCACGCGCATGCACGCGTGTTCGGCGTCGCCCAAGTCGTCCCGGAGACGACCGAGCCGGCGCTCCGCGTCCTTCATCGCGCTGTCTCCGGGGTCGTCGTCCGGAGGCTTCGCCAACGACATCGTCTTGTCGTCGCCGCGTTCGACGGCTGCCTTGTAGTCGGACTTCGCCGCGTCGTACTGCGCCGACTGCGCCCGGGCCTGGTCGGCGGCCGGGATCAGTTCGCTGCGGGCGGTGTCCTGGGCGGTCCGCAACTCCATCGCGTAGACCAGGAGTGCGCTCGCCGCCTTCTGGAACGCGCCGGCACCCTTGGTCAGGGTCTTGGGCAGACCGCTCATCTGTTTGCGAAAGCCTTCGGCCGCTTCGCCGCTCCAGGATTCGGCGGCGCTCATCGTCCCCAATCGCCCTGCGGCGTCCTTCGATCGCCCCGCGTAGGTCGACAGCTGCCCTGCCAGACGTTCCAGCGCCTGCCAGTTGCCCGGGATCAGGCTCTCCGCGGTCGATCCGGCCGGTATTCGGTTCTTGTTCTTTCCCATCAGGCGCCTGCCCCCTGCGGTTTCGCGGGGGCGGCGGTCACGCCCTCCGGTGGATTCGGATTCGGGACGTAGACCGGGTGCCCGTCGGCGTTCACGGTCGGGGCGCGGACCACCTTGCCCTGGGCCTCGGCCGCCGCCAGTTGCTCCGGATTCATCACGGAGATCGGTGGGTTCGGGTTGGGGATGTACTGGGCCGTGCCGTCGGGCAGGTCGTTCCTGAGCATCAGGCCCGTGGCGACCGCCTCGGCGAGGTCGTACTGCTGGACCGTGACGGCGAGCGCCTGCGTGATCGCCTCGCCGTCCTTGACGACCAGGCCCATCGCGTGGCCCCAGCGGCGAAGGAACTCCTTGGCGGTGCGTTCGACGCCTGTGGTGCCGTCGGCGCCGAGTCCTTCGGTCATCTTCTCGTGGTGCTTCCACACCTCGCGGGCGACCTCCAGCGAGTCCAACAGCGGGGGAATCACCGCCCGTACGGTCTCGACGTCGACGGCGAAGGCGCCGCTGCCTCCGCCGCCGTCCGGGGCCTGGTTCACCATCAGCCGGCTGCCGCAGGTGCGTCTTCGGTTGTCCACAGGGTTCGGCTGAGCAGGTACGGCTGTGGCCCGGCCAGGTCCAGGCCGAGGTCGTAGCCCGGCGGCAGGAGATCCAGCAGGTCCGAGCCCAGGGTGGAGAACCACGCGCCCTGGCCGGCGAAGCGGGCCAACTGCTCCAGTGAGGTGAAGACCGGCACCATGCCGTCACCGGGCACCCCGAGCGCTCCGAAGCCGGGCGACTCCGGCTGCGCGCAGTACAACCGGGCCGCGCGCAGCGCCTCCCGCAGCGCCGCCGGATCGCCGCGCCCGGCGGCCAGTTCGGCGGTCTCGCGCAGCAGATCCACCGAACCGTCGGCGGCTTCGCCGTGCGTGTCGTGCTCGGTCATGTGTACGCCCCCGTCGTCGACCGAGCGTCACAGTAGCCAATCTGTTCGTGTCTGCGTCACCGGATAGTCGCCGTGTGCTACCCATTCCCGGGCGAATCGTGAGTCGGGCCCCTACTAGGCTGGCCACGAGATCAGCGTGCCCCCGTCATCAAGGAGAAACTCGTGCCGTCCATCGACGTCATCCACGCCCGGGAGATCCTGGACTCCCGAGGGAATCCCACGGTGGAGGTCGAGGTCGTCCTCGACGACGGAAGCTCGGGTCGTGCCGCGGTTCCGTCCGGCGCTTCCACCGGTGCCTTCGAGGCCGTCGAGCTTCGGGACGGCGACGAGAACCGCTACGGCGGCAAGGGCGTACAAAAGGCCGTGGACGCGGTCAACGAGCGCATCTACGAAGAGATCGCGGGCACCGAGGCCGACGACCAGCGCCTGATCGATCAGGCGATGATCGACCTCGACGGCACCGAGAACAAGAGCGAACTGGGCGCCAACGCGATCCTGGGCGTGTCGCTCGCGGTCGCGCACGCCGCCGCCGAATCGGTGAACCTGCCGCTGTTCCGCTACCTCGGTGGCCCGAACGCGCACGTGCTCCCCGTGCCGATGATGAACATCCTCAACGGTGGTGCGCACGCCGACACCAACGTCGACATCCAGGAATTCATGATCGCGCCGATCGGCGCGGAGACCTTCGCCGAGGCCGTGCGCTGGGGCACCGAGGTGTACCACTGCCTCAAGTCCGTGCTCAAGGCCCGCGGCCTGGCCACCAGCGTCGGCGACGAGGGCGGCTTCGCGCCGAACCTGGAGAGCAACCGCGCCGCGCTCGACCTGATCGTCGAGGCGATCACGATGGCCGGCTACACGCCGGGCACCGACATCGCGCTCGCGCTCGACGTGGCCGCGTCGGAGTTCCACACCGACGGCGCGTACGTCTTCGAGGGTGCCAAGAAGACCTCCGCCGAGATGTCGGCCTACTACGCCGAACTCGTCGCGGCGTACCCGCTCGTGTCGATCGAGGACCCGCTGGACGAGAGCGACTGGGAAGGCTGGGTCGCGCTCACCGCGCAGCTCGGCGACAAGGTGCAGCTCGTCGGCGACGACCTGTTCGTCACCAACCCCGAGCGCCTCGCCCGGGGTATCGACGAGAAGGCGGCCAACGCCCTGCTGGTGAAGGTCAACCAGATCGGCACGCTGACCGAGACCTTCGACGCCGTGTCGCTCGCCCACCGCAACGGTTACCGGTGCATGATGAGTCACCGCTCCGGCGAGACCGAGGACACGACGATCGCCGACCTCGCGGTGGCCACCGACTGCGGCCAGATCAAGACCGGCGCCCCGGCGCGCTCCGAGCGGGTCGCCAAGTACAACCAGCTGCTGCGGATCGAGGAAATCCTCGACGACGCGGCCGAGTACGCCGGTCGCGGCGCGTTCCCGCGCTTCGACGGCTGACCTGCGGTCGACACAGCAGCCGGCACAGCGGTCGCCACAGCGGCCGGCACGTAGTCACGCGCGGGCGGCGCCGCCGGGACCGGACCGACGAGACGGCGGGAGGGCCGCGTGAGCGAGCAGCGCGGGAGCGGTCGCAGGAC
>NZ_WWJX01001166.1 GCF_009865215.1 Streptomyces sp. SID3343 | reverse complement strand
CGGCGGGAGCCGTCGGCGGAGCGGGTGCTCGCGTTCTCGGTCGCGCGGCCCCCGCTCGGGGCGCCGGGGGCACGGCTCGCGGGGACTCCGGGGTCGGCCGGTGCGGGTCGGGCCAGGTCTTCGGCGGCCGACGCGCGTAGCTGGTAACTCCCGGTCGCCGGATCCATGACCCACATGTCCGCGACGTCCACATCGTCGTGTGGATCGCCCCCACCGTGTGGTCGCCGAACCCCATCCCCTGCGCCCACGTCCGCCCTCCCGGTAGCTGCCGACCCTCCCCGGGTCGGTACGCGATTGAGGCGAACCCGGGCCCGGCCCGGACCGTCGAACACCGGGTCCGATCGGCTTGATCCGCCGTACGATGCGCCGTCGCATCCACGTAATCGGATCACCCTACTGAGCCGAATGCGTTTACCACGCGGAGCCGGGGGCTCGAAACGGTCCGGACACAGGGGTGGACCGTGCGGCCGACAAGGTAAAAACCAGACGGATGGTCATATGTCGGGTCGGTCTTCGCGGGCGTACCTCGTGCAGGTGATCGATCGTCATTTCCCTGCGTGCAGTGCGAGAAATGCGTACGGTTCGGGCGCAGTCGCCCGTCGTGGGGGGCGGTGACCCACTCTGGGGCGAGGAGGTGTTTCCCGATGGCCGTAGCGACACATGAGCCGATGGTGACTACGTCCGACTCCGGTCTGCTCGACGAGATTTTGTGGCAGACCCGCAACACGATGACTCTGCCCGAGGGATTCCGCGCCGAGATCATCGAAGAAGCCGTCGAGGTGTCTCCCACCGGGGCCCTGCGCCATCTCAAGATCGCCACGAGGTTGCGGAGGGCGCTCGACGCGCATCTGTCGGAGGAGGCCGGCGCCCCCGAGCGGGCGATGGGCACGTATCAGGACGGGAACGTGATCCACGGCCGCAAGGTCTACATTCCGGACGTGTTCGTCGCACCGGCGGACATCGAGGAGGCGAGCGACCCCGAGGGCCTCGGGGTGGACGTGGCACACGTCCCCTTCGTGGCGGAGGTCGTCTCCGACTCCTCGACGCCGCCGGGTCGGGCCGGGTGCGTGAACATCACGCTGTGGCACGGGGGTTGAACTCGTCGCCGATGCGACACGTGTGTGATGGCGGGGCTGGTGGGAGGCGGTTTCGACCTTGCACGAGAGGACTGTCACAACTGGCTGACTCGTCGTCAGGTCCCGGCTAGAGTGCCGCACGGGTACGTGTGCGCGCTTGGACCACAGGACTCCGTCAAGCCAGGAACCCGTCGAGCGCCCCGGCTCATCAGCCCATTTCCGATGGAGGAGGAACCGGTGAAGGGCGTTCTTTTCGACGGCAAGGAAGCCTCGATCGTCGACGATCTCGAGGTGCGAGAGCCTGCGGCCAACGAGGTCCTGGTCAAGATCGGCGCGGCCGGCCTGTGCCACAGCGACATCTCGGTGATCAACGGCACGATCCCCTTCCCGCCCCCGGTCGTGCTCGGCCACGAGGGCGCGGGCGTGGTGGAGGCGGTCGGCGAACTGGTCACCCACGTCAAGGTCGGCGACCACGTGGCCCTGTCCACGCTCGCGGCCTGCGGCGCGTGTCGCGAGTGCGACCGGGGCCGGCCGACGATGTGCGTCAAGAGCTTCGGACAGCTCAACCAGCCGTTCACCCGGGGCGGCAAGCCGGTGTACAACTTCGCGGGCCTGTCGGTCTTCGCGGAGAAGATCGTGGTCAAGGGCGTCCAGGCGGTCCGGATCCCCAAGGACATCCCGCTCGCGTCGGCCGCGTTGATCGGTTGTGGCGTGTTGACCGGGGTCGGCGCGGTGCTCAACCGGGCGAAGGTCCAGCCGGGCGACACGGTCGCGGTGATCGGTACGGGCGGCATCGGCCTCAACGTGATCCAGGGCGCGAAGCTCGCGGGCGCGACCCGGATCGTCGCGGTGGACGCCAACCCCGCGAAGGAGAGCGTGGCCCGCGAGTTCGGCGCGACCGACTTCGTCGACGCGCGCGCGGTCGAGGACTCGGTCAAGGCCGTCCAGGCATTGGTGCCCGGCGGCGTGGACCACGCCTTCGAGTGCGTGGGTCACGTGCAGGTCATCCGCAACGCGATCGACATGCTGGGCCGGGCCGGCCAGGCGATCATCCTGGGCGTCGCGCCTTCGGACGCCGAGGCGTCGTTCCACGTGTCCTCGATGTTCCTGGACAAGTCGATCATGGGCTGCCGATACGGCTCCTCGCGTCCGCAGTACGACATCGCGCGCTACGCCGACCTGTACCGGACGGGGGCGTTGAAGCTCGACGAACTGGTCACCCAGACCTACGCGCTCGACGACTTCCACCACGCGGTGGAGGACGCCGAGGCCGGCAAGATCGCCCGGGGCGTCTTCGTTTTCTGACCCCTGTCGATCCCGGATCCTTTCGCGACCAAGCGCGCCGCTGCCGGTTCGAGCGGCGCGCTTCGTCATGTCCGGAAGCCGGTGGGCGGGCGCCCACGGTGCTCAGCGGACGTAATTTAAGCGTCGATTTTCGTAAGGGTTCGGTCGCTTGCCGAATTTCCCGCGACAAGTTTGTTCAATAGCGCGAACAGCGTGGATACGTGGGTTATCCGCGTAACCGCCCAGTCCCTCTTTCAGTTGATCGGATAGGTTCCGCACGCCCTTGCGGCGCCTCTAAACTCGCTCCGCCGCGGCCCCGGGTCCCACGGACCGCGGTCAGCTACCCGATCGGCGCTCCGGGCCACGCGCGGGGTGTCCGCTGGAGAGGAGCCCCACCCGCCTCATGCCGACTCCGCACGAAGAACCGTACGACAAGCCACCCGAGCCCGAGGCGACGCCCGCGGGGTCGACCCCGGCCGGTTCGTCCGGCGCCCGGCCCGCGGATTCCGCCCGGCCCGAGCGCGAAGCGTATGTGGACGACCGCACCGGCTATTTCGAGATGGAACGGGACCCGCGTTTCGTACACCTCAAGAAGCGCCAACGGTCGTTCATCTTTCCGGTGACCGCCGCGTTTTTGGCCTGGTTCCTGCTCTACGTGGTCATGTCCGCGTACGCGCGCGACTTCATGGCCAAGGAACTGACGGACCACATCAATGTCGCGCTCGTGTTCGGCCTGCTCCAGTTCGTCTCGACATTCCTCATCGCCTGGGCCTATTCGCGATTCGCGCGCAACCGACTCGACCCCGTCGCCAACGAACTGCGAGAGGAACTCGAAGCGTGAACCCCTCTCTCGACCTCGCCGCGGAGTCAAGCAACCGCGGCTGGACCTTCGGCATGTTCGCCGTACTGGTCGCGGTGACGCTCGGCATCACCTTCTGGGCGAGCCGCAAGAACCGGACGGCGGCGGACTTCTACGCGGGCGGGCGCTCGTTCTCCGCGTTCCAGAACGGGATGGCGATCGGCGGCGACTACATGTCGGCCGCCTCCTTCCTCGGAATCGCCGGGATCCTGGCGCTGTCGGGCTACGACGGCTTCCTGTACTCCATCGGCTTCCTCGTCGCGTGGCTCGTGGCGCTGTTGCTCGTGGCCGAACCCATGCGCAACTCCGGCCGCTTCACGATGGCCGACGTGCTCGCCAACCGCATGCGGGAGCGGCCCGTGCGTACCGCGGCGAGCGTGTCCACGATCGTCGTGTCGATCTTCTACCTGATCGCCCAGATGGTCGGCGCGGCCTCCGTCGTCTCGCTGTTGCTCGACGTCAAGAGCGACACGGCGCAGATCTCGGTCATCGCGGCGGTGGGCGCGCTGATGATCGTGTACGTGACCGTGGGAGGCATGAAGGGCACGTCCTGGGTGCAGATCGTCAAGGCCGGACTGCTCATGGTGGGCGCGTTCGTGATGTGCGTGTGGGTGCTCGCGAAGTTCGACTTCGACATCGCGGACCTGCTCGGCACCGCGGCGTCCAAGTCCGGATCGGGCGAGTCCTTCCTCCAGCCGGGGCTCAAGTACGGTGCCACGGACGGCTGGTCGAAGATCGACCTGATCTCGCTCGGCCTGGCCCTGGTGCTCGGTACGGCCGGTCTGCCGCACATCCTGGTGCGCTTCTACACCGTCCCGGACGCCCGCACCGCGCGTAAGTCGGTGACCTGGGCGATCGGCATCATCGGCGTCTTCTATCTGATGACGCTGATCCTCGGGTTCGGCGCGGCGGCCCTGATCGGCAGCAAGGAGATCAAGAAGGCCGACCCGTCCGGCAACACGGCGGCGACCCGGCTCGCCGAACACCTGGGCGGTGGTTCGGGCACGACCGGTGGCGCGCTGATGCTCGCGTTCATCGCGGCGGTCGCGTTCGCGACCATCCTCGCGGTGGTCGCGGGGCTCACCCTGGCGTCGTCCTCGTCGTTCGCGCACGACCTGTACGCGAACGTCTTCCGCAAGGGCCGTACCAACGACGCCGACGAGGTCCGGGTGGCCCGCGTCTCGGCGCTGGTGATCGGCACTGCGGCGATCGTACTGTCGGTGTTCGCCCGGGAGTTGAACGTCGCGTTCCTGGTCGCCCTGGCGTTCGCGATCGCGGCCTCGGCGAACCTGCCGGCCATCGTGTTCTCGCTGTTCTGGAAGAACTTCAACACGCGCGGCGCGGTCTTCGGCATCTACGGCGGGCTCGTCACGTCGGTCCTGGTCGTCGCCCTGTCCCCGATCTGCTGGGGCGGCGCGACCGAGACCAAGCCGGCCATCGCCAAGCTCAGCGCCAAACAGGCCGAGGATTGCGACGTCTCGATCGACGCCAAGAACGTGGGCAACGCGACCGCGCTGTTCAGCTGTACGGCCAAGGCGCCGATTCCGCTGGAGAATCCGGGGATCATCTCGATCCCGGTCGGCTTCGCGTGCGCCGCGATCGGCGCGCTCTCGGCCCGTCGCCGCCGCAAGGACGACGACGACCGCAAGTTCGCCGAACTGGAAGTGCGAGCCCTTACCGGCGCCGGCGCGCACTGAACTCCCGTTCGCCCGGACGACCTCGGACTCACGGTCGCGTCACGCCGTGGCGCGAAGCCGTGAGTCCAGGGTCGTCGCGGTGGGCTCGGCCTACTTGTTCGCGCTGGGGTGGCCGAACTTGCCCTTGTAGAAGAGGAGGGGGGCGCATTCCACCCTCGGGGCGTCCAGGGCCTGGACCCGGCCTATGACGATCTCGTGGTCGCCGCCGTCCACGACGCTCTCCAGCGTGCAGTCGATCCACGCCAGCACGTCGTCGAGCCTGGGGGAGCCGGTGGGGGCGGGGCTGTGCGCGACGCCGGCGAACTTGTCGGCGCCGCTGACCGCGAAGCCGCGGCACAACTGCTCCTGGTCCTCGGCCAGCACGTTCACGCAGAACCGGCCGCCCGGTCGGATCCGGGGCCACGTGGTGGACGTCTTCGCGACGAAGAACGTCACGAGCGGCGGGTCCAGGGAAAGCGACGCGAAGGACTGGCACGCGAAGCCCACCGGGGTGTCACCGTCGAGCGCGGTGATCACCGTGACGCCGCTCGCGAAGTGGCCGAGGACATGTCGGAACGTGGCGCCCTCGACGACGCCGCCCTCGGGCAGGGCGATGGCCGCGGGATCCGCGGGCTTCGTGCTCGCTGCGTCGATCTGGCCCATGGTGGACTTCCTCGCAGGTGTCTTGGGGCGTCGGGTCTGTGACGCTACGTCACCCGTTTTCCTTGCGTCAATCAAAGGGCAACGGGTCCTTCGTCACACCTGACGACTCGTCAGTTGCCGTGTGGCGCAAGGCACATCGTCATATGTGGTGGTGGGGCGGGCGCGCAGGTCGCGGGCCCGCCGACGATCACCAGCCGTAGTACTCGGGCTTGCGGCGCTCCATGAGAGAAGCGACACCCTCGTTCGCGTCGCGCGACGTCATGTTCAGCTCGACGATCTGCGCCTCCTCGTCGAACGCGCTCACCCGGTCGCTGTCGAGCGAGCGGTTGACCAGCTGCTTGGTGTACGCGTACGCCCGGGTCGGGCCACTGGCGAGCCGCTCGGCCCATTCCCGGGCCACGCCCTGGAGTTCGTCGTCGGCGACGACCTTGTTCACGATCCCGATCCGCAGCGCCTCGGCGGCCGGCACGTCGTCACCGAAGAACATCAGTTCCTTGGCCTTCTGCGGGCCGACCAGGCGCGGCAGCAGGTAGGCGCTGCCGCCGTCCGGGACCAGGCCCCGGCGGGTGAAGATCTGGATGAAGCGCGCGCTCTCGGCCACGATCACCAGGTCGCACGCGAGCGCGAGGCTCATGCCGTAGCCCGCCGTGGTGCCGTTGACCGCCGCGATCACCGGCTTCTCGCAGTCCAGGACCGCGTTGGTCAGCCGCTGCACACCGGTCCTCATCATCCGGGTGGCATAGCCGGTCGGCCGAGCCGGCGGCTTGGGCGCCGCGTCGTCCTCGGCCGCGTCGGCCGCGGCGAGGAGCGACTTGGTGCCCGGTGAGCTGCGCAGGTCCATGCCCGTGCAGAAGTGCTTGGGACCGGCGGCGGTCAGCACGACCGCGCGCACGGCCTCGTTCGCCGACGCCTCGCCGAGCAGTTCGATCATCAGCTCGCGCTGGGCCCACGTGATCGCGTTGCTGGCCTTGGGCCGGTTCAGCGTGATCCACAGCACGCCGTTCTCGACGCGGTGCAGCAGCTCGGGTTCGGTCTCGGTGGTGCTCATCTGCCCTGTACTCCCTGGGTTGTCGCGATCGCCGAGGGTGCGATCGACGGAAAAAGCGGGGCGCGCCGCAGCGAGATTCGGCGCGCCCACGGCGAACTACCGCGCCACCGCCAGCGCGTCGAGTGCGACGGTGCCGCCTCCGCGCGGCATGACCATCAGCGGGTTGATGTCCAACTCCAAGAGCTCGTCCCCGAGTTCCAACGCCATCCGCTGGACGCGCATCACCACGTCCACGAGCGCGTCCAGGTCGGCCGGCGGCTGGCCGCGCAACCCCTGGAGGCACTTGAGGCCGCGCAGCTCGCCGAGCATGCGCCGCACCTCGTACGCGCCGAACGGCGGTACGCCGATCGCGATGTCGTCGAACACCTCGACGAAGATGCCGCCCAGGCCCACCGACACGGTCGGCCCGAACAGATCGTCGTGCGAGATGCCCACGACCATCTCGACGCCCTTGTCCACCTGTTGGCACACCAGCACGCCTTCGAGCCGCCCGGACCCGGCCTCCTTGGCCGCGTCGGTGATCTCGCGGTACGCGTCGCGCACCTGGCTGGCCGAGCGCAGGCTCAGCTTGACCAGGCCCAGGTCGCTCTTGTGCGGCAGTTGCGGACCGCACGCCTTCATCACGACCGGGTAGCCGATCAGCCCCGCCGCGCGCACCGCGGCCGCCGCGGACGTCACGAGTTGCTCGCGCGGCACCCGGATGCCGTACGTGCGCAGGAGCTGCTTGGCCGAGTGCTCGGACAGCGGCTTGCCCGACGACAGCAGCCGCTTGGCCTTCGCGGCGGCCGGTGACGCGGCGCGCGGGACGTCCTCGAACGGCGACGCGTACTGCGTACGGAAGCGGTGGTAGTCGAAGTAGGCGCGCAGCGCCCGCACGCAGTTGCCGAACGTGCGAAAGACCACGACCCGGTTCGACTTGAGCAATATCTCGCGGTAGGCGTCCTCGTCGCCCACCGGGGAGCCCCACACCACGCACACGACCTTGTCGGTCGCCTCCGCGGCGTCCACGAGGTCCTGCGCGAGCTTGTCGCTCATCGGCGGGAACGCACCGGTGATCGGACACACCAGGACGCCGATCCCGGGGTCGGCCAGGATCGCGTCGATGATCTTGCGCCCGCGCTCGTCACCCGCGGGGTGACCGCCGTTGTCCACGGGGTTGGACACGGTCAGGTACGGCGGGATCCACTCGTGCAGCTTCTCCTGGGTCCCCCGGGCAAGCTGAGGCACCGTCAGGCCCTCGGCCGAGGCGAGGTCGGCCATGTGCGCGCCGGTGCCTCCCGAGATCGAGTACACGCACACGCCCTGCGCGATCGGGGTCGTGGTACGCGCGAACAGCTGTGAGGTGTCGATGAGTTCGTCGAGGCCGTCGACCCGGGTGACGCCGTACTGGCGAAAGACCGCCGACGCCGTGCGGTCGCCGCCGGTGAGTTTGCCGGTGTGCGACTGGGCCATCCGCGCGCCGGTCTCGGTGCGGCCGACCTTGACCACCACGACCGGCACACCCTGCCGGGCCGCGTGGTCGGCCGCGAGCGCGAACGTGCGGCCGTCCTTGAAGCCCTCGACGTACGCGGCGATCACCCCGACCTCCTCCTGGTCGGAGAAGTGCCGGACGAAGTCCGCGATCTCCAGGTCGGCCTCGTTGCCGACCGGGGCCCAGTGCGAGACGCGGATGCCGATCTCCTGCGCCGCGAAGACCGGGCGACCCTGGTGGCCGCTCTGGGTGATCAACGCGATGGCGGGGCCGTCGAGGTCGGTGCGGAACTCCTCGAAGGCGTTGAGATTGGTGTTGGGCCCCAGCAGGCGCAGCGAGCCCCCTTGGGTGAGTTGCGCGAGCCGGTCCTGCGCCTGCGCCCCCGCGGCGCCGGCCTCGGCGAAGCCGGCGGCGAACACGACCGCGAAACCCACGCCCGCGCCCGCGAGTTGCTCCAGTACCTCGGCCGGGTCACCGACCAGCACCACCGCGAGATCGATCTGTTCGGGCACCGCGGCGATGTCGGGGTGACAGGGCAGCCCGGCGATGCGCTCGTGCTTGGGGTTGACCGGGAACAGTCGAGCGCCCACGCGCTCGGCCCACGCGATCAGTTGCGCGGTGATCCGCGCGCCCGGTCGGCCCTCGGTGTCGGACGCACCGATCACGGCGACGGTGCGCGGTCGGAAGAAGCGATCCAGGTCGGCGGGGCGGAGCGCGAGTGGTCGGCCGGTCACGTCGAGTTCGGCCGACGGATCCGCGTTCGCGGTGACGCTGGTTCGAGTGTGCCCCGGGAAGTGGTGTCCTCTGCTGTCGTGAAGCATCATCGCGCCCGTCCCTTTTCGATCTTTCGTCGCCGCCAGATCCGATCGACACCCGATCGAGGCCAGAATCGAGCTGACGGTTAGTCAGTTAGCTTGCTGATGGGACGTCAGGGCTGTCCACTGTCTCACCGGCCCGGTCCCGACGCATCTGTCCGATCACCTGGACATTTGCTGACTTGGTCAAAGATGTAGCGGCTGTCTGCTGGTCATCGATTGGTTACTACACGTCCCCAAAGGACTTCTCACGCTCCGTCAGGGACTTGCGGTCCACTTTGTCCATCCCGGTCAACGGCAACTCCGGCACGACGCGGACCGCTTCGGGGAGCTTGTGCGCCGACAGTCTCGGAGCCGCGAACTCGCGCAATGCGGCGAGTGACGGCGCGGATGCTGCACGTGACACCACCACCGCGACGCCGATCTCTCCCATCACCCGACTCGGTCGTGGGACCACCGCCACGGCGGCCACGTCGGGATGGTCGAGCAGCACCGCCTCCACCTCCTGCGGGTACACGTTGTACCCGCCGCGGATGTACATCTCGGTCATCCGCCCGGTGATCCGCAGGCAGCCCGCGGCGTCGATCAGGCCGAGGTCGCCGGTGCGCAACCGACCCTCGTCGTCGAGGGCCGCGGCCGTGGCCCCGGGGTTGCGCCAGTAGCCCGCCATCACGGCGGGCGAGCGCAGGCAGATCTGTCCTTTCTCCCCCGGGGCGACGAGCTCGCCGGTCTTGGGATCGCGAATCTCCAGCTCGGTGCCCGGTCGGGGACGGCCGACCGTGAACAGGGCCTCGGAGTCGGGGGCGTCGAACGCGGTGAGGGTACCGAGTCCGCCGGACTCCGTCGACGAGTAGCGAATCGAGTAGCCCGCCCCGAATCGGGTCCGGGCCTCGTGCACGACCGGGGCGGGGGAGGGACCGCCGCCCACGATCAGCCCGCGCACGTGCGCGAGGTCGTAACGGTCGAACTCCGGGCGGCCGAGCAGCAGCGAGACCTGCGCGGCGACGCCGCCGACGTACGGGATGCGCTCGCGGGCCACGACGCGCAACGCGTCCTGGGCCCGCCAGCGGCCGAGCACGTGCAAGGTGGCGCCCATCTTGAGGTAGCCGGCCAGTTTGGTCATGAAGCCGACGTGCGGCAGGCCGGTGGCGACCAGTTGCGGGCCGCCTTCGCCCCAGCGGTCGCCGGTGTCCATCGCGGTGATCGCGGCGATCTGCCGGGACGTGAACAACGCGCCTTTCGGGATCCCCGTGGTGCCCGAGGTGAAGACCACCGTCTCGGGCAGGTCCGGGTCCTGATCCCCCGTCACCGGCGGTGCGGGCGGGATCTCGTCGAGCCGAAGTTCGGCCCAGACGTCGTGCGCGCCGGTCGCCGGCACGCAGCGCACGAGCTCGGGGCCCGCGGGAACGCCCTCGGCCAGCTCGTCGGTGACCAGGACCAGATCGGGCCCGGCCTGGGCCAGGATCGCGGCGCGCTCGACGGGGGTGTAGCGCGGTCCCACCCCCGTGGTGATCGCGCCGAGCCGGGCCAGCGCCAGGTAGGCGACCACGTACTCGGGGCCGGACGGCAGCACCAGGGCGACCACGTGTCCGGGGCGCACTCCGCGCCGCGCCAGGCCGGCCGCGACCTGGTCGGTGACCGCGTCCAGACCCCCGTAAGTGAACGCGCTCCCGCCGTGCACGAGGGCCCGGCGCTCGGGGAAGCGGCGGGCAGCCTCGCGAAGAACTCGGGCGAGAACGGTCACAAGAAGGTCCCTTCGGCCTGCACACGCGGATTGGGCGTGGGGGTGGTGTATGCCACACAACACGACACGCCCGGGGTAACGCGACGTTTCAGAGGTGTGACGAAAGCAATGTTCAAATCGTATGACGGTGTGTCAGATACTGGTGCTCGCGGGCTGCCGGATCGTCAATGGGGCCGACCGGAACTCGGGCCGGGCAACCGTCCCGGACCCGCGTGACATGTGAGTGCCAAGGAGTTGCGGTACGTGGACGTCGAGTTCAGCGATGAGCAGCAGGAGATCCGCAGAGCACTCCGGGACGTGTTCGACAAGCACAGCGCCTCGCCTGCGGTTCGGGCGGTGATGGCCACCGAGACCGGCTACGACGCCGACGTGTGGCGGCGTGTGTGCGCGCAGACCGGTCTGCCCGGTCTCGCGGTTCCGGAGGAGTACGGCGGGGTCGGCTTCGGCTTCACCGAGTTGGTCGTGGCTCTGGAGGAGATGGGCCGGTCGCTGTTCCCCTCGCCCTTCTTCGCGTCGTCGGTGCTGACGGCGTACGCGCTCGTGCACGCGGGCGACGAGGGCGCACGGGCCGAGTACCTGCCGGGGATCGCGCAGGGCACCATGCTGGGCGCGCTCGCGCTGGCCGAGCCGGGCAACCGGGACGTGCGCGCGGTGGGCATGGGCGCGCGCGACGTCGGCGGCGGCCGGTGGCGCCTGGACGGGGTCAAGACGCATGTGATCGACGGGTTGATCGCGGACCTGGTCGTGGTGGTGGCGCGGGTCGACGAGGATCTTGCGCTGTTCGCCGTTCCCGGCGACGCCGCCGGGCTGACCCGGGCGGCGCTCCCGACCCTGGACCAGACGCGCAAGCAGGCCCTTCTGACGTTCGCGGACACCCCCGCCAGGCTCCTGGGTACCACCGGGGCCGGCGCGGCCCTGGAGCGGGTCCTGGCGCTCGCGGAGATCGCGGTGGCGGCGGAGGCGGTCGGCGGTGCGGCGCGCTGCCTGGAGATGACCGTCGAATACACCAAGGGACGCGTGCAGTTCGGCCGCCCGATCGGCTCGTTCCAGGCGATCAAGCACCGTTGCGCGGACCTGTACGTCGAGGTCGAGACGGCGCGCTCCGCGCTGTACTACGCGGCGTGGGCCGCGACCGAGGCCGAGGAGGCGGGATTGGCCACGCCCGGTGAACTGGCCGTGATGGCCCCGCTGGCGATGACCACGGCGACCGCCGCGTATCGGCACGTGGCCGAGGAGATGATCCAGCTGCACGGCGGGGTCGGCTTCACGTGGGAGTACGACTGCCACCTGTATCTGAAGCGGGCCACCACGTCGGCGCTGCTGTTCGGCGACCGCGGCGCCGCGCGTGAGCGGATCGCGGAGCTGGCGGGCATCTGAGCCGGTCGCCGGGCGGGGCGTCCTCGAACGCCGGACGGGCTTGAAAAGCTTGTCCTCAAACGCCGGACGGGCTGAGATTCAGCCCGTCCGGCGTTTGAGGACAGCTCGGCCGAAGGCCGGCTCTAGCGCGTCGGGGGCTTCTTCCCCGTGACGCCCATGTAGACGAGCGTCGAGAGCGCCGGGCGGACGTCCTTCATCTTGATGTTCCAAGACTCGAAGCCCTTCTGGTGCCCCGCGACCGCGGCCAGCATCGCCACGAGCGTGCCCGCCATGGCGCTCGGCTGCACGTCGTCGCCGACCTTGCCCTTGGCCTGCATGCTCTCGATGGCCTCGGTCAGCGAACCGGTGACCGCCGTGAGGATCTTCTGGCGCACCTTGTAGAAGCGCTTGTCACCCTCCGCGGAGGCCAGGTCGACCACACGAAGGATGGGCTCGTAGTCCCGCCAGAACTCCAGGAAGCCGTCGGCCAGGGCCTCGGCGGCGGGGTAGCCGCCCTTGCCGGCCCAGTTCTGCTCCTCGGCGAGCGTCTTCAGCCGTTGGCCGTCCTTGGCCATGTCGTTGGCGATCTCGAGGATCGCGCTCTCGACGTCCTGGAAATACTGGTAGAAGGTGGCGGGAGAGGTGCCGGCCATCCGGGCGACGTCGATGACCTTGACGTCCCGGTACGGCGACGTTTCGAGCATCTCGCGGAGGCAGTCGAGCAGCTTTTGCCGCGTCGCCTGTCCGCGTCGCCCGGCGACGCGGCCGTCGACGGTGCGAACTTGTCCTGTCATGCCGTCAGTTTACGGGCGCATGATCGGGTTCGGTGTCCGCCGCACGGAGGAAAGCGGGCATTTCTCCGCCTCCGTGCATGAGCAGTTCGGCTCCGCTGACGTACCGTGACATCGGCGACGCGAGGAACAGACACACGTCGGCGACATCGGAGGCGTCCGCCATGCGACCCAGCGGAATCGTGTCCGCGACGCGCTGCACGCCCGCCTCGTCGCCGTAGTGCAGGTGCGCCTGTTCGGTCCGTACCAGGCCCACGATCACGGAGTTCAGCCGAATCTTCGGCGCCCACTCGACCGCGAGGGTGCGCGTCAGCGAGTTCATCCCGGCCTTCGCCGCGCCGTAGGCCGCGGTGCCCGGCGAGGGACGCACTCCGCTCACGCTGGAGACGTTCACGATGACCCCACCGTCTTCTTGACGGTGCATCAAGCGGTGGGCGGCCTGCGCGAAATACAGCGGACCGAGCAGGTTCAGCTCGACGATCGCCTTGGAGAAACGCGGTGACACGGTCGCGGCGTCGGTGTGCGGCGCACCGCCCGCGTTGTTGATCAAAACGTCGAGCCGGCCGAAGCGCTGCTCGACGAACTCCGCTACGGCGAACGCCGAGTCGGGGTCGCGCACGTCGGCGTGGGTGTACACGGCGGTGCGGCCGGCGACGCTGGGCAGGTTCTCCGGTTCGCTGCGCGAGCACACCACGACGTCGGCTCCGGCGGTCAGGAAGCGCTCGCTGATGCCCCGTCCGATGCCCTTCCCGCCGCCGGTGACGAGGACGACGCGTCCGCTCAGGTCGAGCGGATTGGTGGGGGACGTCATGGCCTGCTCCTGGAGGGCTGCGGTGTCGTGGGCGCCACGCTCGATCCGTCTGGCGTGGGTCGCTCGGGGTCAACTATGGTGGCAGAAATCTGACGATCAGTCAGATCGAATGGTGATGTGCCTCTCACGACCGGACGGCCGCGTCGGCCGCACCCGCCGGTACCCGGGACATGACCAGTCGATCCGACGCTTGCGGCCGAATGGATCTGGTTGCCATGGCTATCCGTTACGAGGTGCGTGAGGGCATCGCCGAGGTGGTGCTCGACGCGCCTCCCGTCAACGCGCTCACCGTCGCCGGTTGGTTCGAACTCGCGGATCGGCTCCGCGAGGCGAGCCGCGACCGACAGGTCCGAGCCGTCGTGCTCCGGGCCGAGGGACGCGGCTTCAACGCCGGCGTCGACATCAAGGAGATGTCCAACACCGAGGGCTTCGACGCGCTGGTGGCGGCCAACAAGGGCTGCTACGACGCGTTCGCGGCGGTGTACGACTGCGAGGTGCCCGTGATCGCGGCGGTGCACGGCTTCTGCGTCGGCGGCGGCATCGGCCTCGTCGGCAACGCGGACATCGTGGTCGCGTCGCACGACGCGTTCTTCGGCCTGCCCGAGGTGGACCGCGGCGCGCTCGGCGCCGCCACCCACCTCGCGCGCCTGGTGCCGCAGCACCGCATGCGTCAGATGGTCTACACGTCGGAGAACGCGCCCGCGTCCGAACTGCACGCGTACGGCTCGATCTACAAGCTCGTCGACCGCGACAAGCTCGTCGACACCGCGTTCGAGGTGGCGCGCGCCATCGCCGCGAAGAGCCCGACCGTCATCCGCGCCGCGAAGGCGTCGCTGAACGGCATCGACCCGGTCGACGTCAAGCGCTCGTACCGCTACGAGCAGGGCTTCACGTTCGAACTGAACCTGACCGGCGTGTCGGACGAATTGCGGGACGCCTTCACCGAGGGTCGCGACGCGGACACATCCAAATGAGTGCCACGGTCGGTTGCCGGGGGTCCGGGGGTTGTCTCCCGGGTCGGCACAGTACCGAGGGTCGCGACGCGGACACATCGAAGTAGACGGGAGCAACCATCCATGGCTGACAAGCGCATGACGCCCGATCAGGTCGTCGCACAGCTTTCCGACGGCATGACCATCGGCATCGGCGGATGGGGTTCGCGGCGCAAGCCGATGGCCCTGGTCCGCGCGATCCTGCGGTCGGATCTCAAGGACCTCACGGTCGTCTCGTACGGCGGCCCCGACGTCGGGCTGCTCGCCCGCGCCGGCAAGGCGAAGAAGCTCGTCTACGCGTTCGTGTCGCTCGACTCGATCCCGTTGGAGCCCAACTTCCGGTACGTCCGGGAGAACGGCCTCGTCGAGGCGGTCGAGTACGACGAGGGCATGTTCCTCACCGGCCTGCGCGCCGCCGCGCAGCGCCTGCCGTTCCTGCCCACGCGCGCGGGCCTGGGCTCGGACATCCTCAAGGTCTCGCCGCACCTGAAGACGATCGAATCCCCTTACGGGGACGAGACGTTGGTCGCGATGCCGGCGCTGAACCTGGACGCTGCGCTGATCCACGCGAACGTCGCCGACGAGCGCGGCAACGCCGCCCTGACCGGCCCCGACCAGTTCATGGACGACCTGTTCTGCCTCGCGGCGGAGAAGGCGTACGTCTCCGCCGAGCGGGTGGTCCCGAGCGAGGAACTGCTCAAGGCGGCCGGCTGCGTGCACACCCTGACCGTGCACCGCTACATGACGCACGGCGTCGTGGAGGCCCCCAACGGCGCGCACTTCACCGAGTGCCCGCCCGAGTACGGCCGGGACGAGGCGTTCCAGAAGGCATACGTGAGCGCGGCGTCCGACCCCGAGGCGTGGGCCGCGTTCGAGCAGCGGTTCCTCAAGGTCGCGAGCGAAGCGGAGTACCAGGCCGCCGTCGCGGAGTTCAAGAAGGAGACGGCCAAGTGAGCACCGACACCCTGACCGACGCCACGCGCGCCGACATCTGCGTCGCGGCCGTCGCGGACTGCTTCCGCGGCGACGGCGAGATCATCGGCAGCCCGATGGGCACGATCCCCACGATCGGCGCCCGACTGGCCCGCGCGACGTTCGAGCCGGACCTGATGCTGTCCAACGGCGAGTCGTACTTCTTCGAGGGTGACGCCCGACTGGGCGCCAAGCCCGACGAGTTCGCCGTGGTCGGCTGGATTCCCTACCGCCAGGTGCTGGACGTGCTCACGTCCGGTCGCCGGCACGTGATGATGGGTCCGGTACAGATCGACCCGCACGGCAACGCCAACATCTCGGCGATCGGCGACTGGGCCAAGCCCAAGCGCCAGGTGCTGGGTTCGCGCGGCGGCCCGGGCAACACCATCAACCACACGACGAGTTACTGGATCCCCAAGCACTCGGCGCGCGTACTCACGCCGAAGGTGGACATGGTCTCGTGCGTCGGCTACGACCGCGCCGCGGAGCTCGGCAGCGCCGGGCGTTTCCACGAGGTCCGACGCGTCGTCACCAACCTGTGCGTGATCGACTTCGAGACCGACGCGAAGGTCATGCGGCTGCGTTCGCTGCACCCAGGCGTCACCGTCGAGGAGGTCGTCGAGGCGACCGGCTTCGAGCTGGTGATCCCGGCCGACGTGCCGACCACACGGGTGCCGGGCGACGACGAGCTGCGGATCATCCGCGACGTGCTCGACCCGCGCGGGATGCGACTGCGCGAGGTGCCGGCGTGAGCGACGCACTGCACCCCGCCCTGCGCAACGGGTTCACCGAGAAGTTCGGCGTCGACTACCCGATCGTGCAGACCGGCATGGGCTACGTGTCCTACCCCCGGCTGGTCGCGGCGACGGCGGAGGCGGGCGGCCTGGGCATCCTGGCCTCGGCCACGATGACCTACGAGGAACTGGTTGCGGCCATCGCGGCGGTCAAGAAGGCCACGTCGAAGTCCTTCGCGGTCAACCTGCGCGCCGATGCCCCGGACGCGGCCGAGCGGATCGACCTGATGGGCCGCGAGGGCATCACGGTCGCGTCGTTCGCGCAGGCGCCCAAGAAGGACCTGATCAAGCGCGCGCACGACCTGGGCATGCTGGTGGTCCCCTCGATCGGCGCCAAACGGCACGCGCAAAAGGTCGCCGAGTGGGGCGTGGACGGCGTGATCGTCCAGGGCGGCGAGGGTGGCGGGCACACCGGCTCGATCCCGACCACGCTGCTGCTGCCGCAGGTGACCGACGTGCTCAAGGGCACCGACGTCACGGTGATCGCGGCGGGCGGCTTCTTCGACGGGCGCGGCCTGGTGGCGGCGCTCGCGTACGGCGCGGACGCGATCGCGATGGGCACGCGCTTCCTGCTGACCTCGGACAGCCCCGTGGGCAACGCGGTCAAGGACGTCTACCTGGCGACCGACGTCAACGGCACCGTGGTGTCCAAGGAGGTCGACGGCGTCCCGCACCGGGTGCTCGCCACGGACTTCGTGAAGAAGCTGGAGGCCCGCTCCGGTCTGGCGCGCTATCCGCGTTCGATAGCCAACGCGGTCAAGTTCCAAAAGCTCAGCGGCGCCAAGCTCACCGACATGGTCCGCGAGGGCCTGGCGATGAAGAAGTCGCAGGGCCTGAGCTGGCCCCAGGTGCTGATGGCGGCCAACACCCCGATGCTGCTCAAGGCGGCGATGGTGGACGGCCGGCCGGACCTGGGCGTGATGGCCTCGGGCCAGGTCGTCGGCGTGATCGACGACCTGCCCTCGTGCGCGGAGCTGATCACCCGGATCGCCGCGCAGGCGAGCGAGATCCTGTACGAGCTGGAGTCGCGCGAAGGCTGACGGCACGACACCCCCAGGGACCCCGCGCATCCGGTGCGCGGGGTCCCTCGTGTTTCCGGGGTCCTGGAGCCGCCTCCTGACGTCTCGTCAAAACACGTGATCGGCACCGTCGTTCCCTCGGTGGCGCGGTGCTGCGCGGTGCCGCGCCGCACGGCGCCGAGTACGGGGTGGGGGGACGCTCCCCGCGGGGTGGGTCTAGGCCCACCGCGCCAGGGGGCCGGCTGCACTGTGTGCCGTCTTCGGCGTCGACAGACTCGATCTGTCAGCGGAAATACGCGGTGAATCACGAGGGGACCTGACGATGACCAAGCAGCCTGCGACCGTTCGCGTCGCACGATGGAGCGCCACCCACCCGTGGCGGGCGATCGGCATGTGGATCGCGTTCATTGCCGTCTGCCTGGTCCTCGGCGGGATGGCCGGCACCGAGAAGACCAAGAACAAGGACTTCGAGTTCGGCGAGTCGGGCCGGGCCAACGAGATCATCCGCACCTACGGAATGATCGCCCCGGCCGAGGAGAACGTCCTCGTCACCGCGAAATCCGGCACCCTGGACAAGCCCGCCGCGGACAAGGCCGCGGCCGACGTGGCGGCGCGGATGCGAGCCCTGAAGGAGGTCGACGCGGTCGGCGCGCCGGTCGAGGCCAAGGACGGCTCCGGTCTCCTGGTGCCGATCACCATGAAGGGCGATCCCGAGCAGGCCAAGGATCACATCGACCCGCTGCTGAACGCCACCAAGGCGGCCCAACGGGCCAATCCCGACCTGCGGGTCGAGCAGATCGGCGACGCTTCGATGAACGTCGCGCTCAACGACCAGGTCGGCAAGGACCTCGGCAAGGCCGAGATGTTCAGCCTTCCGGTCACGTTGATCATCCTGATGGTCGCGTTCGGCGCGATGATCGCCGCCGCGGTTCCGGTGCTGCTCGCGATCACCGCAGTGGTCGGCTCGGTGGGCCTGTTCGGCCTCGCCTCGCACGTCTTCCCCGACGCGGGGACGGTGTCGAGCGTGATCATGATGATGGGCATGGCCGTCGGCGTCGACTACTCGCTCTTCTACGTCAAGCGAGAGCGCGAGGAGCGGGCCAAGGGGCGGGGCAAGATCGACGCGATCGAGATCGCCGCGGCGACCTCGGGGCACGCGGTCGTGGTCTCCGCCGTCGCGGTGATCGTCTCCATGGCCGGCATGTACCTGGCCGACGACGCGATCTTCGCGGGCCTGGCCACCGGCGGGATCATCGTCGTCGCGGTCGCCATGGTCGGCTCGCTCACCGTGCTGCCGGCGCTGCTCGCCAAGCTGGGCAACAAGATCGACCGCCCGCGGATCCCGCTCCTGTGGCGCCTGACGGCCCGTGAGGACCGCGAGCCCCGAGTGTGGAAGGCGCTGCTGAAGCCCGCCCTGCACCACCCGGTGATCACGCTGGTCGTCGCGGTTCTCGCCCTGGGCGCCCTGGCCCTGCCGGCGTTCGACATGAAGCTCCAGAACACCTCCGCGGACGATTTCCCGCGCGAGATGTCGATCATGCAGACCTACGACCGGATGACCGCGGCCTTCCCGGACAAGAACTCCGCGAGCAACATCGTGGTGCTGGCCCCGGCGGACAAGAAGAACGAGTCCAAGGCCGCCCTGGAGCAGGCGATCGCCCGGACCCGGCAGAGTCCGCTGTTCGTCCACGAGACCCCGCAGATCGAACAGTCCCAGGACGGACGGGCGTTCAAGGTCGACGTGACCACGCCGCACCGCAGCTCCAGCGACGAGGCCAAGGCCGCGCTCAAGGAACTGCGCACGGTGATCCTGCCCGAGACCGTCGGCAAGGTGCCGGGCGCCGAGAGCGCGGTCGCCGGTCCCACGGCGGACAACAAGGACTACGGCGAGCGCGTGATGGACAAGCTGCCGCTCGTGATCGGCTTCGTCCTGCTGCTGACCTTCGTGATGATGTCGGTGACGTTCCGCTCGGTGGTCGTCGCGCTCACCGCGATCGGGATCAACCTGCTCTCCGCGCTGGCGTCCTTCGGCTTCCTGGTCCTGGTCTTCCAGCACACCTGGGCGGAGGGGATCCTGGACTTCAACTCCAACGGCACGATCATCTCGTGGCTGCCGCTGTTCCTGTTCGTGGTCCTGTTCGGCCTCTCGATGGACTACCACGTCTTCGTGGTCAGCCGGATTCGCGAGGCCGCCCAGTCCGGCCTGAACACCCGGGACGCGGTCGAGAAGGGCATTACCGGTTCGGCCGGCGTGATCACCAGCGCCGCGATCGTGATGGTCTCGGTCTTCGCGGTCTTCGGCACGATGAGCATGATGGACATGAAGCAGATGGGCGTCGGCCTGGCCGCCGCGGTCCTCATCGACGCGATCGTGGTCCGCATCGTGATCCTGCCCTCGCTGATGACCCTCCTGGGCACCGCCAACTGGTGGCCGACCCGCATCCCCCGCCTCCACGCCCCGTCCCACGCGGCCCCGCAGACCCCGGCCCCGTACGAACCCCACGTCTACGAACGCCAACTCTGACCCCGACCCGACCCGACGCCGAAGGCGCGACCACTCACGGGGGTGGTCGCGCCTTCGGCGTTACATCCGTTCGGGTGACCTGCTCGACGTAACCCCTGGCAGCCGGGGGATGCTCGCCTGGTTGCGGGCGGCGGCCCTGATGCGTGACCGGATGCGGCGTGAGCGACGACAAAGCGCACGTGGTGATCGTCGTCGACCTTGCCGGGCGGGCGGATGTGTACTACCGGGGTAGGGCCTGAAAGCCGAACGCGGGCCCACCCGGTTTCGGTGGGGCCCGCGGTTGCTCGGCTGAGGGGTCAGCCCAGGCGTTCGATGATGGTGGCGTTGGCGAGGCCGCCGCCTTCGCACATGGTTTGCAGGCCGTAGCGGCCGCCGGTGCGTTCCAGGTGGTGGAGGAGGGTGGTCATCAGGCGGGCACCGGTGGCGCCCAACGGGTGGCCCAGGGCGATGGCGCCGCCGTTGGGGTTCACCTTTTCGTGGGGGGCCTTGATGTCCTTCATCCAGGACAGGACGACCGGGGCGAACGCCTCGTTGATCTCGACCGCGTCGATGTCGTCGATGGTCAGGCCCGACTTGGCGAACGCGTACTCGGTGACCGGGATCGGGGCGGAGAGCATCTCGATCGGGGAGGCGCCGCGCACGCTCAGGTGGTGGATGCGGGCGCGCGGGGTCAGGCCGTACTGCTTCAGCGCCCGCTCCGAGACGATCAGCAGCGCGGCGGCACCGTCGGAGATCTGCGACGCGACGGCGGCGGTCATCCGGCCGCCCTCCATCAGTACCTTGAGGCCGGCCATCTTCTCCAGCGTGGTGCCGCGACGCGGCGGCTCGTCGACCGAGATCAGCGTGCCGTCGACGTCGATCGGGGCGATCTCGCGCTCGAAGTACCCGTTGTCGATCGCGTGCAGCGCGCGTTCGTGCGACGCGAGGGCGAACTGTTCCATCTCCAGGCGGGAGACGTCCCACCGCTTCGCGATCAGCTCGGCGCCGTAGAACTGGTCCACCGGCTCGTCGCCGTAGCGCGCGACCCAGCCCTTCGACCCGGAGAACGGGTCGGTGAAGCCGAACTGCGCCGCCGAGGTCATCGCGGCGCCGATCGGGATCTGGTTCATGTTCTGCACGCCGCCGGCGACGACCACGTCCTGTGTGCCGGACATCACGCCCTGCGCCGCGAAGTGGATCGCCTGCTGCGACGAGCCGCACTGGCGGTCGATCGTCACGCCCGGCACGGCCTCGCTGTAGCCCGCCGCCAGCCAGGACGTACGCGCGATGTTGCCCGCCAGCGGGCCGATCGCGTCGACGCAGCCGAACACCACGTCCTCGACCACGTCCGGGTCGATCCCGGTGCGCTCGATCAGCGCCTTGATCGCGTGGGCGCCCAGGTCGGCCGGGTGTACGCCCGCCAGGCTGCCCTTCTTGCGGCCGACCGGAGTACGGACCGCATCGACGATGTATGCCTCGGCCACGGGAGTCCCCTCATGTATTCGGACCGGCTGCGTGTCGGATCGCACGCCTGCGCCGGTGTCGCGACACCGTTCGGAGCCGTTAACCTGACGACCCGTCAGTTATGCTACCCGTGTCCGACCGGGTTTCGACCTGTGTGTCCTCGGTCTCACACCCGTCGAGGGAGTCGCCCAGTGGATCTCGAATTCACCGAGCAGGAGCAGGAGTTCCGCCGGGAGGTGCGCACCTGGCTCGATGCCAACGTGCCCGCCGATCCACTGCCGTCGATGGACACCCGGGAGGGCTTCGTCGCCCACCAGGCGTGGGAGAAGAAGCTCTTCGACGCGCGCTGGGCGGTGGTGTCCTGGCCGAAGGAGTACGGCGGCCGCGAGGCCGGCCTCACCGAATGGCTCATCTTCGAGGAGGAGTACTACCGCGCGGGCGCCCCGGGCCGGGTCAGCCAGAACGGCATCTTCCTCTTCGCGCCGACCGTCTTCGAGTTCGGCAGCAAGGACCAGCAGGACCGCTACCTGCCCAAGATGGCCTCCGGTGAGGAGATCTGGGTCCAGGGCTGGTCCGAGCCGGAGGCCGGCTCCGACCTCGCCAACGTGCGCTCGCGCGCCGATCGCGACGACGAGCGCGGCGGCTGGCTGCTCAGCGGCCAAAAGATCTGGAGTTCGCGCGGCACCTTCGGGCACCGCCTGTTCGGCCTGTTCCGCACCGACCCCGACGCGCAGCGTCACCGCGGCCTGACCTACTTCATGGTCGACCTCGCCGGCGAGGGTGTGACGGTCCGTCCGATCCCGCAGCTGGACGGGGAACCGGGCTTCGCCGAGGTCTTCCTCGACAACGTCTTCGTCCCCGACGCCGACGTGCTCGGTGGGGTGAACGAAGGCTGGAAGATCATGATCGCCACCACCGGCAGCGAGCGCGGCCTGAACCTGCGCAGCCCCGGTCGCTTCGTGGCCCCCGCCGACAAGCTGATCGACCTGTACAAGGAAAGCCCACGGCCCGCCGAGCGGGACGCGGTCGTACAGGCGTGGATGGACGCCGAGGCGTATCGGCTGTTCACGTTCGGGACGGTCACCAAGCTCGCGGCGGGCGGCTCGATCGGCGCCGACTCGTCGATCAACAAGGTCTTCTGGTCCGAGATGGACGTCGAGTTGCACGCGACCGCGTTGCGCCTGCTCGGCGAGGCGGGCGAACTCGACGACGGCGACGGCGGCTGGCTGGACGGCTTCCTGTTCGCGCTCGGCGGCCCGATCTACGCCGGCACCAACGAGATCCAACGCAACACGATCGCCGAACGCATCCTCGGCCTGCCCCGAGCGAAGTAGAAGGATTCCGACGATGCGTCTCGCATACACCGAAGACCAGGAACTGTTCCGCGACACCGTCCGGGACTTCCTCGCCGACCAGTGCACCACCACGCACGTACGCGCCGCGTGGGCGGCCGACAGCGCGATCTCGGCCCGCTGGCAGGAGCTCGCCAAGGTCGGCGTGACCGGCATCGTGGTCCCCGAGGACCACGACGGCCTGGGCATGGGCGACGAGGAACTCGCGGCCGTGCTCGTGGAGACGGGCTACGCCGCGCTGCCCGAACCGCTCCTGGAGGCGGCCGTCGCGGTCGGCCTGTTGGCCGAGTTCGCGCCGGACGCGGGGTGGTTGGCCAAGATCGCGTCGGGGGAGGCGACCGCGTCCGTACTGCTGCCCGGTCAGCGCTTCGCGGTCGAGGCCGCCGCCGCCGGCCTGCTGGTCATCGGCCTCGACAACGGCGACGTCCACGTGGTGAACCCGGCCGACTGCACGCTCACCCCGCAGCGCTCGGTCGACCGCAGCCGCAAGCTGTACCGCGTCGCCTTCGAGCCGACCCCGGAAACCCTGGTCGCCTCGAACGCGCAACGGTCGCTGGCCCGTGCGGCCGACCGGGGCGCGCTGGGCGCCGCGGCGCAACTGCTCGGCCTGACCAAGCGGATGCTCGACACGACCGTCGAGTACGCCAAGCAGCGGGTCCAGCGCGGCGTGCTGATCGGCACCCACCAGTCGGTCCAGCACCACCTGGCCAACGTGCTGATCAAATTGGAGTTCGCCAAGCCGGTCGTGCTGCGCGCGGCCTACTCGCTCGCGCGCGACCTGCCGTCCGCGGCCCGGGACGTGTCGATGGCGAAGATCTACGCGAGCGAGGCGGCCGACCTCGCGGCCCGCAACTGCCTCCAGGTGCACGGCGCGATCGGCTACACGGAGGAACACGACCTCCAGCTGTTCATGAAGCGCGCATGGGCCCTGGGCACCGCGTGGGGCGACGCCGGCACCCACCGCGACCGCATCGCAACCGACCTGCTCGGCGACGCCCCGGCCCCGCCCACGCCGTCCTACTGACCCGCGAGAACCCCGCGAAAGCCCCGCGAGAACTCTGCGGGCACCCCTGACCTGACGACGCATCAGGGCGGCCGTCGTCGGGACGAGGCCCCGGCCCGCTTCGGCGAGTCGGGGCCTCGGCACGCCCGTGAGCCGGCGGCTCACCGCACCCGATACTCCTTGCTCCGTCCCTGGAACAGGCCCGCCTGCTCCGACCAGTCCAGGTTGCCCAACTCGATCATGTGCGGGGCCATGGTGAGCGCCTGAGCCCGGGTCAGGTCCCGCGCGGCCCAGATCGAGCGCACCGACCCCTGCACGCCGTGCGGCGGATACGACGCGATCGTCTCCGCGGCCCAGCGCGCGGTATCCAGGAGGTCGGCGGCCGGCACCACCTCCGACACCAGACCGGTTTCGTACGCGCGCTTGGCGCTCATCCGCTCCGCGTTGCCGAGCAGCGTGAGCCGCATGACCTCGCCGAGCGGCATCCGCTGTGCGAGGTGCATCGACTCGAACCCGGACACCATGCCGTAGGTCGTGTGCGGGTCGAAGAACGTGGCCCCCTCCGCCGCGATCACGAACTCGCACTCGCCGAGCAGGTAGAACGCGCCGCCACAGGCCATCCCGTTGACCGCGACGATCACCGGCTTCCACAGGTCGGAGAACTTCGGCCCGATCCGCAGCATCGGGTCGTCGATCATGTACGGCGAGGACGGCTGGGCGATGTCCACGTCGCGGTCGATCCCGGTACAGAACGCCTTGTCGCCGGCGCCGGTGAGTACCACGCAGCGTACGTCGTCGTCGTGCCGCAGATCACGCCACAGCGAGTGCAGTTCGTCGATCATCGCGGCGTTGAACGCGTTGTGCCGGTCCGGACGGTTCAGCGTCACCCACGCGACGCCGTTCTCCTGCTCGTAGCCCAGCGTCTCGAACTTGCGCATTGCCTCAACCCTCAATCATCGGTGACCCGGCCGCAGCGCCGGCGGTTCGCGGTGGTGTGCGTCTCGATCGGCGTTCCGACGCTTCCCTCCCCGCCATGATCTGACGTACCGTCAGCTTCTATCAACCTCTGGCCTCTCCGGGAGCGATCATGCAAGGGGACCTTGAGTGGGGGAGCATTCCCGCCCTCGTCGACAGCGCGGCGGATCGCTTCGGTGACCGTGAGGCCGTGGTGGACGGCAATGTACGGGTCACCTACGCCCAACTGCGGGACCGGATCCGGCGTGCCGCCGGTGCGGTGATCGCGGCGGGCGTCGTCAAGGGCGACCGCGTCGGGATCTGGGCGCCGAACTCACTCGACTGGATCGTGTCGGCACTGGGCACGCTCACCGCCGGCGGCGTCGTGGTGCCGATGAACACGCGGTACAAGGGCGCCGAAGCCACGTACGTGCTCGGCAAGACGCGTGCCAAGGCGCTGTTCGTCTCGGGCACCTTCCTGGGCACGTCCTACGTCGGGATGCTGCGCCAGGCGGCCGGCGGCGCGGCCGAGGGCCGTGCCTTCACCGACCTTCCCGAGCTGAGCCGGGTGGTCGTCCTCGCGGACTCCGCGCCGGACGACTGCATCGCGTGGCCCGACTTCCTCGCCGCCGGCGACCGCGTCACCGACGCCGAGATCGACGCGCGCAAGGCCGAGGTCGGCCCGGACGACACGGGCGACATCATCTTCACCTCCGGTACCACCGGGCAGCCCAAGGGCGTGATGACCACGCAGGCGCAGACGCTGCGCGTGTTCGACACGTGGGCTTCGGTGGTCGGCCTGACCGAGGGCGACCGCTATTTCGTGGTGAACCCGTTCTTCCACACCTTCGGCTACAAGGCCGGCGTCATCGCGTGCCTGATCAAGGGCGCGACCCTCGTCCCGCAGGCGGTTTTCGACGCGGACGCCACGATGTCGGTGATCCAGAGCGAGAAGATCACCGTGCTCCCGGGCGCGCCGACGATCTACACCTCGCTTTTGGACGCGGTCGCGCGCGACGGTCACACGTACGACCTGTCCTCGCTGCGGCTCGCGGTGACCGGCGCGGCGGCGGTACCGCTGTCCCTGGTCACCCGGATGGCCGAGGAACTGGGCTTCGACTCGGTACTCACGGCGTACGGCCTGACCGAGTCGTGCGGCACGGCCACGATGTGCCGCCACGGTGACCCGGCGGAGATCATCGCGGCGACGTCGGGACGCGCGATCCCGGGCGTCGAGGTGGCCACCATGGACGCCGACGGCAAGCCGGCCCCGGCGGGCGAGTCGGGCGAGGTGTGGGTGCGCGGTTACAACGTGATGACCGAGTACTTCGAGGACCCCGAGGAGACCGCGAAGGCGGTCGACTCCGAGGGCTGGCTGCACACCGGCGACGTGGGCGTGCTCGACGAGCAGGGCAACCTGCGGATCACCGACCGGATCAAGGACATGTTCATCAGCGGCGGCTTCAACGCCTACCCCGCGGAGATCGAGTCGGTCCTGTCCGGTCACCCGGCCGTCTCCGAGGCCGCGGTGGTCGGGATACCCGACGCGCGGATGGGCGAGGTCGGCAAGGCGTACCTGTTGCTGCGCCCGGGCGCCGAGGTCACCGTGGAGGAGATCGTGGCCTACTGCCGGGCGGAGATGGCCAACTACAAGGTCCCGCGCGCGGTCGAGTTCGTCACCGAACTGCCGCGCAACCCCAGCGGCAAGGTGCTCAAGTTCGAACTCCGCGCCAAGGCCGCCGAGGAAGCGGCGGCGCGGAAGAGTTGACCACGACGCCGGTGGGGTCGAGGCGGACGCGACCGGGGTCGCGCCCACCTCGACCCCGCGGCGCGCGGTCACTTGCCCTCGAACTCCGCCGGCTTGCGGACGGCCTTGGCCGCGTAGCCCGCCACCGAGTCCTCGGAGACCAGGGTCAGCGCGGCGGTCATCGCGGTCAGGCCCAGGGCGGCGTCCAGGTTGGCGTCGGCGAAGGTGTCGATGCTGCGCTTGATCCCCTGGACCGCGAGCGGGGCGTTGGCGGCGATCTCCTCGGCGAGCGCACGGGCGGCCTTGTCGAGGTCCGACACCGGAACGACCTCCTGGACCAGGTTGAGCCGCTCGGCCGTGGCCGCGTCGATCCGACGGCCGGTCAGGGACAGCAGCTTGGCCCACCCGGCGCCGGCCTCGCGGGCGATCCGGATGTCGCCGCCCGCGTCCACCGCGACGCCGATCTGCGCCTCGGGGAGCGCGAACTTCGCGTCCTCGGCGGCGATTCGGATGTCCGCCATCAGGGCCAGTTCGAAGCCGAAGCCCAGGCAGTAGCCCTGCACGGCGGCCACCACCGGCTGCGGCAGCTTCGCGAACACCCGGAAGCGCTCGTGCACCCAACGCAGACCCTCGTAGTAGTTGCGGGTGCGCTCGGCGCCGGAGCGCCCGGTGATCGCGCCCCCGGGCGCGGTCACGTCGATGCCCGCGCAAAACGCCCGCCCCTCGGCGCGCAGCAGCACCACGCGGATGCGTTCGTCGAAGCGGATCCGGTCGGCCATGATGCCGAGCTGGCGAGTCGCCTCCCAGCTCCACGCGTTGAGCTTGTCCGGCCGACACAGCGTCAGCACGCCGATGCCGGCGGCCTCGTCGACCTCCAGGCGCATCCGGACCTCGGCCTCGTCCACGCTTGGGTCGGTGGTGTTGATCACGGTCCGGTTCCTCCAGGAGCGGTGCTTCGGCCTTGTCTGACGACCCGTTAGATCGGAGTATGTGACACGCGTTCGCCACAGTCCAACGCCACACCCGACGCCACACCCGACGTCAGACCCCCACGCTCCCCTCGATCCTTCGGAGGCTTTTCCATGGCCGCGATCCTGCCCCCCGGCACCCTGCACGTCGGCATGCAGTTGCCCATCCAGTCGCAGAGCAAGCTGTACGCGGAAGCCTGGGAGGAGACCTCGGGCCCCGACGAACTGGGCAAGATCGCGCAGGCGTGCGACGCGGCCGGCTTCGCCTACATCGCGGTCTGCGACCACACCGCGATCCCGCGCAGCCACGCCGGCGCGATGGGCACCGAGTGGTGGGACACGATGACCACGCTCGGCTGGCTCGCGGGGATCACCGAGCGGGTACGGCTGATCAGTCACGTGTCGGTGCTCGCGTATCGCCACCCGATGATGTCGGCGAAGGCGTTCGCGACGCTGGACAAGATCTCCAAGGGCCGCGCGATCGTCGGCGCGGGCGCGGGCCACGTCGAGGCCGAGTTCGACATGCTCGGGGTGAACTTCAAGGAGCGCGGCAAGGCGCTCAACGAGGCGCTGGAACTGCTCGACGTCGCGCTGCGCGAGGAGTACGTGACGTTCGAGAGCGAGCGGTGGCCGGTCGCCGACATGGGCGCGCGACCGCGCCCGGTACAGACGCCGCGGCCGCCGATCTGGATCGGTGGCTCGGCGGGCGCCGCGCTCAAGCGGGTGGCCAAGTACGGCGACGGCTGGCTGCCGCAGGGCAGCCCGCGCGAGACCTACCCGGCGCAGCTGGCCGAACTGCGGCGCTACCAGGAGGAGTTCGGCCGCGCCGACGAGCGCCTGGACATCGGCGCGATCACCGAGATCCTCTACGTCGGCGAGCCCGGTTGGGACGTCGGCGCGCACACCGTGAGCGGCAGCCCGGACAAGCTCGCCGAGTCGCTGCGCTGGTACGGCGAACAGGGCGCGAACCAGATCCAGGTTCGCTTCCGCAGCCGCGACCTGGCCGAACTGCTCGACCAGATCGCCCGCTTCGCGGCCGAGGTCGCCCCGCAGCTGTAGCCGGGCGTCCCCACCGGTCCAACCGGTCCCCACCCATCACCGTCCGCACTCCGAAAGGAACTTCTCGCATGGGCAAGCTCGACGGCAGGGTCGTCCTGATCACCGGTGCCGCTCGCGGCCAGGGCGTGGTCGAAGCACGTCTGTTCGTGGCCGAGGGCGCGCGCGTCGTGCTCGGGGACATCCTCGACGAGGCGGGCAAGGCAGCGGCCGAGGAGATCGGCGACGCGGCCAGGTACGTACACCTGGACGTGTCGAACGAGGACGACTGGAAGCGTGCCGTACAGGTCGCGGTGACCGAGTTCGGCAAGCTCGACGGCCTGGTCAACAACGCCGGGATCCTCGCGTTCGCCCCGATCGAGGAGATGTCCGCCGAGGAGTACCTGCGGATCGTGCACGTCAACCAGCTCGGCACCTTCCTGGGCATGAAGACCGCGCTGCCGGCGATGCGCGCGGCGGGCGGCAAGGGCACGATCGTCAACATCGCCTCCTACGCCGGGCTCGCCGGCATGGAGGGCCTGGTCGCCTACGCCTCCACCAAGGGCGCGGTGCTCGCGATGACCCGCGTGGCGGCCCTGGAGGCCGCGCCGAACATCCGGGTCAACGCGATCTGCCCGGGCGGCGTACGCACGCCGATGACCAACCCGGGCGACATCGACGGCCTGACCAGCCCGGTGCCCGCCCCGGGCGAGCCGGACCCGGCCAGTGAGATCTTCGGCGGCATACCACTGGCCCGAATCGGCGAGCCGGACGAGATCGCCACCGCCGCCCTCTACCTCACCGGCGGCGACAGTTCCTACATGACCGGCACCCACATCGTGGTCGACGGCGGCTGGATGGCCGGCGTCAAGCTCTTCTGACCCACGCCCGTCGCGGCGCCCGAGGACAACCCCTCGGGCCCCGCGGGCCGGCCGCCGGCCCGCGGGGGGCAGGTTCCCGAGGTGGGCGGTGCAAGCTGTTCCACCGGGTTCGGTCTCGGTCGGCTTGGGTCGCCCGCCCGCGCTGCGAAGTCCTGTGAACCGGACGCCCGGCCAGGAGTCCGTCGTCGCCGAGATACACCTCACCAACGGAATCGAACCCTACGCTCAGCAGGTGGCGACCAGTGTGGCGGCGACCCCGGCCGGGTCGTTGGGCAAGTGGTGAACGATCCACACGTCACGGGCGCCTTCAGTAGGTGCCGTTCTCCTTGACGCGTATGAAGGCGGTACCCGACGTCAGTGTGTTGACGGCCGCGTCGACGTCGATGCCGAGGAGCCAGTCGCCGGTGTGGTCGCGGGAGAAGACACGACCCGCGCTGTCGATGAGTACTACCGCTTCACCGTCGTCGAGTGTGCCGAGAGGTGCCATCGGGCGGTTCATCTGTGCGCTGAACACCGCGCATCCGTGGGCCGTATGGATGGCATCCAGCGGATCGAACGAGAAGGTACACAACGCCAGTTCCACGCCGGCCCCCTCCTGCCCGATCCGCAGGGAGGCATATCGGGCCCACGCCTCGACGGCGGCCGGGTGCACGGTGTGCACCAACCCGCCGGGCGAGCGATACGCGGCGATGGCCAAGTGCAGGCGTTGGGCTCGTTCGTCGTCCCGGCTGCCGATCTGCCATCCGACTGCGGCGAGGCGCAGCTGTGCCTCTGCGTTGAGCGGTGTCATGTGGGAACAACCTCGATCTGAAAGTACTCGAGCATCGCGGCGCACGAGCGGCATGGTGGTTGGAAGGTCCCGTGCGTGGGGTCGCCCCATTCCCGGATGCGGGTCACGGTGACAGCGGTCGTGTTGACCCGAAACGATTCGCAGGCCCACTCGGCGTCCATGGGTTCGTCCCCCCAGTCCTCCTGCATGTGCCACAACGCATCCGACACCAGGGCGGCCTCCGCGCAGCGGCCGATGTAGGTCGTGCGCAGGCGTACCGGCAGGGCGTCGAAGAATTCCCGCAATACCGGGTGCAGGTTTGGCTCTCCGTCGCCTTTGAGACTGGTGTGGGTGAACACATAGGTGGCGATGGTCAAAGCGCCTGATGTCGCCGGCAGGAATTCCGGCGGCACGCCCTCGAATGGTTCCCGTTCGTCCGCAGGGGCGTCCGAGCTCTCCTCGAACGGTGGGAGACCATCCTCTTCGAGGTGACTGAAATCTACTTCCTCGGTCTTGATTCCGCGCACGAGCACGACGAGAGCTTCGTCGAGGTTCGCACCGAGGTGGAAGTACCCGCCGATGGGGTGATCGAGATAGACCCGGCCGTCGATTCCCATGAACAGTCTGGCGTGCACATCTGCGGTCCAGCCGAAGGGGAGGACGAATTGTCGGTACATCTCCTCTTGTTCGAGCAATGCCTTGGGTACGGCGCCGGCCCTGACGTCACCGATCGAAAAGTCGAACCGACCGAGCGACACCCCGGGCCCGTCCTGCCGTACGGTGATGCCGCCGAATTCGGCCAGCGCGGCATGCAGTGCGGGGAAGACGCACCGATCGCCCTCCATCACGGCGAGTTGTCGATTCGTTTCAGCGACCCAGTCTTCGAAATCTTCCGAAACATCTCGCCCAGGGAACCAACCGGCACCCCTCAGTACTTCCTCCACCTGAGCGGGGAAACGCTCGGACATCAGATTCTTCTTTCTCAAACGCGGGTGGGTACGTGGGTGACCCCAAGGTAATCGATCACCTGAGCACAGGAGCGGCAAGCGGGAGTGTATGAGCCTTGGGGTGCCAAACCGGGGTCGTTGTCATGGTTGATGGAGTGACTGGTCATTCGACCGCCGGAAAGGTAGTCACGGGCTTCTTCGGGCGTCAGGGGTGGCCGGCCCGGGCGCTGTGCCTCGACGGCATGGAGACGGTCCGAAAGCAATGCCACCTCGGAACAGCGTCCGTGTCCGATGCTTCTTTCCAACTCGGGTACGCGATCATAGAGTTCGGCGAGAGCCGGGTGGACGTCGATATCTCCTCGCCGCATGCTCGTGTGGCTGGTGACCACCCCATCGTGTTCGAAGGCGCCGGCCATCGTCGGGCGCGTGCGCTGGCCGACCTGTTTGTCGGCGGCCACAGCGTCTCGTGTGTCGCTCGCGAGCTGTTGCGAACTTTCACCCAAGATCGAGTCCCGTTCGGCCGTACTCGTTTGATTCGGCCTCAGGGTTGTCGTTCGCCCCTCGTAGCTCGTGGCACCTTGGCCAGTCGGATTCCGGCTGCGGCGAATGGCCGGATCGCCTTCCGGCCCTGGTCTGTCATAGGGACGAAAGCCGCCGTTTTCCGGGTTGGCCGGCCCCTTGATCCCGCCGCCTTTGCCCCCGCCTCCGGCTCCTCCGCCGGATCCACCGGGAGCGGAGGGGGGCTGTGTCCGGCCGGAGCCGGATGAGCCGGGCGGTGGGCCACCGGGTTTGCTCGACGATGACGAGGGTTTGCTGCGGCCTTCGGATGGTTTCTTGTTGCCGGGCGTGTTTTCGGTCGGGAGCTTGGGGGTTTTCGCGGCCTGGTCGTTGTCGTTTTTGACGGTGCGTTGGACGCTTTGGCGGAGGCCGGTGCCGGTTTTGGTGACCAGGGTCGAGGTGTTTGTGGTGCCGCGTTGGTGGCTGGAGACGAGCGTGTCGTATTGGGTCTTGAGTCCGGCGCTGTAGCGGTCGTTGCCGAAGGGGTTCGCCTCGCCGACCTGTTTCTGGAGGTTGGCTTGGGCGGCGCCGATGCGGTTGCTCGCGGCTTCCATGCGTTGGGCGGCGGCTTCGACGGATTGGGGGGTCGTCACCGTCTTGGCGCCCGGGGCTGCGGGGGCCGGGGGGCGCCACGGTGGTTTCGAGGCGCTCTCGATGGTGGGCATGTACGGCCCCGAGGGGGCGGACGGTGTCGTTGCCTCGGGAGCAGGGGTGGAAGGGGTGCCGGGCTTGGGCGCCGATGGGAGGTCCGGGGGATTGAAGGTGGGGCCCTCGGTGTCCTTGGCGGGCGGACTTCCGGGGGTGTTTGTGCTTTTGGGCGGCTGCCCTTTGGGGGGCTGGGCGCCCGGGGCGTCGGGCTTGGTGATGTCCGGTGCGGTCGGCTTGGGCGGCGGGGCCGGTGGCTTCGGCGGTTTGGGGGGCATCAGAGGCCGCCCTTCGGGTCCAACGCCGAGCTGATGTTCGACCGGGGGGCCGCGGATGGTTCGGCCGATCCGCCGGGAGGCGTCGAGAGCAACCGGCTCTGGGCCGGGGCGGCGGAGTCGGCGGCCGGGGCGGCGGGTTCCAGGCCGCGTTCGTTCAGTTCCGTGCCCTTGTGGGCCAGTGCGTCCAGGCCGCCGAGGTCTTGGGCGGTGCGCAGTAGGCCCGCCACCTTTGCGGCCATCGCGTCGAAGCGTGTGGTGAGCGCCTTGCGGGCGACGTCGATCTCGTAGAGGTCGTGGGGCGCGCCGTCCGGAGGTAATCGGCCCTCGGCCCGCAGCGACGCGATCTTGTCGCGCAGGGTGCGCAGGTGGACTTCGGCTTCCTGCTGGGCGGTTCGGACCTCGGTTGCCGCGTTCGTGAAGCCGGTGACCAGTTCCTTGGACGCGTTGTACACGCCGACCAGTTGGCTGCTCGACACGTGTCCCCAGTAGCCGGCGAAGGCGTCCGCCGCCGGGCCGCTGTTGTCGGCCATGAGGGCGGTGGCCGCCGTGTCGGCGTCCATCCGTGCCGAGTCCACCTCACCGGCGTACACGTTGTACGCGTTGGACATCCGATCCAGCGCGTCCGCGTCGATCGCCGGCCACTCGACTCCGGTCCATCCCAACGCCTCCGCCACATCGGCGGGCACACTCGGTCCCACGCGTCCCCCTCGCGTCGTCCGTCGATCGTCCATTCCCGGCGTGACCAGGAGGCGGTGAATGCCGGCGCTCTCGCCTTGGCATGCCGTATGCGGACGACTACGAGAAGCGATCGTATTGGCTGGTTGGATGCTTTGGGTGACGGGGCGGTTGCGATGTCCAAGGTTGTGGACGCTCTGGTGGTCTTTGGGCCGGAAGGCCGAACGCGTGCTGTCCCAGAGGGAGTTCGGTGTGCGAGCGGGTGGACTGCTCGGCTTGGGCGGCGGGCGCGCGCCGGCCGTGCACCGGGAGCCGGCGGAGCCGCTCGGCGGGTCGATTCGAGCGTTCTCGATATGCCCCTACGGCATATCTCGGGTGAGACCCGTCTCATCCCGCACGGCCCCCTGGCGGGCTCGGATATCTGACGTACCATCAGTTCCGTGGGTGTACGAGGCCGTGTGCGTGGATGGCATGTGGATGGCCGCGTTTGCAGGCAACACCGAGGGCTGAAGGAGCTTCGCCATGCTGGACCACGTCATCACCGGAGCAACCGTCGTCGACGGGACGGGCGCGCCGTCCTTCCTGGGTGACGTGGGCATCAGGGACGGTCGCATCGTCGCGGTCACCCCCGCCGGCGGCATAACCGAAGAGGCCGCGAGCACCGAGAACGCCGAGGGCCTGGTGCTGGCTCCCGGGTTCGTCGACCCGCACACGCACTACGACGCCCAGCTGCACTGGGACCCGTACGCGACGCCGTCGGTCAACCACGGCGTGACCACGATCATCGGCGGCAACTGCGGCTTCACGCTCGCGCCGCTCAAGGCCGAGGACGCCGACTACACCCGCCGGATGATGGCCAAGGTCGAGGGCATGGCGCTGCCCGCCCTGGAGAACGGTGTCGACTGGAGCTGGGAGACCTTCGCCCAGTACCTCGACAAGCTCGAAGGCAAGATCGCGGTCAACGCGGGCTTCATGGCCGGCCACTGCGCGATTCGCCGCTACGTGATGGGCGCCGACTCGGTCGGCAAGGAGGCCTCGCCGGAGCAGGTCGCGGCGATGGTCGTCGAGCTGGGCAAGGCGATGGACGCCGGGGCGCTGGGTTTCTCCACCGGCCAGTCGAACCACACCGACGGCGACGGCAACCCCGTACCGTCGCGCGCCGCCACGCCCGCCGAGATCCTCGCCCTGTGCGAAGAGGTCGGCAAGCACGAGGGCACCCAACTCGAAGTCATCGTCTCGGGCTGTCTCGACAAGTTCTCGGACGACGAGATCGACCTCCTGGTCAAGATGACCACGACGGCCGGCCGCCCGATGAACTGGAACGTGCTCACGGTCGACTCCGCCGCGCCCGATCGCGCGCCGCGCCAGATCTACGCGTCGGAGAAGGCCAAGGAGGCCGGCGGTCGGATCGTCATCCTGACCATGCCGGTGCTGGTCCCGATGAACATGTCGTTCCTGAACTACTGCGCGCTCAACCTGATGCCGAACTGGGGCCCGATCCTGTCCCTGCCGGTGCCCGAGCGGATCGCCAAGCTGCGGGACCCGCAGGTGCGCGCCGAGATGGTACGCAACGCGGACAGCCCCGAGGCGGGCGTCTTCCGCCGGCTCGCGGACTTCGGCCGCTACGTCATCGGCGACACCTACTCCGAGGCGAACGAGGGCCTGTCCGGCCGCGTCGTCGCGGACATCGCCAAGGAGCGCGGCCAGGACGACTTCCAGACCCTCATCGAGATCTGCATCAACGACGACCTGCGCACGATCCTGTGGCCGATGCCGACCGACAACGACCAGGCGTCGTGGGACCTGCGCCGCGACGTGTGGGAGAACGAGCACGTCATCCTGGGCGGTTCGGACGCCGGCGCGCACCTGGACCGGATGTGCGGCGCGACCTACACCACCCGCTTCCTCGGCGACATGCTCCGCGGCCGCAAGATCGTGTCGTTGGAGCGCGCCGTACAGATGCTCACCACCGAGCCGGCCGAGCTGTTCGGTCTGGTCGACCGCGGCCGGATCGCCGAGGGCTTCCACGCCGACCTGGTCCTGTTCGACCCGGCCACCGTGGGCTCGGGCCCGGCCCGGCTGATGAACGACATGCCGGGCGACAGCGCCCGACTGACCAGCGAGTCGACCGGCGTGGTCAGCGTGCGCGTCAACGGCGTCGAGACCATCCGCGACGGGCAGACCACCGGCGCGGCCAACGGCGCACTGCTGCGCTCGGGCAAGGACACGGTGACGGTCTCCGTCTGACGGACATCACCTGAATCGGCACCAACTGGTCGGCACCACACAAGACTCGGCGGCGCACGGGGGTCCTCCCGTGCGCCGCCGCTGCATGTCCGGGGACGGGTCGGCTCGGTCGGCCCTCGGCAGCACCGGGAGTCCCGTACGCGGAATGCCCGCAGCCGGACGAAAGGCCGAAAGCGCGGAGCCGGCCCCGGTCGACGGGTGGTTTCAGCCCTGCCCCGGGCCGAGCAGAGCGGTCAGCAGCCGGTCGAGCGAGCGGGCGAACACCGCGTCGGAGTCCGGGGGTTCGCCGCCGGCCGCCATCGCCGCCGTCAGTTGGGGATAGTCGCCGCTCGCCGCGACCCCCGACAGATACCTGAGCAGGTCCGCGTGCCAGGTCTCCCCGCCGGCCGGCGCCGCGTTGGCGTGTTCCCACTGGGCGAACTGGGCCACGAAGCCGGAGAGCAGTGACATGGCCTCCATCTTCGCGGGGCCGTCGAGGTCGGTGCCCACCAACGCGGTCAGGAAGAACTCGGTCACCCGAAGCGAATTGGGGCCCAGGGATGGGCGTTTGACCAGGAGTTCGACCATCCACGGGTGCCGGCGCGAGAGCGCGAGCTGTTCGTGGGCGACGAATCGCAGGTCGGCGCGCGGGTCGCCCGACGGGGTGTCGGGGAGGCGATACTCGCCGACGATCTCGTCGAGCATCAGGTCGAAGAGGTGTTCCTTCTTCGGTACGTAGTTGTACAGCGACATCGTCCCGGCGCCGAGCGCGGCGGCGACTCGGCGCATCGCGACCGCGTCGATCCCCTCCGCATCCGCGATCTCGACCGCGGCAGCGGCGATGGCCTTACGGCTGTGTGCCGGGCGCGGGCCGCGTCCGGTGCGTTCCGGGCGAAGCCAGATCAGCTCGGGTACGCCGGCGGAGCCGCGGTCGCCCGCGGCGGATGTGGGTTTGGCGGATGCCACCGAAGATCACCTCGGCCCCATCTTAGTTACGTACGCAGTACGTAGTAGTGTGCCGCTCGTGCGCTTCTACGTACGACGTACCTAGTAGGAGGTCGACCATGGATTCCCGCCGCCCGGATCCCACCGACAGAGCTCTCGCCAAACCCGCCAAACCCGCCGGCCCCACCCCACCCGCCGCCCTCGTGGCCGAAGGCCTGTGGAAGACGTTCGGCAAGGTCGAGGCACTGCGCGGCTTCGACCTGACCGTCCCGGCCGGGACGGTGTGCGGCCTCCTGGGGCTCAACGGGGCCGGAAAGACCACCGCGGTACGGGTGTTCTCGACCCTGGTCACCCCGGATGCCGGGTCCGCCCGGGTCGCCGGCCACGACGTGGTGCGCGACCCGGGTCGAGTCCGGCGACTGATCGGCCTGGCCGGCCAGCACGCGGCGCTGGAGGAAGGGGTGACGGGTCGCGAGAACCTCGTCCTCTTCGGCCGGTTCAACCGCCTCGGCTCGCGCGCGGCGAAGGCGCGGGCGGACGAACTGCTGACCGACTTCGGCCTCGCCGACGCGGCCGATCGGCTGGTGCGCACCTACTCCGGGGGCATGCGTCGCCGCCTCGACCTGATCACGAGCTTGATCACCCGCCCACCCGTACTGTTCCTCGACGAACCCACCACCGGCCTGGACCCGCGCAGCCGCAACGACATCTGGCGGGTCGTGCGGGAACTGGCGGCCGAGGGTACGACGGTCCTGCTGACCACGCAGTATCTGGACGAGGCGGACCGGCTCGCCGACGCGGTCGCCGTGGTCGAGCACGGGCGGGTGATCGCGTCGGGGACTCCCGAGCGGCTCAAGGCGGCGATCGGGACCAGCGTGGAGGTCACCGTCCTGGCCGCGGCCGACCTGGAGACCACCGGCGCGGTACTCGGCCGGCTGGGCACCGGGGAGCCGGTGGTCGACCGGGACGAACTACGCCTGCGGGCGGTCACCCGTCCGGGCGCGGGGGTGTCGATGCCGCACCTGATCCGCGAACTCGACGCCGCGGGCGTCACCGTCGTGGACGTGGCGCTGCGCGCGCCGAGCCTGGACGACGTGTTCCTGACCCTGACCACCGACCCCACAGCCGCGGCCTCCACAGCCCCCGCAACCCCCGACGCCGACAAGGCCACCCGATGAGCATCCGCCACGCGCTCTCCGACACCCGCACCCTCGCGACCCGAATCCTGCTCTACTACCGCCACTCGCCGGCGCTCGTCCTGGTGAGCCTGATCGTGCCCGTGGCCCTGGTACTGGTGTTCGGCTACGTCTTCGGCAGCGCGATCGACGTGCCCGGCGACAACTATCGCGAGTACCTGATGCCGGGGCTGTTCGCGCTGGTCGCGATGAACACGGTGATGCCGACCATGGTGGGCACCGCGCGCGACATCGGGCTCGGCGTCACCGACCGGCTGCGCTCGATGCCGGTGTCGCGCCCGGGCCTGCTGCTGGGCCAGGCGGTTGCCGACGCGGTGGTGGGGGTGGTGGTCCTGATCGCGGTGACCGGGCTCGGCCTGGCCGTCGGGTGGCGCGTTCGCGACGGCGCGACCGATGCGCTCGCCGCCTTCGCGCTGCTCGTGTTGTTCCGCTTCGTGATGACGTGGGTGGGCATCCACCTGGGGCTGCTCGCGGGCCGCGAGGACGTCGCGGGCCAACTCGGCGTCCTGGTGCTGCCGATCGCGATGGTCACCAACGCCTTCGTCCCCACCGAGGGCATGCCCGCGTGGCTGCGCGCGATCGCCGACTGGAACCCGATCAGCGCCCTGGTCGCCGCCTGCCGAACCCTCTTCGGCAACCCGACCCCGCCGACCGCGCACGCCGCCCTACCCCTGCAACACCCGGTGGCCGCCACCCTGATCTGGTCGGCGGCCCTGCTCGCGATTTTCGTACCCCTGTCGATCCGACGCTTCGACACACACGGCCGCTGAGCGCCCCCGCTCACGCCGCTCTCGTTCGGGTGGATCTGTCGCGGGTCCGGAGCGGATCGCCCGTTTTCCACCTATTCTGTATGAGACACATACAGGAGGCATATATGAGCAACACCGTGATCGACATAGACGATGAAGCGCTGGCCGAGGCCATGGCGCTGCTCGGGACGAAGACCAAGAAGGACACGGTGAACACGGCGCTCCGCGAGGTTGCACAGCGCCGCCGTCGCCGGCAGGCGATGGCCGAGATGCAGAGGTCCGCCGCAGAAGGCGGGATCGATCTCGAATTCTTGAGCGACAAGCGGAAGTACCGCAGTTGATCGTCGCCGACTACCTCATCGACACAAGCGCCGTCCGGCGGTTGTTGCGGGACACCGCTTTGGTCCTGCCCTGGCATGCCTCGGTCGAGGCGGGGCTCGTCGGGGTCTGCCCGATCACAGAGCTGGAAATCCTGCGCAGTGCTCGCAACTCGGGCGAGGCGGCTCACCTCGACGATTGGCTGGGCAACCTCTACCTGCCCTACGAAACCGACGAGCGCGACATCCGACGAGCCCGAGCGGTGCAACGGAAGCTGACGCACACCGGGGGCCATCGTGCCCCGGGGCCGAGCGATTTGATCATCGCCGCCACGGCCGAACGGCACCGCCTGGCCTTGCTGCACGACGACAACGACTTCGAGGCCATCGCGAAGGTCACCGGACAGCCGTTGGCGCGGGTAACCGGTTCGTTGCCCTGATCGGGACGGGCCCCCGCGACCCGTGCGCGGGCGCACGTGACGTGCGACACGAGTCGTAATGGCCTCGCGCGCGCACGCCTACCCTTGGTCTGTTCGGGGGGCGACGTCGCGTCGGCTCCCGTTTGTCGGTCGGTCGGAGCGTACAAGTCGCGGTCGGCCTGCCGGTACAGCCCGAGCAACAGCGACGACAGCGAGGTGTCGCATGGCCACGATCCCGAACGAGGGACGACCAACCGAGAGTTCGATGCGGCGTGCGCTGCGCCGAGCGCGAGACGGGGTCATGCTCGACGTCTCGGAAGCGTCGGTCCTGCTGCACGCGCGAGGCGCGGACCTGGACGACCTGTGCGCGTCGGCCGGCCGGGTGCGCGACGCCGGGCTCGACGCGGTCGACCGGCCGGGTGTGATCACCTACAGCCGAAAGGTGTTCATCCCCTTGACCCGGCTGTGTCGGGACAAGTGTCACTACTGCACCTTCGTGACCGTCCCCGGCAAGCTCAAGCGCGACGGACACGGAATGTTCCTCAGCCCCGACGAGGTGCTGAAGATCGCCCGCGACGGGGCCGCGCTCGGCTGCAAGGAAGCCCTGTTCACGCTCGGCGACCGGCCCGAGGACCGCTGGCCCGAGGCCCGTGAGTGGCTCGACGCGCACGGCTACGACGACACGCTCTCCTACGTCCGCGCGATGTCGATCCGGGTGCTGGAGGAGACCGGCCTGCTGCCGCACCTCAATCCCGGGGTGTTGTCCTGGACCGACTTCCAGCGGCTCAAGCCGGTCAGCGCGTCGATGGGGATGATGCTGGAGACCACCGCGACCCGGTTGTGGTCCGAGCCCGGCGGCCCGCACCACGGCTCTCCGGACAAGGACCCGGCCGTGCGCCTGCGGGTGCTCGAGGACGCCGGGCGCTCCAACGTCCCGTTCACCACCGGCATCCTGATCGGCATCGGCGAGGACATGACCGAGCGGGCCGAGTCGATCTTCGCGATGCGCAGGATCGCCCGGCAGTACAGCTCGATCCAGGAAGTCATCGTCCAGAACTTCCGCGCCAAGCCGGACACCGCGATGCGGGCCGTCCAGGACGCCGACCTCGTCGAACTCGCCGCCGCGATCGCGGTCACCCGGATCGTGCTCGGGCCCAAGGCCCGGGTCCAGGCCCCGCCGAACCTGATCGGCGACGAGTACGCGCTGATGATCCGGGCCGGCATCGACGACTGGGGCGGCGTCTCGCCGCTGACCCCCGACCACGTCAACCCGGAGTTGGCCTGGCCGCAGATCGACGACCTCGCGGCGCGCACCGCCGAGGCCGGTTACACGCTGCGCGAGCGGCTCACCGTGTATCCCGAGATCATCCACCGCGGCGAGCCGTGGATCGACCCGCGCGTCCTGCCGCACGTGCGCGCGCTGTCCGACCCCGAGACGGGCCTGGCGATCGAGGGCAAGTGCCCCGAGGGTCTGCCGTGGCAGGAGCCCGAGGACATCTTCGCGGCCGCCTCCGGCCGGACCGACCTGCACGTGACGATCGACACGACCGGCCGTACCAACGACCGTCGTGACGACTTCGACAACGTGTACGGCGACTGGGAGTCGCTGCGCGAGCAGGTCGCCGACAGCGCGACCGGGTCGGTGGTGCGGCTCGACTCGGAGGTCAAGGCGGCGCTAGTCCGGGCCGCGGCCGACCCGACGAAGCTCACCGACGCGCAGGCGCTCGCGCTGTTCCACTGCGACGGCCCGGCGATGGACGAACTGGCCCGCATCGCCGACGACTTGCGCCGCGACGTCAACGGCGACGAGATCACCTACATCGTCAACCGCAACATCAACTTCACCAACGTCTGCTACACCGGCTGCCGGTTCTGCGCGTTCGCGCAACGCCGCACCGACGCCGACGCGTACACGCTCTCGCTCGACCAGGTCGGCGAGCGCGCCGAACAGGCGTGGGCGGTCGGCGCGACCGAGGTCTGCATGCAGGGCGGCATCCACCCCGACCTGCCGGGCACCGCCTACTTCGACATCGCCCGCGAGGTCAAGAAGCGTGTCCCGGACATGCATGTGCACGCGTTCTCGCCGATGGAGGTCGTCAACGGCGCGACCCGCACCGGAATGTCGATCCGCGACTGGCTGATCGCGGCCAAGGAGGCCGGGCTCGACACCATCCCCGGCACCGCCGCCGAGATCCTCGACGACGACGTGCGGTGGATCCTGACCAAGGGCAAGCTGCCCGCCGCGACCTGGGTCGAGGTGGTCTCCACCGCGCACGAGCTGGGCATCCGCAGTTCGTCCACGATGATGTACGGCCACGTGGACACGCCGTCGCACTGGCTCGCGCACCTGAGGCTGCTCGGGCAGATCCAGGACCGCACGGGCGGCTTCACCGAGTTCGTGACGCTGCCCTTCGTGCACACCAACGCGCCGGTCTACCTCGCCGGCATCGCCCGCCCCGGTCCGACGCTGCGCGACAACCGGGCCGTGCACGCGATGGCGCGCATCCTGCTGCACGGCAAGATCGACAACATCCAGACGAGCTGGGTCAAGCTCGGCGTCGAGGGCACCAACATGATGCTCGAAGGCGGCGCGAACGACATGGGCGGCACGCTCATGGAGGAGACCATCTCGCGGATGGCCGGCGCCGACAACGGCTCGAAGAAGTCGATCGCCGAACTGGAGGCGATGGCCGCGTCGCTGGGCCGGCACGCCCGCCAACGCACCACCACCTACGGCGAGGTGAGCCCCGAGCGTCAGGCGGTGGCCCGCCGGCACGACGCCGAGGTCGAACGGATCATGCTCCCGATCCTGACCAACTGAGGCCCTGCGCGAATCCGACCGACCGAAGCTCCGCGCAAGGCGCCCGCCGAAGGGGCCGATCCACGTGCACGCGGATCGGCCCCTTCGGCGCGGGCGCGAAGTTCCCGCACCCGCCCGACGTGTCGAATAGGACGAGTGTGCGACCCTCCGACAACCCCGCGCCGGTACGCTGCGTCGGGGTGACGGGGGAGGGGAGCACACACATGGCCGCACTCTGGTCCAGGGACCGGCTACAGGATTTTCGGGCCCGCGTAAGGGGATGTCTCGTCGGCGGCGCGATCGGCGACGCGCTCGGCGCCGGCATCGAGTTCCTCAGCCTCGCGGAGATCCGCGAGCAGCACGGATCCGCCGGTGTGGCCGGTTATGTGACGGCGTATCACCGGCACGGCGCGATCACCGACGACACGCAGATGACACTGTTCACCGTCGAAGGGCTGATCCGCGCGCACGTGCGCCGTGACACCGGCGCGTGGCATCCGCCGACCGACCTGCACGGCGCGTACCTGCGCTGGAAGGCCACCCAGAGCGAGTGGGGCCCCGACGAGCGCAAGGACGAGGGCTGGCTGGTCCGCGAGGAGTGGCTGTACAGCTCGCGCGCACCGGGCTCGGCGTGCCTGCGCGGCCTGGAGGACGAAACGGTGATGGGCACCCTGGAGGCGCCCAAGAACCCCGACTCCAAGGGCTGCGGCGCGGTGATGCGCTCGGCCCCGTTCGGGCTGCTCGTCGGCTGGCGGCCCGAACTGGTCTTCCAACTCGCGGTGGAATGCGCCGTACTGACGCACGGTCACCCCACGGGCTACCTCTCGGCGGGGGCGTTCGCGGTGATCGTGCACGCGGTCATGCAGGGCGCGCCGTTGGAGGAGGGCATCCGGTTGGCTCTCGAACTGGTGCGCTCTCGACCGGAGCACCTCGAGACCGCGCGGGCGATCGAGGCGGCCCTGGGCGCGGTCCGCGCCGGCGTCCCCTCGGCGGAGCGCGTCGAGGCGCTCGGTCAGGGGTGGACGGCCGAGGAGGCGCTGTCGATCGGCCTGTACTGCGCGCTCGTGGCACCCGACATGCGCACGGGCCTGTTGCTCGCGGTCAACCACGGCGGCGACAGCGACTCGACCGGGTCGATCTGTGGCAACCTGCTCGGCGCGATGCACGGCGACACGGTGCTGCCCGCCGACCTGGTCGCCGAACTCGAAGGCCGGGGCGCGATCCTGGAGTTGGCCGACGACTTCGCCATGGAGATGACCCAGGGCACCGCGCTGCACGGCCCGGAAGCCGGCGCCACCACCTGGACCAGACGCTACCCACCCACCTGAACGACCCACCACACACAGAAGATCTTGGAGTCGCGGGGGACACCCGGGCCGAGACCCGGGCCGAGACCCGGGGCGCCGATACCCGCCCACAACTCCAAGATCGTCCGTGCGCGGATCAGGGTCGGCGGGCGTCCACCCACACGCCTGCGGCTAGGACCGCGCGCACCTCCAGCGCGTCGTCCAACACCACCAGGTCGGCTCGCTTGCCCGCCTCCAGGGTGCCGAGCTCGTCGGCAATCCCCAATGCCCGTGCGGGAGTCGCGGACAGGGAGCGGGCCACGTCGGCGATCGGGAGGCCGCCGGCCACGCCGTTGCGCAGCGCGCGGTCCAGGGTCAGCGTGCTGCCCGCGATCGACTCGCCGCCGGTGAGCCGGGCCACGCCGTCGACCACGTCCACGGTCATCACGCCCAGCGGATACACGCCGTCCGGCATGCCCGCCGCGCCCATCGCGTCGGTGATGAACGCGACCCGGTCCGGGCCCGCGCTCGCGTAGGCCAGATTGACCACGCTCGGGTGCAGGTGGACGCCGTCGTTGATCAGTTCGACCACCGCGTCGCTGTCCTGAAGCAGCGCGGTGACCGGTCCCGGCTCGCGGTGATGCACGCTGCGCATCGCGTTGAACAGGTGGGTCGCCACGCTCGCCCCCGCGGCGAGCGCGGCGCGCGTCTCGCGATGCGTACCGTCGGTGTGCCCGACGGCCGCGATCACGCCCTCGTCGGCCAATCGGCGCACCAACTCGATACCACCCGGCAGTTCGGGCGCGAGCGTGACCATGCGGATCGCGCCGGCGGCGGCCTTGAGAAGCGCCGAAACCTCGTCGCGGTCGGGCGAGCGCAGTTGGGTGGGATCGTGCGCACCACACCGGACCTTGCTCAGGTACGGACCCTCCAGATGCAGCCCGGCCAACCGGCCTTCGTGCACCAATGGGGCCAACTCCCTTACCGTCCGCAGCAGTTCGACCGGCGAGGCGGTGACCAGACTTGCGATGGTGGTCGTGGTGCCGTGCGACCGATGGAATTCGGCCACCCGCAACGCCTCTTCGGCGTCGCCGGAGGTGTACGAACCACCCCCGCCACCGTGTACGTGCATGTCCACGAAACCGGGCACGATCCAGCCGCCCCCGACATCGATCAGCCGATCCGACGGATCGTCGATTCCCGGGCCCGCAAAGGCGATCCGATCGTCCACGACGCGTACCGAGGCGCCTTCGACCACCCCCGAGGGCAGTACCACGCGCGCATTGCCGAGCACCGTCACCCGTGCACCTCCAAGGCGTCCCACGCGATCAGACCGGCGCCACGACAGCCGGCCTCGTCTCCGAGTGCCGCCGTCACGACCGGCGGCACATGCTCGACCACCGCACGCTCGGCGAGCAGCGTACGCAGTGGATTGAACAACTGCTCGCCCGCGAGCGAGAGCCCGCCACCGATCACGAGCAGCCGCGGATCGTACAGCGCGAGGCCGGTCAACAGACCGTCCGCGAAGGCCGATACGCCCTTGCCCCACACCCCGGCGGCGACCCGATCCCCGGCCGCGACCCGCGCGACCACCTCGGCCGCGCTCAGCGGCGGATCGTCGCCGGGCGCCGCGTCGGCGAACGCGTGCGCGATCGCCGGACCGGAAAAGTGTGCCTCCAGACAGCCCACCGCGCCACACGTGCACTTGCCGACGCCCGGGCGCACGGTGATGTGGCCGATCTCGCCGGCCTGCCCGTGCGCACCCGGGTAGGGTCGGCCGTTCAGGACGAGAACCGACGCGAGGCCGGTGCCGATCGCCACGAACAGGAAGTTGTCGCAGTCGTGCCCGGCGCCGAGCCGGCCCTCGGCGAGCGCGCCGGTGCGCACGTCGTGGCTGAGCGCCGCCGGCAGGTCGAGCCGGTCGGTCACCAGGGCGCGCAACGGGACCTCGCGCCACTGGATGCTGGCCGACCACACCGCCAGACCCGCCACGTCGTCCACGATCCCCGGTACCGCGACTCCGGCGGCGCGCGGCACGCCGCCCAGCTCGACCGCGCGGTCGCGCAGTTCGGCGGCGAAGTCGACGATGCCGCTCACGACCGCGTTCGGGCCCTTGGTACGGCCGGTGGAGCGTCGTTCGGAGTACACCAGGCGCCCGGCCGGGTCGACCACACCGCCCTTCATGTCGGTTCCGCCCACGTCGAGGGCGACGACGCAGTCCGCGCCGGACAGATCGGACGGCGAGGTGTTCACGTGCGGCATCGGCGTCTCAAGTCTGGTAGATGGATGGACTCCGGGAGCCGCGGAGCCGGTGTTGTGTTTGCGCGTTTGTGCTCATTGGATAGCAGTTGAAAACATGAACACGCAACAGCATCGTTGAGTAAGCGCGGCGTTACTGCCGCCCCGGCGCGTGCCTCATCGGGGACGCCCGGGAGGATGTTTCGCACGGTCCGACAAGAAGCCGACACGACTGTCGGACATGGCTGGAGGTCACGGGTGAGCCGTTACGAGCGGTGGGGCGCGCTTCTCGAACTACTGGCCAAGCACGGCCGGCTCGAAGTCGAGGACGTGGCCGCCGAGCTGGACGTCTCGCCGGCGACGATCCGCCGCGACCTCGACCAGCTCGCCCAGCAGCAGATGCTGACCCGGACCCGGGGCGGCGCGGTCGCGCACGCGGTGTCCTACGACCTGCCGTTGCGCTACAAGACGGCCCGGCACGCGTCCGAGAAGCAGCGCATCGCGCACGCGGTCGCGGCGCTGGTCAAACCGGGTGAGACGGTCGGCATCAACGGCGGCACGACGATGACCGAGGTGGCCCGCGCCCTGGTCGCCAGGGCCGACCTGCACACCGAGGGCGACTCGTCCGCGCAGGCGTTCACCATCGTCACCAACGCCCTCAACATCGCCGGTGAACTGGCTGTTCGACGGCACGTGAAGATCGTGGTGACCGGTGGTGTGGCCCGCCCGCAGTCCTATGAGCTGATCGGCCCGCTCGCCACCGGCATCCTGCACGAGGTGGCCCTGGACGTGGCGATCCTGGGGGTGGACGCGATCGACGTCGAGCACGGGGCGAGCGCCCACCACGAGGGCGAGGCGAGCATCAACCAGTTGATGGCGGCCGGGGCGACCCGGGTGGTGGTCGCCGCCGACTCGTCCAAGCTGGGCCGGCGCGCCTTCGCCCGGATCTGCCCACTGGACCGGGTCGGCGTGCTGGTGACCGACACCGCGGCGCCCGAGGAGACCACGTCGGCGTTCGCCGAGGCCGGCGTTCGGGTCATTCGCGTCTGAGCGCGAAAGGGCCGGGCGGGTAGCGCGCAGGCCATTCGACACGTGTCGCATGGCCTGCGGAAATCCCGGGGCGAGCCCGAACTCCAACCAACTCGACAGATTGAATTCGGTATCGAACCGGCGTCCTCGGCGTCGGTTCCTTTGTGTGCCCGTCGGCATGGGTAACGAATTGCTCCGCAAACTTGGTCCACCCCTCCTCCGATTCCCGAAATTGGTGTAGACCTTTCTCTCGACGGGGTGTTGACTGCCTCCACCGCGAGTCCGCAAAATGCTCGGTGTTGCTCAATAGGTTGCTTGAACCCCGGGTTACGAACAGATTCACGCAAGCATGTGCATGGGGTTTTGCGTGCCAAAACCCCGCCGAACGGTCCTGATTTCCTGAAGGCATGAAGGCGGTACTGCGATGAAGCGGCACCAGATGGCGTTGGCGGCGACAGGACTGTCGGCCGCACTGCTTCTGTCAGCGTGTGGTGGGTCGGACGACAAGGACGACGACAAGGCGTCGAGCCCGTCCGACGCCCCGGCAGGCGCCCCCAAGGACGGCACGATCAAGCTGGTCGTCGCGGACTACGGCAGCGGCGACGGCAGCCAGCAGAAGTACTGGGACGGCGTGATCCAGAGCTTCAACGCCAAGGTCCCCGGCGTGAAGGTGAACCTGCAGGTCATCAACTGGGATGACATCGACAAGCAGGTCGCGACCATGATCCAGAACAACGACATGCCGGATCTGCTGCAGACCGGCGGTTACGCGGACAAGGTCGTCGACGATCTGCTTTACCCGGTGGACGAGGTGATGTCGTCCGCGACCAAGGCCGACTTCGTGGATTCGTTCACGCCGGCTGCGACGGTCAAGGGCAAGCAGTACGGCATTCCCTTCACGTCGAGCACGCGTCAGTTGATCTACAACACGGACCTGTTCGCCAAGGCCGGGTTGACCGAGCCGCCGAAGACATGGGACGAGGTCAAGTCCTTCTCCGAGAAACTCAAGAACGCCGGGGTCAAGGTGCCCTATGGGTTGCCGCTGGGCAAGGAGGAGGCCCAGGGCGAGTTCATGAACTGGATGCTGGGCAACGGCGGCGGCTACAAGACCGGCGACAAGTACACGGTCAACAGCCCGGCCAACGTCGAGGCGCTGAACTGGGTCAACGACAACCTGGTCAAGACCGGCCTGACCGAGTCGAACCCCGGCACCAAGAGCCGCAAGGACGTCTTCACGGACTTCTACGGTGGCAACGTCGGCATGCTGAACAGCCACCCCACCATGATCGCCACGCTGAAGAAGGACTACCCGAACGTCAAGTACGCCACCGCCGTGATCCCCGGCAAGACCGGTCCGCAGGCCGACACTCTCGGTGTCTGCGACTGGATGATGGCGTTCAAGAAGAACGGTCACAAGGACCAGATCAAGGCGTTCCTCGACCACGCCTTCAGCACCGACCAGCAGCTCAAGTTCCAGGAGCAGTACAGCTTCCCGCCGGTGACCAAGTCGGTGATGGCCAAGATGACGGCCAACCCGGCCAACGCGGGTCTCAAGCCGTACATCGACCTGCTGCCCAAGGCGAAGTTCTACCCCCTCAACGACGTCGCGTGGGACGTGATCTCGCCCAAGATCAAGGAACAGCTCGGCAGCGCGGTCTCCGGCCAGTCGCCCAAGGACGTGCTCGACCAGCTCCAGAAGGAAGCCGAGTCGGCGGTCTCGCAGCAAAAGAGCTGACGCCCCGGCGGGGATAAGCGCAAGCTCTGTCCGCAAGGCACCGACATCGACCGTTCGACACCGAAGGAGGGGACGGCTCCGTGGCCGAGTCCACGCGCAAAGCGCCCACCGTCACCACAAGAATCAAAAAGGCGCTGGCCCCGCTGCCGTGGATCGGCCCGGCCGTCCTCCTCATCGGCGTGGTCGTGCTGTGGCCCGTGGTGGTGATGGTCTGGAGTTCGTTCCTCAGGATCCGCCGCACCGGCATCGTCAAGGGATCCAACGGCACCGACAACTACACCAAGCTGTTCGACGAGCCGTTCTTCGTGGATGTGCTCTGGAACACCCTCGTGTGGGTGGCGGTCGTGGTGGCCGTCACCCTGGTGCTCTCCCTGCTCCTGGCACAGCTGTTCAACCAGCATTTCCCCGGTCGGCGGTTCGCCCGCTGGGCGATGATCGTCCCGTGGGCGGCCTCGGTCTTCATGACCGCGGTCGTCTTCAAGTGGATGCTCCACGAGAGCCACGGCGTGATCAACACCGTGATGGTGGACCTGCACCTGCTCGACGAGGGCAAGGACTGGCTCGGGAAACCGTCCACGGCGATGCCCTGGATGATGATCGTCGCCGTGTTCGTGTCACTGCCGTTCACCACCTACACCCTGCTCGCGGGTCTGCAGACGGTCCCCGGTGAGGTGTACGAGGCAGCCAAGATCGACGGTGCGTCCACGTGGCGTACCTACCTGTCGATCACGCTGCCACTGCTGCGACCGGCGATCCTGGTCGCGATCGTGATCAACCTGATCAACGTCTTCAACTCGTTCCCGATCATCTGGGCCATGACCAACGGCGGCCCCGGCTACGAGACCGCGACGACCACGGTGTTCATGTACCAACTCAAGTCCTCCGACATCGGGGAGAGTGCCGCGATGTCGGTGGCCAACTTCGCGATGATCGTGGTGATGGTCGTCTTCTTCCTCTTTGTCAGCCGTTGGAACAAGGAGACCGACCGATGAGCGCCGCGGTCAGCCCCAAGCCGGACACCGGCCCCAAGACGCGGACCACGGGCGCGGGCAGGTCCTCGGGCAGCCCGAAGAAGAACGCCGGCCCGCGCGGCAAGTACAGCCACAAGCAGTTGGCGTTCGGTGCGCTCGCGTGGGTGATCGCGATCCTCTTCGTGTTGCCCTACGTCGAGATGGTCATCACCGCCCTGCGACCCAAGGACGAACTGACCGGCGACGGCTACGTGCCGTCGAAGTTCGAATGGGCGAACTTCGTCGACGTGTGGGACAAGTCCACGCTCGGCGACAACCTCAAGGTCTCGCTGCTCGTCGCCGGCATGTCGACGGTGCTGGTGCTCGTGGTGTCGCTGCCCGCCGCCTACTACACCGCCCGCAAGCGGTTCCGCGGCCGCGGGATCTTCCTGATGCTGGTCCTGGTCACCCAGATGTTCCAACCGACGTCACTGCTCGTCGGCCTGTACCGCGAGTTCTACATCCTGGACCTGCTCGACTCCTACTGGGCGCTCGTGCTCGTCAACGGCGCCTTCAACCTGGCGTTCTCGGTATGGATCCTGACCGCCTACTTCAGCGCGATCCCCGTCGAACTCGAAGAGGCCGCCATGATCGACGGTGCCTCCCGTCTCGGGGCACTGCGCCGGGTCACCCTGCCGCTCGCGATGCCGGGCATCGTCACGGCGGTCATCTTCACCTTCATCGCCGCGTGGAACGAGTTCACCGTCGCGCTCGTGCTGGTCACCACCCCGGACAAGCAACCGCTGACAGTGGGCATCAACAGCTTCCTCGGCGCCTACCGCGTCGAATGGCAATACCTGTTCGCCGGCTCGGTGGTCGCGATCATCCCCGTCGTGGTGCTGTTCGCCTACATCGAGAAGCACGTCGTCTCCGGCCTCACCGCAGGCTCGGTCAAGTAGCGCCGTCGACCCGGGGAAAGCACGAAGCCCACAGGCCCACCGGGGACCTGTGGGCTTCCGCGCGTTTCGCGTCGGACGCCACGTCGGCGGCTACGGCAGGGTGATGTGGTACGCCTTGCGCAGCGTCTCGTGCACGGTCCAGATCGACTCGGCGCCCTCTTCGAGCACGCACGCGTCGCCCGGGCCCAGTTCGATCGTGTCGCCGCCCTTGATCTCCATCGTCGCGCGGCCCGAGATCACCACGAACAGCTCGTTCGCCTCGGTGTCGGTCACCACGCCCGGGGTGATCTGCCAGATGCCGCGGACCTGCTTGCCGTCCGCCGACTCCCACAAGACCTTGCCCGAGACCTCGGGAGAACCGGAGACGATCGTGGCCGGGTCGAGCGGGTCGGGTTCGAGGTCGGCGTCGGCGATATGGACGGCAAAAGTAGACATGCGGCGGAGCTTATAGGTCATCCCGGGCACACCTCCCTGCGGGTGATTCGTAGGCTTTTCTTCGCGGACCATCGCGCCGGTCCGCTCGGCAGTCGGCCCGGCCGGGCACAATGCCGGTGGTGGGTCGACGGGCCCGCCGCACGTGTACGGAAGGGGTGACCGATGGGTGCGGAGCACGATGTGCGGCCACAGACGCCCGTGATTCCCGGGCAGAGTGCGGGCGAGCCCGCATCCGATCAGGTGCCCGGAACCGTCCCCGTGACCCCACTCCCCGGGGAGAGGGGACCTGCTCAGGGGTCCGGAGCCGACGACGACACGGCTGTCGCCGCCCTCGCCGCCGTCGGCGATCGTGTGCCCGGCGTCGATCCGGGCGAGACCCACGCCGCCGAGCCGACCGACGACGTGGCCGAGCCGGGCGCGTCGTCCGAGCCGGGTGCGTTGTCCGAGCGGGATCGGGACATCCTCGAATTCGAGCGCCAGTGGTGGAAGCACGCCGGCGCCAAGGAACGCGCCGTGCGCGACCGCTTCGGGTTCTCCGCGACGCGCTACTTCCAGGTCCTCAACACCCTGCTCGACCGTCCCGAGGCGTTGGCGCACGACCCGATGCTGGTCCAGCGGTTGCGCCGGTTGCGCGAGGCCCGTCAACACGCCCGCTCGACCGTGCGCCGTCCCGGTCGTTAGCAGGGGGTCGCGGTGTGGCAGGCGCGCAAGGACGAGTACGACGCCTTCGAAGGGTTCGGTAGGTACGCCAGGATCTGGAGCAATCCGCAGGCGTGGACCGGAGTGCCGGACAAGCCGCCGGTGCCGCCGGCGGGAGCCGAGGGCCCCGAGGCTTTCGTGGAATTCGGGGACGCTCGCGCCGCTGAACGCGATCCGATCGCCGGCCCGCGAGCCGAGCGCGCGCCGCTCGGACACCGGTCGCGGCGCGGCCTGATGGCGGTCGCGGCGACACTCGGGGTGGCGGCCGTCGTGGGGCTGCCGGCGATCGGACCGGAAGGACCCGCGCCCCGGATCACCTCGGGTCGGTCGCAGCAGCCCGCCGCCTCGGCCGTACCGGCGCCCGCGCCGCCTGCCGCCCCGGCGTCCGTCCCACCGGCTGCGCTCACCCCCGCGCAGCCGCCGGTGATCCCCCGCGGCGCGCACGGCAAGGTCGTGGTGCTCGACCAGAGCAAGGTGCCCGCGCTCGCGCAGCGGATGGCCCGCCGGCTCGAAGCCGCCGGCTGGGAGGTCACCGGCACCGACGACTTCCGCGGCACGGTCCCCGCGACCACCGTCTACCACCCGGCCGACCAGGCGCCGCAGGCCCGCGCGCTCGCCGTCGGCCTGCCCGGGATCGGTCGGATCAGGCCGGCCTTCGCGGGCATCCCGCTGAACCGGCTCACCGTGATCGTGGTCGACGACCAGCCCGTTCCGCTCCTCGATCGCCTGTTGGGCTCGCTGAGCACTCGCTGACTCTCGGATCGCCGTTCACCTCCGGCCGACCCGAGCCGACGAGCCGAGCACCGGACCAGCCGAGCGAGTGAGCACGGGACGCCGGCTCCCGTGTCAGGGCCGGGGCGCGGGGCTCGGTCGGCGCAGGACGGTCAGGAACACCGCCGCGCCGATCGTGGCGATGGCGAGGGGGATCACGCGGGTCGAGGTGGTCTGGCCGAGCAGGGCCACCAACGCGGGCAGGGTGGTGCTGCCGATCATCGAAGCCACCAGGAGGGCGGAGTTGGCGGTGTGTGCGGCCGGGTGGCTGCGGGCGAGCCAGGCGAGGGTCGTGGGGAAGATCGGGCCCATGGCGATACCGGCCACCGCGAAGGCGATGAGCGCGGCGTCGGGTATGAGGGCGGCGAGGGCGGCGAGGCCGGCGGTCGCGCTGATGTAGGCGAGGAGCGTGGCGGGGGCGGTCCGGCGGGCGAGCGGCGGGATCACCACGCGTCCGATGGTCAGGCCCGCCCAGAACAGCGCGGTACCGACGGCGGCGTAGTCGTCGGAGTGGCCGACGTGGGTGAGGTAGGTGGACTCCAGGCCGGCCGTCCCGGTCTCCAGGCCGGCGTAGAACAAGGCGATCATGATGAACGGGGCGAGCGCGGCGAGTTCGCGGCGGCCGGGTCGAGCGGCAGTGGGTGGTTCGGCTTTTATGGCCCGGGTCGTACCGACGGCGGGGAAAGTCAGCGCGGCGAGGATTGCGGTGGCGGCGAACGAGGCCAGGACGCCTTTCGCGCCCAGCGGGGCGATGGCCAGGGATCCGAGGATCGCGCCGGTGCCGAAGAGCGCGTTGATCATGTTGACCATGACCACGTTGTGCTCGGTGAACCCTTGCGCGAACGTGGAGTTGAGGTGCAGGACGAGCGAGCCGTAGCCGGAGCCGGCCACGGCGACGCCGACGAGGAAGACCTCGAATCCCGGTGACAGTCCCATCGTCGCGGTGCCGAGGGCGAACAGGATCAGGGAGTGCGTGGTGACGCGCATGGGGGTGGCGACGGCGCGTGGGGGTGTTCGGCGGCGGGTCAGGGCGGCGCACCCGACGATCGCGACGAGTGCGCCGAGGTTGTAGACGGTGATGGACTGGGCGGCGGCGCCGTCCGACACCGCGAAGTGGTCGCGCAGTTTGGGCAGCGCCGCCCCGATCGTTCCGGTGCACATGCCCAGAAGCAGCATGAGCGACATCGCGGCCGTCATGCCGGCCGGGGTCAACGCGGGATGCCGGGCAGGGGCGGGGCCGGTCGGGAAGGCGGGGGTGTCGGCCGGCCGGTCGTGGGCGGGGTCGGCGGTGCTGCGCGACTCCGGTTCGCTCACGCGTGCACCTCCAATCCGTAGCCCGGCTTGACGCGTACGGTGGTGAGGGTGTCCACGAGGGCGTCGGCGGGCAGTTCCGCGGGCGTCACGGTTCCGGTCACGCCGAGCACGGTGGCTCCGGCCGCACGCCCTGCGGCCACGCCCGCGGGTGCGTCCTCGACCACGAGGCAACGTTCGGGTGCGTGGCCCAGCCGTTGCGCGGCGGCCAGATAGCCTTGCGGGTCCGGTTTGCCCACGGTGATGTCGTCGGAGGTGATCAATACCTCGGGCACGCCGAAACCGTTGGCACCCAGCCGGGCTCGGGCGACCCGGGTGCATCCCGAGGTCACCACCGCCCAGGGGATGCCGGCCCGGTCCAGTGCGGCGACGAGTTCGCGGGCACCCGGTTTGGCCGGGATGTCGCGGGCGGCGCGGACCTCCTCGTCCTGGAGGAGGGCGACTTCGGCGCGGGTGTCGAGGTGCGGTGCGGCCAGCCGGACCACGTCGTGGTCCGTGCGTCCGTGCGACAGCGCGACGACCGCGTCCGGGTCGAGGCCGTGGGTGTGGGCCCAGGAGCGCAGGTGCGCGACGATCTGCGGGAGCGAGTCGACCAGGACTCCGTCCATGTCGAACAGGACGGCGTGGCACGGCAGTCCTTGTACGAACATCGGCAGCTCTCCTCGTTGAATCCGGGGTCGGGGAGGTCGGAACCTGTCCCTGACCCGGGGATGGGGATGGGGTCGGGGCGGGGTTCAGAAGGTGTCGGGCAGCCACGGTTCGCGGTCGTCGGTCGTCCGGCTCAGGCGTCGCAGTGCGGCCGGCCGGCCGCGGACGCCGACGACGCGCATGCGGGCAGGAGAACCGAATGCCCCGGCGTACCAGGCCGCGAGGTGGCCCGACGTCAGCTCCACGTCGGGGTTGTCGCCGGTCGTTTCCAGCCGGCCGGCGCCGCCGTGGACGGACAACCGGTATCCGGTGGTGCGGCCCTGGGGGTCGGCAACGGAGAGGACGAGGTCGACATCGAGGTCCTCGTCCCAACCTCGGGCACGTACGGCCTCGACGGGGTCGACGAGGGCGAGCATCCAGGGATACCAGGTCCGAGCGCGCGCGGAGAACTGGGAGAGGTGGTCGAGCAGGCCGCTCAGGACGGGTGTGGCCGTGGGACCCAGGTGGATGTCCTGCACCTGACTGGCGTGCTCGCCCAGGAATCCGATCAGGGTGTGCAGGCTCTGCCGGTCGCGGGCCGCCAGTTCGTGGACGAACATGTCGTGACCCCACGGCTTGACGGGTGCCGTGGTCGCGGTGAGGTAGCCGGTGACCTCTCCCGATGTGTCGGTCAGGTGATAGGTGGTGGCGGGGGCGGTCGCGCGTTTCCATTCCCACCACCAGGCGGGGCGTCGGACGGGGCCGTTCCAGGCGCGCGCCTCCTCCTGCTGAAACGCGTGTACCCCTTCGACGATACCGAGGCCGGGGGCCGTTGTTCGGCGGAACTCGCGCAGTTGGGCGGCGGGGAGCACCCATCGGCAGGGAGTGGCGATCGTGCCCCATCCCCAGCGCCGGTACAGACCGACCGACGGTGTCCACAACGAGACCGCGGCCGCGCCGTGTTCGTCGCGCAGCCCGCGTACCAGTTCGGCCATGAGCCGGCCCGCGATCCCTCGCCCACGCGCTTCGGGCGCGACGCAGACCGCGGAGACGCACGCGGAGGGCACGGCTCGGCCGCCGAAGAACTGCGGCACGGGAATGCCCATCGCGCCCGCGAGGACGCGTCCGTTCTCGGTGGCGACGCGGGTGAGGGCGTGCGGTCGCAGATAGCCGATGTCGGGAATCTCGGTCCCGAAACTCGCGTGCGCGAGAGCCGCGTACGCGGCGATCTCGCGATCGTCTCGCGGGGCGACGATCTCGACCTCGGGCGCGGCGATCCGCACGCTCCCCACCTCGTCTTCCTCTGTGGCGTCGGGTTCGACGCTGTCATGGGGCGGTCAGCGTGAGCCGGCGAAGAACCTTTCGACTCCGGTGCAGACGTGGTCGATCTGTGCGTCCGTCATGGAGGGGAACAGCGGGAGACACAGAGTCTCGCGCGCCAGTCGTTCCACGACGGGCAGTTCGCCGGCGGCGAGCTTGAGGTCGGCGAAGGCCGGCTGTAGATGCATGGGCACGGGATAGCGGACGACGGCGTCGGTCCCGTCGGCGCGCAGGTGGGCGAGAAGGTCGTCGCGCAACGGCGTCTGCACCTGGAAGAGGTGGTAGACGTGTTCGCGATCCCCCGCTCCGGCCTGGAACCGGATCGGCAGCGAGCCCAGGCGGGCGCGGTACGCCTCGGCGATGGCGACTCGGCGCCGGCTCCACGCGTCCACGTGGGGCAGCTTGTGCGCGAGGACCAGCGCCTGCATCGTGTCGAGTCTGGAGTTGTAGCCGAGCACGTGGTGCTCGTTCTGCGCGACCTGCCCGAAGTGGCGTAGCAGGCGCAGGCGTTGGGTGGTTTCCTCGGCGCGCAGGCTGACGGCGCCCGCGTCGCCCGCCGCGGCGAGGTTCTTGGACGGTGCGAAGCTCCAGCAGCCGGCGTCGCTGTCGCTTCCCACCCGCCGGTCGCCGGAGTAGGCGCCGACCGCTTGCGCGCAGTCCTCGATCAACAGCAGGTCGTGGCGGTCGGCGAGCGCGCGCGCGGCTCGCATGTTCACGGCCTGGCCGAAGAGGTGGACGACGAGGAGGGCCTTGGTCCGGTCGGTGACCGCGGCCGCGGCCGCGTCGAGGTCGATCAGGTGGGTGTCCGGATCGCAGTCCACCAGGACGGGTGTGGCGCCGACCCGGACGACGGACATCGCGGTCGCGTGGAAAGAGTTCGCGACCGTGATCACCTCGTCTCCCGGGCCGATGCCGAGGGCGTCCATGGCCAGGATCAGCGCGTCGGTCCCCGAGTTGAGGCCGACGGCGAACCGGGCTCCGAGGAAGTCGGCGAAATCGGTCTCGAATCGGGTGACCGGTTCACCGAGGATGTAGTTCCCCTCGCGCAGCAGGTCGCCGATGCGCGGGATCAGGGTGTCGAGGTCGGGGAACTGGGCGGGGTAGTCGTAGCGCGGCACTCGCCAATCGCTCACGGGCGAGCCTCCTCGTGTTCCGCGGCGATGCGGCCGTCGCCGCGGGCGAAGTCGTCGGCGATGCGTACGACGTCGTCCAGGTGGGGGGTGGAGATCTCCACCATCGTCATGTCGGTGACGGCCTCGAAGCGGTGTACGTGGCCGGGCGCCAGATGGATCACGTCGCCGGGGCCGGTCAGGACCTGGGTCGGCTCGTCGTCGGGCGACGCCGCGTGGTGCAGATGCGCCTCTCCGCTCAGGACGAGACACGCCTCTTCCTTGTGGTGGTGGTACTGGAGGCTGGTGCGGTGCCCGGCCTTGATATGGATCAGCTTGAAACCCCAGGGGGCGGCCTCGGGGACGAGCCAGCGCTCTTCGCCCCACCCCTTGCTCACCGTCTTCGTCTCCGCGACGGGACCGGCCTGGATGCCGGGGACGGACAGGCGCACACAGTCGTCGCGATTGCCGAACAAATCGTCGAGGTAGTTGCCTTGGGACACGGTGAAATCACCTTTCGTGCTCGCGGGGGGCGGACGGTTCAGAGCAAGGTGGCGTATCGGCCGATCACGTGCTCGATTCGCAACCGCAGGTACTGGTCGAGATCGATCCCACGGCGCGCGACCGTCGCGGAGACGGACTCCTTGAGCTGAACGAACGCCTCCGTTCCGAACATGTAATGACCGGCGATAATCGCGCGTCGAAGATCGTCGTCGGGTGTTCCCTGGATCATCCATTTACGCCAGAGCCCGGATTCGTAGGCCATGGCCAGGAATGAATCCCGGGCATTGCGAAGTCCTACTTCCTCAAGCAATTCGAGAAGTGCCCGAGTCTCCGCGACACCGATTTCCGGGGCAATGTTCATCGCGTGGACACCGGCCGTTCGCAATCGGCCGATCTCGGCGAACGAAAGATAGTCGGCGTTGTGCGCCTTGAGTGCGAGCCCGCTCTTCTGCGTCAGATCACTGAGCGCCCGCACGGCGTATTCGACCGCAGCGGGGGCGGTCCGCAGCGCGCCGGTGTTCGTGGTCTCCAAAACCTTGGTGCCGGTCTGCGCGACAACGAAGGTCGGCGCGGGCAGATCGGCCGCCCGCAGTCGCGCGAGGACGTCGTGCAACTGTTCGTCGAACTCCGCCGGGTCGTTCGTGTCGACGCCTTGGTCCTCGAACCCGATCTCGAATCGCAGATCCACGTTTTCGACACGTGCCGCTTCGACGCAGCGCCCATAGAGTTCGACGAGTCGTTCGACCGCGAGGGAATGCTCCGCGGGACCGTCGACGTCCATGCACGTGTCGATGTGGAGGAGTTCGAAACCGCACCGGATGTCCTCGACGAAGGACACCGTGGCTGAGTCGAGGGCCTGCTCAGGGGTAAGGCCGCTCGCCCGCTCCGTCGGTAATTGGTATGGACCACCGTGGTCGCGGCACAGCATGAGGAGGTGCTTGGGGTCGCGCTTGCGCACGTACTCGGCGAATGCCTCGGTGTCCCACCCCTCGACATATCCGCCCCCCAACGCGGCCGCCTCTATCTGGCGCCGGCTGGGAATGAGCATGAGATTGAACTCGTGACGATAGGCAAATTCTATACACGCGTCGATCGAATTGCGTGACATAGGCCCGACGCCGAGAGGAGAAGGGATTCCATAACGTCCGCCGGGTTGTTCCACAGGCTTCACGTTGGCCATCCAATTGCCGTATCGATCTGATGGGAATTTAGCTTGCGCCGCACTCTCGAATCATCGACCACCGGTCCGAAGTCGACAGTAGGTCGACTCGTGCAGGCTGTCAACGGTCAAAATCGGAGATGCGGCACAGCCGTAGCGGAACTGATCATTCCCGCACCTCGGCGGAAATGTGTTCTCGCATACCTCGCTCCCACCCATTCGTTTTCCCCCTTCCGGTGGGCGTACTGCAACCGCGCACCGGGCGTGCTCGTGGCGCGTTTCAGGCGAGCTTCCGGGCCTACCGACCACAGACGCGTGGATTGCTTTCGCGCGCCTCTCGGAGGTGATTTCGGGGCGGTTGGCGACGGTTGAGCCGGGGTATTGCAGGCCGGCCGGATGCGTTTTGCGGCTGTCCGGATAAGGCCGGTGTGCGAGTCCGGCCCAACGGCGCGGCGACCACGCCGACGCCCGCGCACACGCACGTCGCCGAGACGCGTTCGGCGGGGTCTTTCCACGCGTCGGTGGCTTCGGCCCCGGTAGCGGTGCGGAGATCGACGCGGCGGACTCGTCGACGAGGGTCGGCCGGACGCCGGGTGGGCCCGGATGCGGCAGGTCGCTTCGGCGATCCGCGCGCGCGTCGGGCGGCCCGCGTCATTCGGACAGAGGACGGCGACGCCCGCGGGAACGGGTGGCGGATCGCCGAACACCCGGCCAAGGCCCGTCCGATACGCCCCCGAAGGCGGCTCGTACAGCCCCCGACCTGTCCGGACAGCCAAGTCCTGCCGAAGTACTAGGTTGGACCGCATGCCCACGAATCGGACCGCACTGCCCGAACCCGTCACCTCGGCCGGTCGCGCCGGTCTCGCCGCGTTGCTCGCGCAGCCACAACGGGCCGTCGTCGCCTTGGACTTCGACGGCACGCTCGCCCCGATCGTCGACGACCCCGACCAGGCCAGAGCCGACGTGCGCGCGGTCCGGGCGCTGTCCCGGCTGACCCCGCGGCTGGACGCGGTGGTGATCGTGACCGGCCGCCCGGCCGCCGTCGCGGTCGAGTACGGCCGCTTCCGCGGCGTCGAGGGCCTCGAACACCTCGTCGTGCTGGGCCACTACGGTCTGGAGCGATGGGACGCCCGGACCGACCGGGTCACCGCCCCCGAGCCGCCCAGCGGTGTGCACGAGGTGCGGCTCGCGCTGCCGGGCCTGCTCCGGTCGCTCGGCGCGTGGGACGGCACGTGGACCGAGGACAAGGGCAGCGCGCTGGCCGTGCACACGCGCCGCGCCCCCGACCCGCAAGGCACCTTCGACCTGCTGCGCGCTCCCCTCGACGACCTCGCCGCGCAACACGGCCTGACCGTCGAACCCGGGCGCATGGTCCTGGAGTTGCGCCCCGAAGGGATGGACAAGGGGCGTGCCCTCACCGGCTTCCTGAAGGAGCGTCAGGCGGCGTCCGTACTGTTCGCCGGCGACGACCTCGGCGACCTCGCCGCGTTCGGCGCGGTCGAGGAACTGCGCGGCCGGGGCGTCGCCGGGATCACCGTGTGCAGCGGCTCCGCCGAGGTGGACGCCCTCGCCAAGCGCGCCGACCTGGTCGTACCGGGCCCCGCGGGCGTCGCGGACCTGCTCGCGGGGCTGGCCGACCACCTCACCGGTGACCGGCCACAGCACTAGCGTCTAGCGCGAAAGCGCGTCGAGCGCGTCCAACTGCTCCAGGAACCACTGTTGCGGGTTGAGCGCGACCGCCGCCGCGGCGAGCCGCCTGGTGCGGGCCAGGCGCTCGCCCGGTTCCATGGTCAGCGCCTGATGCAACGCCTCGGTGGTCTGTGACACGTCGAACGGGTTGACCACGACCGAGTCGTCGCCCAACTCCTCGAACGCGCCCGCCTCGCGGGACAACACGAGCGCGCAACCGCCGTGCGACTCGTCCAGCAGCGACACCACCGGAACCTCCTTCGCGACGAGGTTCATACCGTCGCGGATCGGGTTGACCAAGGCGACGTCGGCGAGCCGATACGCCGCGAGCGAGCGCGGGAAGTCGTCGTTGACGTGCAGGATCAGCGGCTGCCAGTCGCCCGTGCCGAACTCGTCGTCGATCTCCTTGGCGACGCGCTGCACGGCGGCCGTGTACTCGCGATACTCCGGCAGGTCGTGGCGCGAGGGGTAGGCGAACGCGACATGCACCACGTTGCCGATCCATTCGGGGCGGGTGCGCAGCAGTTCGCGGTAGGCGTGCAGGCCGCGGACGATGTTCTTGGACAGTTCCGTACGGTCCACCCGCACGATGACCTTTCGGCCGCCGACCGCCTCGCGCAGCCCCGCGAGACGGGTGTCCACGTCGGCCCGCGACGCGCGTTCGCGCAGGAAGTCCGCGTCGGCGCCCAGGCCGTGCACGCCGATCTCGGTGACGCGTCCGCCGTGCTTGACGGTCATCGCCTCGCGGTCGACCTGCGCGTCGAGCACGTCGGCGCAGCAGTCGAGGAACGCGAGCGCCCAGCGCCGGGTCAAAAAGCCCGCGTGGTCCGCGCCGAGCACACCCTCCAGGACGAACCGCGCAATGTCGTCGGGCAGCAGTCGGAAGTAGTCCGGCGGCGCCCACGGCGTGTGCGAGAAGTGCCCGATCCGCAGGTCGGGGCGCAACCGGCGGAGCATCACCGGCACCAGGGTCAGGTGGTAGTCCTGCACGATCACCTTCGCGCCCTCGGCGGCCTCCTCGGCGAGGGCGACCGCGAACGCCTCGTTGTACGCCTCGTACGAGGCCCACTCCTTGCGGAAGCGGGCGTCGAAGACCGGCTTGGTCGCGGTGTCGTAGAGCAGGTGGTGGACGAACCACAGCGTCGAGTTCGCTATGGCGTTGTACGCCCGGGCGAAGGTGCCCGGGTCGATGTCGAGCATGCGCACCGCGAGGCCGCCGGTGTCGTGACCGGCGAGATCCAGCCGACCCGAGGGGGCCGCGCGGGTGGCGGTGCGGTCGGCCTCGCCGAGCGCGGAGCACACCCACACCGCACCGGTGCCCTGCCCCGCGGTGGACAGGCCCGAGACCAGGCCGCCTCCGCCCCGGCTCACCGAGAGCGTGCCGTCGTCCTCCAGGGAGAAGGACACGGGACCGCGATTGGACGCGACCAGGACACCGGCGGGAGGGGGAGCACTCATGTCCCCGACCCTAGCCACGGCCGCCGGTTCGCAAACCCGGGCGGATGGCGACCCTCGGTGACGAGAGTCACGCGCACCGCGCGCATCGGGCCCGCTTCGGCCCGGTTCGCCGCCTCGACTCAGCGCCCGACCAGGCGGGCACGCTCGCGGTATCGGGCGATCGTGGCCATCGGTGGTCGTTCCGCGACGGCGATGTCGTGCGTGCGCAGACGAAACCCGTGCGCGTTGCGCTCGAACTGGGTCAACTGGGTCAACTGGGTCGGCGACGTCTTGGTCTCGGGGCCCACCGGTACGCGATGCAGTCGTCGTTCGGCCGCCTGGAGTATCTCCGCGGACATCCGCCCGAGCCCCGCCTCGTCCTGGTGACTGTGTCGCCGCACGCCCACGTCCACCTGAGCCATCGCGTCGAGCCCGACGAGCCGCAGCGTGTCCACGAGCATGGCGGTCTCGATGCCGTAGCCGCACGGGAACGGCAACTGTTCGAGCAGCGAGCGCCGCGCCGCGTACTCGCCGCCGAGCGGCTGGACGAAACCGGCGAGTTCGGGCCAGTGCAGATTGAGCAGGGGACGGGCGACCAACTCGGTGACCCGCCCGCCGCCGGCCGGCACGATCGTGTCGCCGATCTCCAGAGGCCGGTCGTACATGGCCTTGACCAGCTGGACCGAGGGATCGGTGAGCAACGGACCGACGATGCCGGTCACGAAGTCGGCCGAGAAGTCCTTGAGGTCGGCGTCCACGAACGCCACGATGTCGCCGTCGGTGACCAGCAGCGAGCGCCACAGCACCTCGCCCTTGCCGCGCACCGCGGGCAGCTCCGGCAGGATGTCGTCGCGGTGCACGACCCGCGCGCCCGCGTCGGCGGCGAAGCGCGCGGTGCGGTCGGTGGAGCCGGAGTCCACGACCACGAGTTCGTCCACGAGCCGGGCCCGCTCGACCAACTCGATGCGGATGGTCTCGACGATGGCCCCGACGGTCGTCTCCTCGTCGAGCGCGGGCAGGACGACGCTGACCCGGGTGTCGTTCTTGGCGTCCAGGAGCTTGTCGACGGGCCAGTCCGCGGCGACGGAGGACCGTCGTCGTAGCCAGGCGCTCACCTCGGGCAGCACGTTCGAAAATCCCCTGTCTCGGGTTGTGATCCGACCTCGGTCGATTCCACCCTTTATCGTCTCGCGAGGTGGACCGGATGATCGACCGGGCACCGGTTCGGTTACAGTCGTCGTCACCGGATACGACGATCGCACGTCGCGCCGGACAAACGCGGACCGGCCGCCCCTCACGGGGTGTGTCCACCGCCATAGCAGCTCATCCAGAGGGGCAGAGGGAACGGCCCGTTGAAGCCCCGGCAACCATCCGTTCGTCACATCGTGACGCGCTTTCGGCGCGAGCGAGTGTCGTCGATCGGACAGGTGCCAAGTCCGGCCCGTGGGAGCCACGGGTAAAGATGAGGACAGAAAGGCCCTCGCCATGGCGCCATCCCGTACCAGCACAGTGACCGCCACCCGCATCGCCGGCGTCACCCCCACCTCTTTCGGACCCGCAGTGGCACTGTCGTGTCGTGAGTGCGGCCAACGCGTCGAACTCGGTCCGACCTACGCGTGCGAGTCCTGTTTCGGCCCTCTCGAGGTCGCCTACGAATTCGGCCCCGTGACGCGCGAGCAGATCGAGGCCGGCCCGCAGAACATCTGGCGCTACGCGCCCCTGTTGCCGGTGTCCGCCGACGTCGCGTCGCGGCCCAACCTGAACCCGGGCTTCACCAAGCTCGTCCATGCCGAGAACCTCGGCCGCGAGCTGGGCATCCGCAAGCTTCACGTCAAGGACGACTCCGGGAACCCGACGCACTCCTTCAAGGACCGCGTCGTGGCGATCGCCGTCGAAGCCGCCCGCACCTTCGGTTTCACCACGCTTTCGTGCTCGTCCACCGGCAACCTGGCCGGCGCGGTCGGCGCCGCGGCGGCGCGGGCGGGACTGCGCAGCTGCGTGTTCATCCCCTCCGACCTGGAGGCCGGCAAGGTCGTCACGGCCGCGGTGTACGGCGGCGAACTCGTCGCCATCGAGGGCACGTACGACCAGGTCAACCGCTTCTGCTCGGAGCTCATCGGCGACCCGGCCGGTGAGGACTGGGGCTTCGTCAACGTCAACCTGCGCCCGTACTACGGCGAGGGTTCCAAGACGCTGGCGTACGAGATCGCCGAACAGCTCGGCTGGAAACTGCCCGAGCAGATCGTGATCCCGATCGCGTCGGGTTCGCAGCTCACGAAGATCGACAAGGGCTTCCGCGAGTTGATCGCGCTGGGCCTGGTCGAGGACGCGCCGTACAAGATCTTCGGCGCGCAGGCCACGGGCTGCTCGCCGGTGTCGGCCGCGTGGAAGTCCGGCCAGGACGTGATCCGCCCGGTGAAGCCCGACACGATCGCCAAGTCGCTCGCGATCGGCAACCCCGCCGACGGCCCGTACGTGCTCGACGTGTGCAAGCGCACGGGCGGCGCGGTGGAGGACGTGAACGACACCGAGGTGGTCGAGGCGATGAAGCTGCTCGCCCGTACCGAGGGCATCTTCGGCGAGACCGCCGGCGGGGTCACGGTCGGTTGCCTGCGCAAGCTGATCGCCGCGGGAACGCTCGACCCCGACGCCGAGACGGTCGTGCTCAACACGGGCGACGGCCTCAAGACCCTGGACGCGGTTACGCCGACGACCGGCCCGACCGCGACCATTCGACCCACCCTGGAATCCTTCCGAAAGGCCGGCCTGGCATGAGCGTCTCCGTTTTGATTCCGACGATCCTGCGCACCTACACGGGTGGGGCAGCCAAGGTCGAGGCCGAGGGAGGCACCCTCGCCGAGGTTCTCGACGACCTGGAAAAGAACCACACCGGAATTCGCGCGCGCATCCTCGACGACGAGGGCAAGCTGCGTCGCTTCGTGAACCTGTACGTGAACGAGGAGGACGTGCGCTTCGCGGACGGCCTGAACACCCCCATTCCGGACGGCGGCAGCGTTTCGATCATCCCGGCGGTCGCGGGCGGTTGCTGATCACGGATCGTGATCGGCGGCTGCGGGTCGTCCTCGATCCGGAACGCAGAGCTTGATCGAAACCGCGGGACTTGATCGAAAACGCGGTTTCTGATCGAAAACGTAAAACGGAACCGAAAAATCCGCTGCGCGAGAGGCTCGCGCGGCGGATTTTTTCGTTGCCGGCGGGGTGCGCGCCGCACGTGTAGCGGCACATGTTTAGCGAGGTCTATTCCCGCTTTTCGCGGCGCGGCGTCGGCAAACCCGTGGTCGGGATCACACCCGATTTGTTTCGAAGGTCGCTTTTCTGCCGTATTGAAATGCGGCTTGTGTAGCATTTCGAGTACTAAGCGATGTTTATTCCCCAGTGAATTCTCGTCCGATTGACCTGTTGCTCCGGGCGTTCGTCCGGATACATTCAGCCGCGGTCGTAGCAGAAGGCCGGGGCCTTCTGGATACGACCCGGAGCTGCGGCGTGCAGTATCCGTGAAAGGGCCAGTAACAGGGGAGTTAGGAATGGCTCAGGGCGCCGTCAAGTGGTTCAACGCGGAGAAGGGGTACGGCTTCATCGCGGTCGACGGTGGTGCGGACGTTTTCGTCCACTACAGCGCGATCCAGATGGACGGGTACCGGACGCTCGAGGAGGGGCAGCGAGTCGAGTTCGAGATCTCGCAGGGGCAGAAGGGGCCGCAGGCGGACATGGTCCGACTGGCCGGCTGAACCCGGGCTGATACCCAGGGGGAGTTCCGCTCCTCTGCTTGTAACGGTCCATCACGGACTGCACGACACATCACATCGGCAACACGCAACACGCAGCACGCATCACAACACGCAACACGCGATCACGCATCATGCGGCACGCGCGCACGCGCGGCACGTGGCAGGCGTTACACCTGACGCGATCCGACGCGATCCGCGCAAGCGCCACGCAGCACGCGTCGCGCACGCTTCATGCGGCACAGGTGATCAGTGACCGGGGCCCGGCTCTCCCGCCATGCGGGGGCCGGGCCCCGGTCGTTGTGCAACGCGTGCGGGTGGGCGCGGAGCACGCGCGGACCACCCCGTTGCGCTTGCACTCGGCATGGTCGAGTGCTAATCATTGGCGTTAGCACTCTGGATGTGAGAGTGACAGAAACGGACCGGGCCGGTGAGGCTCGATACCCGCGGGGGAGGGATCCCCGCGGTGGTCGGGTCGTCCGTCGCGGGCACCTGTGCGGTCCGGCACTCACCCCCGTTCTGGGAGGACTTCACCACATGGCCAAGATCATCGCGTTCAACGAGGAAGCGCGCCGCGGCCTCGAGCGCGGGATGAACCAGCTCGCCGACGCCGTCAAGGTCACGCTGGGCCCCAAGGGCCGCAACGTCGTGCTCGAGAAGAAGTGGGGTGCGCCCACCATCACGAACGATGGTGTGAGCATCGCCAAGGAAATCGAGCTCGAGGACCCGTACGAGAAGATCGGCGCCGAGCTGGTCAAGGAGGTCGCGAAGAAGACGGACGACGTCGCCGGTGACGGCACGACGACCGCGACCGTCCTCGCCCAGGCGCTCGTTCGCGAGGGCCTGCGCAACGTGGCCGCCGGCGCGAACCCGATGGCCCTCAAGCGTGGCATCGAGAAGGCCGTCGAGGCCGTCTCCGAGCAGCTGCTGGCGCTTGCCAAGGACGTCGAGACGAAGGAGCAGATCGCCTCCACCGCCTCGATCTCCGCCGCTGACCCCCTGATCGGCGAGATGATCGCCGAGGCCATGGACAAGGTCGGCAAGGA
>NZ_WWJX01001165.1 GCF_009865215.1 Streptomyces sp. SID3343 | reverse complement strand
GCGCTCGCGCCTCCTCGGCGGCCATCCGCGCGCGGATCACCTCGACATCGGCCTCCAGGTGATCCGGCGGCGGCAGATCGGAGATCAGCCGGGCCAACTCCCCCAGCGTGACCGCCTCCAAGGCGGCCCCCATGCGCTCGTTGAATTCTGCCGGCGTCAGCCGCCCGACCGTGTGGTGGTCGCGCAGGAGCGCCACCGCCGCTTCACGGTCCGCGTCGGACGCCCGCATGGTCGGATTTCTCACCATGCCGTCGACACTAGGCACGCGTGAGCGCCCCGTACATGGGGCCAGCCCCACTATCCGCGGTGCGCTCTCACGGGCGCGTGAGCACCACCGGGCCGTCCTCGGTGATCGCGATCGAGTGCTCCCAGTGCGCCGCGTGGCCGCCCGCGGTGGTCTTGACCGTCCACTCGTCGGCGAGCGTGTACGTGTCCGGCTTGCCCAGGGTGACCATCGGCTCGATGGCCAGGCACACCCCGACCTCCAGGCGCGGCCCGCGGCCCGCGGGGCCGTAGTTGAGCAAGTGCGGATCCTGGTGCATCTCGGTGCCGATGCCGTGGCCGCCGAAGTCCTCGACGATGCCGTACTTCGCGCCGCCCGGCAGCGGGTTCGAGCGGATCGACTTCTCGATCGCGTTGCTGATGTCGGTCAACCGCCCGCCGGCCACCGCGGCCTCGATGCCGGCCCACATCGACTGCTCGCACACCCTGCTCAGTTCCAGGACCTCGGGGCGGACCGTACCGATCGGCACGGTGATCGCCGAGTCGCCGTGCCAGCCGTCCAGGATCGCGCCGCAGTCGATCGAGATGCAGTCGCCGTCGCGCAGCACCGTGTCGTCCGGGATGCCGTGCACGATCACGTCGTTGACCGACGCGCAGATCGAGCCCGGGAAGCCGTGGTAGCCCTTGAACGAGGGAATCGCGCCCGCCGCCCGGATCTCCCGCTCGGCGATCGCGTCCAACTCGGCCGTGCTGATCCCGTCCACCGCCGCCTCCCGCAGGGTGGCCAGCGTGTTCGCGACCACGGCCCCGGCCCGGCGCATCTTCTCGATCTGCTCGGGAGTCTTGCGCTCCAGCCGCATGTGTCGCTTCTTGAACACCGGCATTCTCGTCCTCACGGTCCTTCGCTGGAAAACAACCATGGGCGACCCGGGGTTTCCCCGGATCGCCCATGTGTGATGTCTGTCGCGGTCGACGCCGGTCAGGCGCCGAACTCCCGAAGTGCGTTCATCGCGCGAGCGGTGACCTCCTTGACCGGGCCGGTCGCCTCGATCGCAAGGAGCAGACCCCGCTCGGAGTAGTAGCCGACCAAGGGTTCGGTCTGCTCCGTGTACACGTCGAGGCGATGCCTGACGGTCTCCTCGCGGTCGTCGTCGCGCTGGTACAACTCGCTACCGCACTCGTCGCAGATCCCGGGGACCTTCGGCGGGTCGGTCAGGATGTGACACACGTGGCCGTGTGCGCGGCACTGCCTACGGCCGGAGATCCGCTGAATGATCTCCTCGTCGTCGACCTTGAGCTCGAGCACCACGTCCAGCTCGGTGCCGTTCTCGGCGAGGATCTCGTCGAGCACCTTGGCCTGGGCGGTGTTGCGAGGAAACCCGTCGAGGAGGAAACCCCGGGTCACGTCCGGCTGCGCGAGGCGCTCCCGGACCATGCCTATGGTCACTTCGTCGGGTACGAGGTTGCCCGCGTCCATGTAGGTCTTGGCCTCGCGACCGAGCGGGGTGCCCTGACTCACATTGGCGCGGAAGATGTCACCGGTCGAGACGGCGGGAATCGACAGGTCGGCGGCGATGTACTGGGCCTGGGTTCCCTTACCCGCGCCGGGAGGCCCCACGAGAACGATACGCATTTAGCGGAGGAAGCCTTCGTAGTTGCGCTGCTGGAGCTGACTCTCGATCTGCTTCACGGTTTCCAGACCCACTCCCACGATGATCAGGATGCTCGTGCCGCCGAACGGGAAGTTCTGGTTGGCGTTGAAGAGCACGAGCGCGATGCTGGGTACCAGCGCGATCATGCCCAGGTACAACGATCCGGGCCACGTGATCCTGGTGAGGATGTAGTTCAGATACTCCGCGGTCGGTCTACCGGCGCGGATGCCCGGAATGAAGCCACCATACTTCTTCATGTTGTCGGCTACTTCTTCGGGGTTGAACGTGATGGCCACGTAGAAGAACGCGAAGAAGACGATCAGCAGGAAGTACGTGATCATGTAGAGCGGGTGATCACCCTTGACGAAGTTCCGCTCGATCCACACGGACCAGCCGGAATTGCCACCGCTGAACTGTGCGATGAGGGCCGGGATGTACAGCAGCGACGAGGCGAAGATGACGGGGATGATGCCCGCCTGGTTCACCTTGAGCGGGATGTAGGTCGAGGTCCCGCCGTAGGCACGACGCCCGATCATGCGCTTGGCGTACTGCACCGGGATCCGGCGCTGTGCCTGTTCCACGAAGACCACCAGGCCGACCATGACCAGGCCGATGGCGATGACGGTGAAGAACGGCACCCAACCGCCGCCGATGGTGCCCTGCTCCTTGATCGTCCACAGTGCGGCCGGGAAGCCGGCGGCGACCGAGACGAACATCAGGATCGACATGCCGTTGCCGATGCCGCGGTCGGTGATCAGCTCACCGAGCCACATGATCGTCGACGTACCGGCGGTCATCACCGCGACCATGACGACGACCCGGAAGAGCGAGTCGTCGGGCACGATGCCCTCGGGTTTACAGGTCGCGCTGGAGGCGCTGGAGAACAACGCGCCCGTGCGGGCCGTGGCGATCAGCGCGGTCGACTGGAGAATCGACAGCGCGATGGTCAGGTAGCGCGTGTACTGCGTGATCTTCGCCGTGCCCGACTGGCCCTCCTTCTTGAGGGCTTCGAGTCGAGGGATCACGACGGTGAGCAGCTGCAGGATGATGCTCGCCGTGATGTACGGCATGATCCCGAGCGCGAAGACGGTGAGTTGCAGCAGCGCACCGCCGCTGAACATGTTCACGAGGCCGAACAGGCTGTTCTTGTTGGAGTCCTCTACGCAAGCGCGCACCATCTCGAAAGAGACGCCTGGGACCGGGATGTGGGACCCGATCCGGAACAGGACGATGATCCCCAGCGTGAACAGCAGCTTCTTGCGCAGGTCGGGCGTGCGGAACGCCCTGGCGAACGCGGTGAGCACACTGCCTCCTGCGCCTCACCCGTCTTAGGGGCGAGTCGATCGAGTCGTCGGTCCCCGAGGGACCACTGGCAGGTCCCTGAAGGAACCTCACGGACAATAACAGCGACGACGGCCCGGAAGTATCGCACCGGCCCGACGTTTAAGCGACAGGGCACAACACATGGCAAAAAAAGGGACACGTCATGTGATGGGGCTGTGGAGCAACGGAACCCCCACGCACAGCAAACCACAGGGGCGCCACCACCTTACCGGCGAGGCGCCCCTGCGCTATAGCTTCCGGAAGACGTCAAGGCCCGTTCGGTACCGATCCGAACGGGCCATGACGATCAACTTCCGTATCCGCGAGTGGGATCAGACCGACAGTTCGTCGGTCGACCCGCCCGCGGCGGCGATCTTGGTCTTCGCCGAGCCGGAGAAGGCGTGCACCTTCACCTGGACGGCAACCGCGATCTCGCCGGTGCCCAGGATCTTCACGGGCAGGTTCTTGCGAACCGCGCCACGCTCGATCAGACCCTCGACGGTGACTTCGCCACCCTCGGGGTACAGGGCCTCGATCTTGTCCAGGTTCACGACCTGGAACTCGACCCGGAACGGGTTCTTGAAGCCCTTGAGCTTGGGCAGCCGCATGTGCAGCGGCATCTGCCCACCCTCGAAGCGGGCCGGCACCTGGTAACGAGCCTTGGTGCCCTTGGTGCCACGACCTGCGGTCTTGCCCTTGGAGCCCTCGCCACGACCCACGCGGGTCTTGGCGGTCTTGGCGCCCGGGGCGGGCCGCAGGTGGTGCACCTTCAGCGGGTTGTCAGCACCCATGTCAGTCGACCTCCTCGACGGTGACGAGGTGCGACACCGTCGCGATCATGCCGCGGATCTCCGGGCGGTCTTCCTTGACGACCACGTCGTGGACGCGCTTGAGACCGAGCGAACGGAGAGTGTCCCGCTGGTTCTGCCTGCCACCGATCTTCGATCGGGTCTGCGTGACCTTGAGACGTGCCATTACGCACCAACCCCCGCGCGGGCCCGCAGAAGCGCGGCCGGGGCCACGTCCTCCAGAGGCAGGCCACGACGGGCGGCGATCTCCTCGGGGCGAACGAGCCCCTGGAGCGCCGCGACAGTCGCGTGCACGATGTTGATGGGGTTCGACGAACCGAGCGACTTGCTCAGTACGTCGTGGATGCCGGCGCACTCGAGTACGGCGCGCACGGGGCCACCGGCGATGACGCCGGTACCCGGCGACGCCGGCTTGAGCAGTACGACGCCGGCAGCCTTCTCGCCCTGAATCGGGTGCGGGATGGTGCCCTGGATACGGGGGACCTTGAAGAAGTGCTTCTTGGCCTCTTCAACACCCTTGGCGATCGCGGCCGGCACCTCCTTGGCCTTGCCGTAACCGACACCTACGGTGCCATCGCCATCGCCAACCACGACCAGCGCGGTGAAGCTGAAGCGACGACCACCCTTCACGACCTTGGCGACGCGGTTGATCGCGACGACGCGCTCGACGTAAGCGGTCTTCTCGGCGGCTGCGCCACCATCACGTCGATCCCGCCGGTCCCGCCGCTCGCCGCCGCCGGCGCCGCCACCGCGGCGCTGGGGTCCAGCCATCAGAATGTCCTCACATCTGTCGTTCGAAGCTTGTCCCGGTCGGGCTCAGAAGGTGAGCCCGTTACCGCGTGCGGCATCCGCGAGAGCGGCGATACGGCCGTGGTACTTGTTGCCACCACGGTCGAACACGACGGCCTCGACACCGGCGGCCTTCGCGCGCTCGGCGACCAATTCGCCGACCTTGCGAGCCTGCGCGGTCTTGTCACCGTCGCCACCACGGATGGACGAGTCCATCGTGGAAGCCGAAGCGAGTGTGTGGCCGGCGATGTCGTCGATAACCTGCGCGACCATGTGTCGCGTCGAACGGCTCACGACGAGACGGGGCCGCAGCGGGGTGCCGGAAACCTTCTTCCGCACCCGAATGTGCCGGCGCTTGCGTGCGACAGACTTCTTCGCAACGCCCTTGCCGGTCTTCACGCCGACAGCCATGCCTACTTACCAGCCTTTCCGACCTTGCGGCGGATGACCTCGCCCGCGTACTTGACGCCCTTGGCCTTGTACGGGTCGGGCTTCCGCAGCTTGCGGATGTTCGCGGCGATTTCACCGACCTTCTGCTTGTCGATGCCCTCGACCGAGAAACGGGTCGGGGCTTCAACCGCGAAGGTGATGCCTTCCGGGGCCTCGATGACGATGGGGTGGCTGTATCCCAGCGCGAACTCCAGCGAGGAGCCCTTCGCCACGACACGGTAACCGACACCGCTGATCTCGAGCTTCTTGATGTATCCCTGGGTCACACCAGTGATCATGTTCGCCACCAGCGTCCGGGACAGCCCGTGAAGGGCCTTCGAGCGTCGCTCGTCATCGGGACGCGTCACCGCAAGGGTGCCGTCGTCCGACTTGGCGATCTCGATCGGGGCGGCGATGGTGTGCGACAGGGAACCCTTGGGGCCCTTCACGACAACCTCGCGGCCATTGATGGTGACGTCCACGCCGGTGGGAACCGGGATGGGCAGCCGTCCAATTCGCGACATGGCTCTCCTTCCCTTCCCTTACCAGACGAAGGCGAGGACTTCCCCGCCCACGCCCTTCTTGGCCGCCTGCTTGTCGGTGAGGAGACCGGTCGACGTCGAGATAATCGCGACGCCGAGGCCACCGAGCACCTTCGGCAGGTTCGTGGACTTTGCGTACACCCGCAGACCGGGCTTCGACACGCGGCGGACGCCGGCGATCGAGCGCTCGCGGTTCGGGCCGTACTTGAGGACGATGGTGAGCTTCTTGCCCACCTCCGCGTCCTCGACGCGCCAGCCCTGGATGTAACCCTCCTGCTGGAGGATCTCCGCGATGTGCGACTTGATCTTGCTGAACGGCATCACGACGTCATCGTGGTATGCCGAGTTGGCGTTCCGCAGACGAGTGAGCATGTCTGCGATGGGGTCGGTCATGGTCATGACGGCCTCAAGGCCTTTCTCGCCGTGGTTTCCCGGCATGCGATCCCTCGCCCCGCCGCCCTCCCGAAAGAGGGCGGCGGGGCGACGACTGCGGTGCGGGACCTACGACGTCGTTACTGTTCTCGATCGCCCCAACGGGGCGGCCGATTGCCGAGTCACGATCATCAGTCGCCGAGGCGACCGCGATCGAACTACCAGCTGCTCTTGGTCACGCCAGGCAGTTCGCCGGCGTGCGCCATCATGCGCAAGCACACGCGGCACAGGCCGAACTTGCGGTACACCGAGTGAGGGCGGCCACAGCGCTGGCAGCGCGTGTAGCCACGAACCTCGAACTTCGGCTTCCGAGCAGCCTTTGCGATCAGGGCCTTCTTCGCCACGTCTCAGTTCTCCTTGTTGCGATCCTCAGCCGCCGAGGCGACTGTTCACGCTTCCTTGAACGGGAAGCCGAGGAGACGCAACAAAGCGCGGCCCTCGTCGTCGTTCTTGGCCGTGGTCACCACAGTGATGTCCATGCCGCGAACTCGGTCGATCTTGTCCTGGTCGATCTCGTGGAACATCGACTGCTCCGTGAGACCGAACGTGTAGTTACCGCGGCCGTCGAACTGCTTCGGCGAGAGACCGCGGAAGTCGCGGATACGCGGCAGCGCGATCGACAGAAGACGGTCCAGGAACTCCCACATGCGGTCGCCGCGCAGCGTAACGTGCGCGCCGATCGGCTGACCCTCGCGCAGCTTGAACTGCGCGATGGACTTGCGGGCCTTCGTGACCTGGGGCTTCTGGCCGGTGATGGCCATCAGGTCCTTGATCGCGCCGTCGATCAACTTGGAGTCGCGAGCGGCATCGCCCACACCCATGTTGACCACGATCTTGGTGACACCCGGAACCTGCATGACGTTCTCGAACGAGAACTCTTCACGCAGCTTGCCGAGGATCTCCTCGCGGTAGCGCTGCTTCAGACGAGGCAGTTCACGCGCCTCAGTGGTGACCGTCATCAGATGTCCTCACCGGTTCGCTTGGCGTACCGGATCTTGTTGCCCTCGTCGTCGAACCGGAAGCCGGTCCGCGTCGGGACCTTCTTGCCGTCCTTCTCCACAACCAGCATCACGTTGCTGACGTGGATGGATGCTTCCTGGGTGATGATGCCACCGGTCTTGGCACCCTTGGCGGACTGACCGACCTTGGTGTGCTTCTTGATCCGGTTGACGCCCTCGACCAGGACGCGCTCCTTCGGCGGGTAGGCCGCGATGACCTTGCCCTGCTTGCCCTTGTCCTTACCGGTGATGACCTGTACCAGGTCACCCTTCTTGATCTTCATCGCCTTCGCCATGGGTTAGAGCACCTCCGGCGCAAGCGAGATGATCTTCATGAACTTCTTCTCACGAAGCTCACGGCCGACCGGACCGAAAATACGGGTACCACGGGGCTCGCCGTCGTTCTTCAGGACGACCGCGGCGTTTTCGTCGAAGCGGATGTAGGAGCCGTCGACACGCCGGCGCTCCTTGACAGTCCGTACGACGACTGCCTTGATGACGTCGCCCTTCTTCACGTTGCCACCGGGGATCGCGTCCTTGACGGTGGCAACGATGACGTCCCCGATGCCCGCGTAGCGCCGGCCGGAGCCACCGAGCACACGGATGCAGAGAATCTCCTTCGCACCCGTGTTGTCGGCGACTCGCAGTCGCGACTCCTGCTGGATCACGTCTAACTCCTGATCGTCACGTCGCGGTCACGACCCACGGATGGTGGGGCGACCGGCGCTCGCTACTTGGCCTTTTCGAGGATCTCGACGATGCGCCAACGCTTGCTGGCGGACAGCGGCCGAGTCTCCATGAGGACGACACGGTCACCGACGCCACAGGCGTTCTGCTCGTCGTGAGCCTTCAGCTTGTTCGTGCGGCGGATGACCTTGCCGTACAACGGGTGCTTCACGCGGTCTTCGACGGCGACGACGACGGTCTTGTCCATCTTGTCGCTGACGACGAGGCCCTCGCGGGTCTTGCGGAAACCCCGGGTTGCTTCAGTCATCTCAGTCTTCTCGCTCACGCCGCACCTCCGGTTTCCTGCACGTCGATACCGAGCTCACGCTCGCGCATCAGCGTGTAGATCCGGGCGATGTCCTTGCGGACAGCCTTGAGCCGCCCGTGATTCTCGAGCTGCCCGGTCGCCGCCTGGAAACGGAGGTTGAACAGCTCCTCCTTGGCTTCGCGGAGCTTGGCGACGACTTCCTCGTCACCGAGTTCGCGGAGCTCGGACGCCTTGGTAACGGCCGCCATCACGCCTCACCAGCCTCGCGCCGGACGATCCGGCACTTCATCGGCAGCTTGTGCACGGCGCGGGTAAGCGCCTCACGAGCCACCTTCTCGTTCGGGTACGACAGTTCGAACATCACCCGACCGGGCTTCACGTTCGCGACCCACCACTCGGGCGAGCCCTTACCGGAACCCATGCGGGTCTCGGCAGGCTTCTTGGTCAGCGGACGGTCGGGGTAGATGTTGATCCACACCTTGCCACCACGGCGAATGTGCCGCGTGATGGCGATACGAGCGGACTCGATCTGACGGTTGGTCACGTACGCCTGGCCCAGGGCCTGGATGCCGTACTCGCCGAACGCCAGTTCCGTGCCGCCCTTGGCGCGGCCACCGCGCTTGGGGTGGTGCTGCTTGCGGTGCTTGACCCTGCGGGGGATCAGCATCGGGGTCAGGCCTCCGATCCGGAGTCGGGCGCCGGGGTCACAGCCTCGGCGGCCGGCGCAGAGCCGGAGTCCGAGGACCCGGTCGCCTGCGCGTCGTTCTGCTGCGGACGACCACCGCGGCCACCGCCACGGCCTCCGCGCTCGCCGCCACGACCGCCGCCGCCACCCTCACGACGGGGACGCTCGGGAGCGCCACCACGTGCGGGACGGTTGCTGGCACGGGCAGCGGCGTTCTCGGCGCGGACCTCGGCGATGTTCTTCACATCGCCCTTGTAGATCCACACCTTGACGCCGATGCGGCCGAAGGTCGTGCGGGCCTCGAAGAAGCCGTAATCGACATTGGCGCGCAGCGTGTGCAGCGGCACCCGACCCTCGCGGTAGAACTCCGAGCGCGACATTTCTGCCCCACCCAGGCGTCCACCGCACTGGATCTTGATGCCCTTGGCTCCGGCCTTCATGGAGCTCTGCATCGCCTTGCGCATGGCACGGCGGAAGGACACGCGGCTGGAGAGCTGCTCGGCCACACCCTGCGCGACCAGCTGAGCGTCCACCTCGGGGTTCTTGACCTCGAGGATGTTCAGCTGAACCTGCTTGCCGGTGAGCTTCTCGAGCTCACCGCGGATGCGGTCGGCCTCCGCACCACGACGGCCGATGACGATGCCCGGCCGGGCGGTGTGGATGTCGACGCGGACACGCTCACGGGTGCGCTCGATCTCGACCTTCGAGATGCCCGCCCGCTCCATGCCCTTCGTCATCATCCGACGGATGGCGACGTCTTCTCCGACGTAGTCCTTGTACAGCTTGTCGGCGTACCACCGGGACTTGAAGTCCGTGGTGATGCCGAGACGGAACCCGTGCGGGTTAACCTTCTGGCCCACTAGCGGGTCCTCTCCTTCTCGGCGACAACCACAGTGATGTGGCTGGTGCGCTTGCGGATGCGGTACGCCCGGCCCTGTGCCCGCGGACGGAAACGCTTGAGGGTCGGACCCTCGTCCACGTAGGCGGCGGACACGTACAGGTTGTTCGTGTCCAAGTTGTGGTTGTGGCCGGCGTTGGCAATGGCGCTGTCAAGCACCTTGCCGACCGGCTCACTCGCGGCCTGCGGGGCGAATCGCAGGACCGCCTGGGCCTCCGCGGCACTCATGCCACGGATGAGGTCCACCACACGGCGGGCCTTCATGGGCGTGACGCGGATGTACCGCGCCTGAGCCCTGGCTTCCATCGACGTCCCCTTGCTCATCTCGATATCCATGCGATTCGCCGCGTCAGCGACGACGCGACTTCCGGTCGTCCTTCTCGTGACCGCGGAAGGTCCGAGTCGGCGCGAACTCGCCGAGCTTGTGGCCGACCATCGACTCGGTCACGAACACCGGGACGTGCTTGCGGCCGTCGTGCACCGCGATCGTGTGACCCAACATCGCCGGGACGATCATGGAGCGGCGGGACCAGGTCTTGATGACGTTCTTGGTTCCCTTGTCGTTCTGTACGTCCACCTTCTTGATGAGGTGGCCGTCGACGAAGGGTCCCTTCTTCAAACTGCGCGGCATCGAGACTGCTCCTAGCGCTTCTTGTTCGTCTTGCGGCGGCGGATGATGAGCTTGTCGCTGGCCTTCTTCGGCCGGCGAGTACGACCCTCGGGCTTACCCCAGGGGCTCACCGGGTGGCGACCACCAGAGGTCTTGCCCTCACCACCACCGTGCGGGTGGTCGATGGGGTTCATCGCCACACCGCGGACGGTCGGGCGCTTGCCCTTCCAGCGCATGCGGCCGGCCTTGCCCCAGTTGATGTTCGACTGCTCGGCGTTGCCGATCTCGCCGACCGTTGCACGGCAACGGACGTCGACCAGGCGAATTTCCCCGGAAGGCATCCGGAGGGTCGCGTGAGCACCCTCCTTGGCCAGCAGCTGCACGCTCACACCCGCGGAGCGGGCGATCTTCGCGCCGCCACCGGGGCGGAGCTCGATGGCGTGGATAACCGTACCGACCGGGATGTTCCGGAGCGGCATGTTGTTGCCCGGCTTGATGTCGGCGCCCGGACCGTTTTCGATCCGGTCGCCCTGCTTAAGCTTGTTCGGGCACAGGATGTAGCGCTTCTCGCCGTCCGCGTAGTGCAGAAGAGCGATGCGCGCGGTGCGGTTCGGGTCGTACTCGATGTGAGCGACCTTCGCCGGAACGCCGTCCTTGTCGTTGCGCCGGAAGTCGATCAGTCGGTACGCGCGCTTGTGGCCGCCACCCTGGTGGCGAGCAGTCACACGGCCGTGGTTGTTACGACCACCCTTGCTGTGCAGAGGGCGGACCAGCGACTTCTCCGGCTCGGACCGCGTGATCTCGACGAAGTCGGCGACGCTGGCGCCACGACGGCCCGGCGTCGTCGGCTTGTACTTGCGGATGCCCATGGCTTCTCTTAGTCCTCGTCCGTATCAGCGGCCGTCAGCCGACGGGTCCACCGAAGATGTCGATCCGCTCGCCCTCTGCAAGGGTGACGATCGCGCGCTTCGTGTCCTTGCGCTTACCGAAACCGGTCTTGGTGCGCTTGCGCTTACCAACTCGGTTGATCGTGTTGACGCTCTCGACCTTGACTCCGAAGACCGCGATGACGGCCTGCTTGATCTGGGTCTTGTTGGCATCCGGGTGCACGATGAACGTGTACTTGTTCTCGTCGATGAGCCCGTAGCTCTTCTCGGAGATGACCGGCTTCAACAGAACGTCACGCGGGTCGGTGTACGTCTTGCTGGTGACCTTCGTCGTGCTCTCGACGATGTCGGTGCTCACGCGTGGCTCCCTTCGAGCTCGTCGGAGCCGGCAACCGCCGAAGCGGCCTTCGCCGGTCCGGCGATGAAACGCTCCAGGGCGGCCTTCGTGAAGACCACGTCGTCGGAGACGAGCACGTCGTAGGTGTTCAGCTGCCCGACCTCGAGCAAGTGCACCTGCGGGAGGTTGCGAGCGCTCAGCCAGGCGGCGGTGTCGGACTTCTCGACGACCAGGAGCACGTTCTTGCGCTCACTGATCTTGCCGAGCAGCGTCTTCGCGGCCTTGGCCGAGGGCGCGTCGCCCTCGAGCAGTGCCGAAACGCAGTGAATACGCTCGTGACGGGCCCGGTCGGAGAGGGCGCCGCGCAAAGCGGAAGCCTTCATCTTCTTCGGGGTCCGCTGGTCGTAGTCACGCGGCTTGGGGCCGTGGACAATGCCACCACCGGCGAACTGCGGAGCGCGGGTCGAGCCCTGACGGGCGCGCCCGGTGCCCTTCTGGCGGTAGGGCTTGCGCCCACCGCCGCGGACCTCGCCGCGTCGCTTGGTGCTGTGCGTGCCCTGGCGAGCCGCAGCAAGCTGAGCCACGACGACCTGGTGGATCGTCGGGATGCTCACCTGGACGTTGAAGATCTCCTCGGGGAGATCGATCGTCCCGGTCTTCTCGCCGGCCGGGGAAAGTACATCAATGCTGGTCATCAGCTCACACACCCTTTGCCGCAGTGCGCACCAAGACCAGGCCGCCGTTGGGGCCGGGGACTGCGCCCTTGATCAGGAGCAGACCCTTCTCGGCGTCTACTGCGTGGACGGTCAGGTTCTGGGTCGAGACGCGCTCGTTGCCCATACGGCCCGCCATGCGCACGCCCTTGAACACACGACCCGGGGTGGCACAGCCACCGATCGAGCCGGGCGAACGGTGCTTGCGCTGCGTACCGTGCGAGCTGCCGAGGCCCTTGAAACCGTGCCGCTTCATGACGCCCGCGGTGCCCTTGCCCTTCGAGGTGCCCATGACGTCGACCTTCTGGCCGGCCTCGAACACCTCGGCGGTGATCTCCTGGCCGAGCGAGTACTCGCCGGCGTCGGAGGTACGGAGCTCGACCAGGTGACGGCGAGGCGTCACACCGGCCTTGGCGAAGTGGCCGGCAAGCGGCTTGTTCACCTTGCGGGGGTCGATCGCGCCGAACGCGATCTGGACGGCGGAGTAGCCGTCGTTGTCGGCGCTGCGGACCTGGGTCACGACACAGGGACCGGCTTCGACCACAGTCACGGGGACGACGCGGTTGTTCTCGTCCCAGACCTGGGTCATGCCGAGCTTCTTGCCCAGAACGCCCTTCATCTGCTTCGTCATCGTCGGTGCGTCCTCAGAGCTTGATCTCGATGTCGACGCCGGCCGGCAGGTCGAGACGCATAAGCGAGTCGACCGTCTTCGGCGTGGGGTCGAGGATGTCGATGAGCCGCTTGTGAGTGCGCATCTCGAAGTGCTCGCGCGAGTCCTTGTACTTGTGCGGCGAGCGGATGACGCAGTACACGTTCTTCTCGGTCGGCAGCGGCACCGGCCCCGCAACCTGCGCACCAGTACGCGTCACCGTCTCGACGATCTTCTTCGCCGAACTGTCGATGACCTCGTGGTCGTAGGCCTTGAGCCTGATGCGGATCTTCTGTCCCGCCATGGCTGCTTCGAATTCCTTCTCTCGTACCGCTGCGGATCACCCCCGCTGACACGGGGAGAAGACTTGGGCTGAAAACCCCTTGGGGTTTCCCTTCCCCGCCGACCCCCGCGGTCGGGCGTGTCGCTCTGTTGCTCACAAGCACCCCTTGGAAACCCGGTAACGGGCGGCCTGGGGGCCTGGGCAACGGACGCTCGGCGTCACCTTCGCTGCGGCAAGCGAAAGGACGGCACGAGGTCACTGAATGACGACGCCGGCTGCATGGGTGGCAGGACAGAAGTCCACCGATTGCTCGAAGTCAACGGGCCCAGCGCTGCGGCCTTGTCTGTGTGACAGGCACGGCGCAGCCCGTTGTCTATCCGAGCAACTTGGCTAGTATGCCCCACGAATGGCGGGCTTGGCCAATCGAGGGACACTCACAGGTTTGCGAGCGCCCTCGACTGATGGATCCCCGTCCCACCTAGGGGGTGGGATCACGATCCGGACAAAGCCCCGCCCGCCGACCCAGGTGGACCGGCGGGCGGGATTTCGTCACTTCTGAATGCTGATGACCTGACCGGCACCCACGGTGCGGCCACCCTCACGGATGGCGAAGCGCAGGCCCTCTTCCATGGCGATCGGCTGGATCAGCGCGACGTCCATGGTGGTGTTGTCACCAGGCATGACCATCTCGGTGCCCTCGGGGAGGGTCACCACGCCGGTCACGTCCGTCGTACGGAAGTAGAACTGCGGCCGGTAGTTGTTGAAGAAGGGGGTGTGACGACCACCCTCGTCCTTCGACAGGATGTAGACCTGGCCAACGAAGTCGGTGTGCGGCGTGACCGAACCCGGCTTGATGATGACCTGGCCGCGCTCGACGTCCTCGCGCTTGATGCCACGAAGGAGCAGACCGACGTTCTCGCCCGCCTGGCCCTCGTCGAGCAGCTTGCGGAACATCTCGATACCGGTGACCGTCGTGGTGGTCTTGGTCTCCTTGATGCCGACGATGTCGACAGTCTCGTTGACCTTGACGATGCCACGCTCGATGCGGCCGGTGACGACCGTGCCACGACCGGTGATCGTGAAGACGTCCTCGACGGGCATGAGGAACGGCTTCTCGGTGTCACGCGGCGGCGTCGGGATCGACTCGTCGACGGCGGCCATGAGCTCGAGGAGCTTGGCGCCCCACTCCTTGTCGCCCTCGAGGGCCTTGAGCGCCGAGACGCGCACGACCGGAAGGTCGTCGCCCGGGAACTCGTACTCGGAGAGAAGCTCACGAACCTCGAGCTCGACGAGCTCCAGGATCTCCTCGTCGTCCACCATGTCGGCCTTGTTCAGGGCGACAACGATGTACGGAACGCCGACCTGGCGGGCCAGGAGCACGTGCTCCTTGGTCTGCGGCATCGGGCCGTCGGTGGCGGCGACCACGAGGATCGCGCCGTCCATCTGGGCGGCACCGGTGATCATGTTCTTGATGTAGTCGGCGTGCCCGGGGCAGTCGACGTGCGCGTAGTGCCGGTTCGCCGTCTGGTACTCGACGTGCGCGATCGAGATCGTGATACCGCGCTGACGCTCCTCCGGTGCCTTGTCGATCTGGTCGAACGGCGTGAAGGGGTTCAGGTCCGGGTACGCGTCGTGCAGCACCTTGGTAATCGCCGCGGTCAGCGTCGTCTTACCGTGGTCGATGTGACCAATGGTGCCGATGTTGACGTGCGGCTTAGTCCGCTCGAACTTAGCCTTCGCCACTGGGGTCCTCCTGTGGACTGGTTCTTTACGCCGTACGACGTCGGGTATCGGGGGTGAGCCGGGGCGGAGGCACCGGAGTCCGCGAACGGACTCCGGGTCCCCCTGGTATCGCTGGTGCCGCGGTGGCGGTGATTACTCGCCGCGCGACTTGGCGATGATCTCCTCGGCGACGTTCCTCGGAACCTCGGCGTAGGAGTCGAACTGCATCGAGTAGCTTGCGCGACCCGAGGTCTTGCTGCGGAGGTCGCCGACGTAGCCGAACATCTCCGACAGCGGGACCAGAGCCTTGACGACGCGTGCACCGAAGCGCTCGTCCATGGCCTGGATCTGGCCGCGACGCGAGTTGAGGTCGCCGATCACATCGCCCATGTAGTCCTCGGGCGTGGTGACCTCGACGGCCATCATCGGCTCGAGAAGAGCCGGCGAAGCCTGCCGAGCCGCTTCCTTGAACGCCTGCGAACCGGCGATCTTGAAGGCGAGTTCGGACGAGTCGACCTCGTGGTAGCCACCGTCGATCAGCGTCAGTCGCACGCCGACCATCGGGTAGCCGGCGAGCACGCCGTACTGCATGGCCTCCTGCGCGCCCGCGTCCACCGAGGGGATGTACTCCCTGGGGATACGGCCACCGGTGACCTTGTTGACGAACTCGTAGGCGTCGCCCTCGAGCGGCTCCAACGCGATCTGCACCTTGGCGAACTGACCGGTACCACCGGTCTGCTTCTTGTGCGTGTAGTCGACGCGCTCGACGACCTTGCGGATCGTCTCGCGGTAGGCCACCTGCGGCTTGCCGACGTTGGCCTCGACACCGAACTCACGGCGCATCCGGTCGACCAGCACCTCGAGGTGCAGTTCGCCCATGCCGCCGATGATGGTCTGGCCGGTCTCCTCGTCGCTGTGCACCTGGAACGAGGGGTCCTCGGCCGCGAGGGACTGGATGGCGACACCCAGCTTCTCCTGCGCGCCCTTGGACTTCGGCTCGATCGCGACCTCGATGACCGGGGCCGGGAACGTCATCGACTCGAGGATCACCGGGTTCGCCGGGTCACACAGCGTCTCACCGGTGGTGGTGTCCTTGAGACCCATCACGGCGATGATGTCGCCCGCGCCCACCGAGGGGATTTCCTCACGCTTGTTCGCGTGCATCCGGTAGATCTTGCCGATGCGCTCTTTCCGACCCTTGACCGAGTTCAGCACGAAGCTGCCGGCTTCCAGGACGCCCGAGTAGACCCGGACGAAGGTGAGCTTCCCGAGGTGCGGGTCGCGCATGATCTTGAACGCCAGCCCGGCGAAGGGTTCGGCATCGCTCGGCTGGCGAACGATGACTTCCTCTTCGTTGTTCACCGCGTGACCCTCGATGCCCGAGATGTCGAGCGGCGACGGCAGGTAGCGAACGACCGCGTCGAGCAGGGGCTGAACACCCTTGTTCTTGAACGCGGTGCCGCAGAACACCGGAGTGAACGTCGGCTTGTCCTTGTTGTCACCGAGCGTCGAGGCGATGGTGGCGCGACGGATCGCGGCCATCAGCTGCTCCGTGGTGGGCTCCTGGCCCTCCAGGTACAGCTCCATCATCTCGTCGTCGTACTCGGCGATGGTCTCCAGCAGCTTGCCGCGGTACTCGGCGGCGGCCTCGGTGTGCGTGGCCGGGATGTCGACCGTGTCGTACATCTCGCCCTTGGCAGCCTCGGCCGACCAGACCAGAGCCTTCATGGCGACCAGGTCGACAACGCCCTGGAAGTCCATCTCGGTACCGATCGGAAGCTGCATGACCAGCGGAACCGCGCCCAGTCGCTGGTCGATCATGTCGACACAGCGGTGGAACTCGGCGCCGGTGCGGTCGAGCTTGTTCACGAAGCAGATACGCGGCACGCCGTACCGGTCGGCCTGACGCCAAACGGTCTCGGACTGCGGCTCCACGCCGGCGACACCGTCGAAGACGGTGACGGCGCCGTCGAGCACGCGCAGCGAACGCTCCACCTCGACGGTGAAGTCGACGTGACCGGGGGTGTCGATGATGTTGATCGTGTGATCGACGTCTTCGAGCGTCCAGTGGCAGGTCGTCGCGGCAGACGTGATGGTGATGCCGCGCTCCTGCTCCTGTTCCATCCAGTCCATGGTGGCAGCGCCCTCATGAACTTCACCGATTTTGTAGTTGACGCCTGTGTAGAACAGGATCCGCTCGGTGGTGGTGGTCTTGCCCGCGTCGATGTGGGCCATGATCCCGATGTTGCGGACCTTGGCCAGATCAAGAGCAGTGGTAGCCATCGTGGCTTGTCTTCTCTCGGCTTCTCGTCGTTGCGGGTGGAACTACCAGCGGTAGTGCGCGAAGGCCTTGTTGGACTCGGCCATCTTGTGAGTGTCCTCGCGGCGCTTGACCGCGGCACCGAGACCGTTGCTCGCGTCCAGGAGCTCGTTCATCAGACGCTCGGTCATCGTCTTCTCGCGACGAGCGCGGGAGTAGCCGACGAGCCAGCGGAGAGCGAGGGTCGTGGAGCGGCCCGGGCGGACCTCGACCGGCACCTGGTAGGTCGCGCCACCGACACGGCGGCTGCGGACCTCGAGGGTCGGCTTCACGTTCTCGAGGGCGCGCTTGAGCGTGATGACCGGGTCGGTACCGGTCTTCTCGCGGCAGCCTTCGAGAGCGCCGTAGACGATCTTCTCGGCGACGGAGCGCTTGCCGTGCGAAAGGACCTTGTTCACCAGCGAGGTGACCAACGGCGAGTTGTAAACCGGGTCGATGATGACCGGTCGCTTGGGGGCAGGACCCTTACGCGGCATTAGCTCTTCTCCTTCTTCGCGCCGTAGCGGCTGCGCGCCTGCTTGCGGTTCTTGACACCCTGGGTGTCGAGCGAACCACGAATGATCTTGTAGCGGACACCGGGGAGGTCCTTCACACGACCACCACGAACGAGCACGATCGAGTGCTCCTGGAGGTTGTGACCCTCACCGGGAATGTAGGCCGTCACTTCGATGCCACTCGTGAGGCGCACACGGGCCACCTTGCGAAGCGCAGAGTTCGGCTTCTTCGGCGTCGTCGTGTAAACACGGGTGCACACGCCGCGACGCTGCGGGCTCCCCTTGAGCGCCGGAGTCTTGGCCTTGTCGACCTTGTCCTGGCGGCCCTTTCGGACCAGCTGCTGGATCGTGGGCACCGCGTCTCCGTCTTCTTCGTGCCGAGCGGTCTTTTTTAGCGACTGCAATGTCTGAATCGGCCTGCATCCCCGTCGACCACCGGACCCTTCACAAGGTCCGACCCCCGCGGTCGGGCGTGTCGCCCGTTCTTGGGAGTGTGCTTGCTTTGAAGGCAGTGGGTCGGTCCCTTGCGCCGTCCCACGCACGCATCCGATGAAGGTTGCGGTGAGCGCAGGCACAAGAGCCCGGGGACACCCCAGGCACAAGGAGAGAGACTACCTACCACAGCAGCAGAGGTCAAAGCGAAAAGAAAGACCCCCGCCACGACATGGAATCCGGCGCTCTCACGCTGGTGGAGCACCGAATCGTTCAGGGCGGTACATCACCCTCCGCGCCCCACCGTACCTGGCAAACGGGCCGGAGGCGAACGAGCCCTCCCCCGGGAGGCGAAGCCGCCCCCGGGGCGAATCGACGCCGAGCTACAGCGAGGCGCGCAGGCCGGTGAACGCCGTGCGCATGATCTCGGAAAAGGCGTCGTCGTCGGCTATGAAGATCGCCCAGACGATGATCGCGCCCAGGATCGCCAGGCCCACCCAGCCGAGCACGACCCCGGCGATGGCCATGCCGCGGCCCTGCTGCCCGGTCCTGGCGGTCTGGGACAGCGCGATGTGGCCGAAGATCACCGCGAGCAGGCTGCCCAGCCAGTAGATCCAGATGATGCCGACGATCATCGACGCGATCGCCAGGCCGTTGGTGCCCGGCTGCGGCATGTAGCCGCCGTAGCCCTGCTGGTAGTAGCCGTAGGGGTAGGGCTGCTGCGGCTGCCCGTACGCCTGCGGATCCGGGTACTGCGCCTGGGCGTCCATGTATGGGTGCTGCGGCTCCTGGTAGGGCGGTTGTTGCCCGTACGGAGCCTGCTCGCCGTAGGGCGACTGCGGCTCGACGTACGGCTGCTGGTCGTAGGGGCCCTTCTCGGGCCCGCCAGGGGTCGTCATGGATTCTCCCGGGGTGGGGCTGCGTGGCGACAGCATCGTTGCATCGATTGAAGCGCACCGGTTGCCTGTCCGTACACACAGGTATGGACATGTGACAGGGCCGCCACCCCGAGGGGTGACGGCCCTGCCGCTACTGCTTGTCGATCCCGGGGCCGATCAGCCCTGGTAACCGCCGAAGTCGTACTCCTCCAGCGGGACGGCCTGGCCGGAGCCGGAGCCGAAGGCGGAGTAGTCGGCCTCGTCGTACCCGGACATCGAGTACATCGCGGCCTTCGCCTCTTCGGTGGGCTCGACCCGGATGTTGCGGTAGCGGGGCATGCCCGTACCGGCCGGGATGAGCTTGCCGAGGATGACGTTCTCCTTCAGGCCGAGCAGCGGGTCCGACTTGGCGTGGATCGCCGCGTCGGTCAGCACTCGGGTCGTCTCCTGGAAGGAGGCCGCCGACAGCCACGACTCGGTGGCCAGCGACGCCTTCGTGATGCCCATGAGCTGCGGACGGCCCGAGGCCGGGTGCCCGCTCTCCGACATCACGCGACGGTTCTCGGTCTCGAAGCGCCCACGCTCGACGAGCTCGCCCGGAAGCAGCTCGGCGTCGCCCGACTCGATGATCGTCACGCGGCGGAGCATCTGCCGAATGATGATCTCGATGTGCTTGTCGTGGATCGACACACCCTGCGAGCGGTAGACCTGCTGGACCTCCGCCACGAGGTGGATCTGCACCGCGCGCTGGCCGAGGATGCGCAGCACGTCGTGCGGGTTGACCGCGCCGACGAGCATCTTCTGGCCGACGTCGACGTGGTCGCCCTCGCCGACCAGCAGGCGCGAGCGCTTGCTGACCGCGTACGCCAGTTCCTCGGAACCGTCGTCCGGCACCACGACGACCTTGCGGGTCTTCTCGGTGTCGTCGATGCGGACCCGACCGGCCGCCTCGCTGATCGGGGCGACACCCTTGGGGGTGCGCGCCTCGAAGAGCTCGACGACACGGGGCAGACCCTGGGTGATGTCGTCACCCGCCACACCACCGGTGTGGAAGGTACGCATCGTCAGCTGGGTACCGGGCTCACCGATCGACTGGGCGGCGATGATGCCGACCGCCTCGCCGATGTCCACGAGCTTGCCGGTCGCCAGCGACCGGCCGTAGCACATGGCGCACGTACCGACCTTGGACTCGCACGTCAGCACCGAGCGGGTCTTGACCGACTCGACGCCCTCGGCGACCAGGTGGTTGATGATGACGTCGCCGAGGTCGGCGTTGGCCGGGGCCAGCACCTTCCCGTCGACGACGACGTCCTCGGCCAGGTTGCGGGCGTACACGCTGGTCTCGACGTCGTCGTCCTTGCGGAGCACGCCGTCGGCGCCGCGGGTCGCGATCGACAGGACGAGGCCGCGGTCGGTGCCGCAGTCCTCCTCGCGCACGATCACGTCCTGCGAGACGTCCACCAGGCGACGGGTCAGGTAACCCGAGTCGGCGGTACGCAGCGCGGTGTCGGCCAGACCCTTACGGGCACCGTGCGTCGAGATGAAGTACTCGAGGACGGACAGGCCTTCACGGAAGGACGCCTTGATGGGACGAGGAATCGTCTCGTTCTTGGCGTTCGACACCAGACCACGCATGCCCGCGATCTGACGCATCTGCATCATGTTTCCGCGAGCACCCGAGTCGACCATCATGAAGATGGGGTTCGTCTTGGGGAAGTTCGCGTTCATCGCGTCGGCGACCTCGTTGGTCGCCTTCGTCCAGATCTGGATCTGCTCCTGCTGGCGCTCGTCCTTGGTGATCAGGCCGCGCTCGTACTGCTTCTGGACCTTCTCGGCCTGAGCCTCGAAGCGCTCCAGAATCTCCTTCTTCGCCGGCGGAACGACGACGTCGGAGATCGAGACGGTGACACCGGAACGGGTGGCCCAGTGGAAGCCGGCCTCCTTCAGGTTGTCGAGCGTTGCCGCCACGACCACCTTCGGGTAACGCTCCGCGAGGTCGTTGACGATGATCGACAGGGTCTTCTTGCCGATTTCGTCGTCGACGAACGGGTAGTCCGCCGGCAGCAGCTCGTTGAAGAGCGCACGGCCGAGCGACGTGCGCACACGCAGCGGCTGACCGGGCTCCCAGCCCTCGGGGGCGACCCAACCGCGCGACGGGACGGTGCCCGCCGGAAGCCGCAGTTCGATCTTCGCCTGAAGGTCGAGCTCCCGAGCGTCGAACGCCATGATCGCCTCGGCCGTGGACGCGAAGCTGCGTCCCCCGCCCTTGGTGATCTCCCGCTCGGAGGTCAGGAAGAACAGGCCGAGCACCATGTCCTGGGTCGGCATGGTGACGGGGCGACCGTCGGCCGGCTTCAGGATGTTGTTGCTCGACAGCATGAGGATGCGGGCCTCGGCCTGCGCCTCCGCGGAGAGCGGCAGGTGGACGGCCATCTGGTCACCGTCGAAGTCCGCGTTGAACGCGGTGCACACGAGCGGGTGAATCTGGATGGCCTTGCCCTCGACGAGCTGCGGCTCGAACGCCTGGATGCCCAGACGGTGCAGCGTCGGTGCGCGGTTGAGCAGCACCGGGTGCTCGGCGATGACCTCTTCGAGCACGTCCCACACCACGGGGCGGGCGCGCTCGACCATGCGCTTGGCCGACTTGATGTTCTGCGCGTGGTTGAGGTCCACCAGGCGCTTCATCACGAACGGCTTGAACAGCTCGAGCGCCATGGCCTTCGGCAGACCGCACTGGTGCAGCTTGAGCTGCGGGCCGACGACGATGACCGAACGCGCGGAGTAGTCCACGCGCTTGCCGAGCAGGTTCTGACGGAAACGACCCTGCTTGCCCTTGAGCATGTCCGAGAGCGACTTGAGCGGCCGGTTGCCCGGACCCGTCACCGGACGACCACGACGACCGTTGTCGAACAGCGCGTCGACGGCCTCCTGGAGCATCCGCTTCTCGTTGTTCACGATGATCTCGGGGGCACCGAGGTCGAGCAGGCGCTTGAGCCGGTTGTTGCGGTTGATCACGCGGCGGTACAGGTCGTTGAGGTCGGAGGTCGCGAAGCGGCCACCGTCCAGCTGCACCATCGGACGCAGGTCCGGCGGGATGACCGGGACGCAGTCCAGGACCATGCCGTTGGGGCTGTTCCGGGTCTGCTGGAACGCGGAGACGACCTTGAGACGCTTGAGCGCGCGGGTCTTCTTCTGGCCCTTGCCGGTGCGAATGATCTCGCGGAGCTTCTCCGACTCGGCGTCGAGGTCGAAGGACTCCAGACGGCGCTGGAGCGCGGCCGCGCCCATGCCGCCCGAGAAGTACGTGCCGAAGCGGTCGCGCATCTCGCGGAACAGGATCTCGTCGCCTTCGAGGTCCTGGACCTTGAGGTTCTTGAACCGGGTCCACACGTCGTCGAGACGGTCGAGCTCGCGCTGGTTGCGGTCGCGAAGCTGCTTCATCTCACGCTCGGCACCTTCGCGCACCTTGCGGCGGACGTCGGACTTGGCGCCCTCGGCCTCCAGCTCGGCGAGGTCGGTCTCGAGCTTCTTCTGGCGCTCTTCGACGCTGGCGTCACGGCGCTGTTCGATCTGCTGCCGCTCGACCGAGATCTTGGCGTCGAGAGACGGCAGGTCGCGCTGGCGACGCTCGTCGTCGACGTACGTGATCATGTACGCCGCGAAGTAGATGACCTTTTCGAGGTCCTTCGGGGCGAGGTCGAGCAGGTAGCCGAGGCGGCTGGGCACGCCCTTGAAGTACCAGATGTGCGTGACGGGCGCGGCGAGCTCGATGTGGCCCATGCGCTCACGACGCACCTTGGCGCGAGTTACCTCGACGCCGCAGCGCTCACAAATGATGCCCTTGAAGCGGACGCGCTTGTACTTGCCGCAGTAGCACTCCCAGTCCCGGGTCGGACCGAAGATCTTCTCGCAGAAGAGTCCGTCCTTTTCCGGCTTCAGGGTGCGGTAGTTGATGGTCTCGGGCTTCTTGACTTCACCGTGCGACCACTGGCGGATGTCGTCGGCGGTGGCGAGGCCGATACGCAGCTCGTCGAAGAAGTTGACGTCGAGCACTGTTTCGTCAATCCCTCTTTCGGGGTTTGGTCCCGGCGGTCACGGATGGGGCTCCCCGTGATCACCAGTGTGTGTCTTCATCAGGACTGGGGTCGAAATCCCGGGCCCGGCCTCACGGCCGGGACCCGGGAGGGAGCCTCAGACCTCTTCGACGCTGCTCGGCTCGCGCCGCGACAGGTCGATACCAAGCTCTTCCGCAGCGCGGAAGACGTCCTCGTCGGTGTCACGCATCTCGATCGACATACCGTCGCTGGAGAGGACTTCCACGTTGAGGCAGAGCGACTGCATCTCCTTGATGAGCACCTTGAAGGACTCGGGGATGCCCGGCTCGGGGATGTTCTCGCCCTTGACGATCGCCTCGTACACCTTCACGCGGCCGAGGACGTCGTCGGACTTGATGGTCAGCAGTTCCTGGAGGGCGTAGGCGGCACCGTATGCCTCGAGTGCCCACACCTCCATCTCACCGAAGCGCTGGCCACCGAACTGAGCCTTACCACCCAGCGGCTGCTGGGTGATCATGGAGTAGGGACCGGTCGACCTGGCGTGCAGCTTGTCGTCGACCAGGTGGTGGAGCTTGAGGATGTACATGTACCCGACCGAGACCGGGTGCGGGAACGGCTCGCCGGAGCGGCCGTCGTACATCTTCGCCTTGCCGGTGCCGTCGATCAGACGGACGCCGTCGCGGGTCTTGTTGGTCGAGTCGAGGAGACCGGTGATCTCCTCCTCGCGCGCGCCGTCGAAGACCGGGGTGGCGACGTTGGTGCCGGGGGCACCCTGGTCGGCCGCGATCGCGCGCAGCCGGCCCTTCCACGCCTCGTCGTCGCCCTCGACACTCCAGCCGGTCTTGGCGACCCAGCCGAGGTGCGTCTCCAGAACCTGACCCGGGTTCATCCGGGACGGGACACCGAGCGGGTTGAGGATGATGTCGACCGGGGTGCCGTCCTCCAGGAACGGCATGTCCTCGACCGGCAGGATCTTCGAGATGACGCCCTTGTTGCCGTGACGTCCGGCGAGCTTGTCACCGTCGGTGATCTTGCGCTTCTGGGCCACGTAGACGCGGACCAGCTGGTTCACGCCCGGCGGCAGCTCGTCGCCGGCCTCGCGGTCGAAGACGCGGACGCCGATGACCTTGCCGGACTCGCCGTGCGGGACCTTGAGCGAGGTGTCGCGCACTTCGCGCGCCTTCTCGCCGAAGATCGCGCGGAGCAGGCGCTCCTCGGGGGTCAGCTCGGTCTCGCCCTTGGGCGTGACCTTGCCGACGAGGATGTCGCCGGGCACGACGTCGGCGCCGATGCGGATGATGCCGCGCTCGTCCAGGTCGGCGAGGACCTCTTCGGAGACGTTCGGGATGTCCCGGGTGATCTCCTCCGGGCCCAGCTTGGTGTCACGGGCGTCGACCTCGTGCTCCTCGATGTGAATCGAGGAGAGGACGTCGTCCTGCACCAGACGCTGCGACAGGATGATCGCGTCTTCGTAGTTGTGGCCTTCCCACGGCATGAACGCCACGAGGAGGTTCTTGCCGAGGGCCATCTCGCCCTCTTCGGTGCACGGACCGTCGGCCAGCACCTGGCCGGCCACGACCGTGGCGCCCTCGTCGACGACGACCTTCTGGTTGAAGGACGTGCCCTGGTTCGAGCGCATGAACTTCTGCACGCGGTACGTGGTGTACGTCGCGTCGTCGTTCATCACGGTGATGTAGTCCGCGGAGACGTCCTGGACGACACCCGGCTTCTCGGCCGTGATGACGTCGGCGGCGTCGACCGCGGCGCGGTACTCCATGCCGGTGCCCACCAGCGGGGACTCCGCCTTCAGGAGCGGCACGGCCTGGCGCATCATGTTCGAGCCCATGAGCGCGCGGTTCGCGTCGTCGTGCTCCAGGAAGGGGATCATCGCGGTCGCGACGGACACCATCTGGCGCGGCGAGACGTCCATGTAGTCGACTTCGTCGCCGGGGATGTAGTCGATCTCGCCGCCGCGGCGACGGACGAGCACACGGGCCTCGGCGAAGACGTCGTCTTCCTTGAGCGGCGCGTTCGCCTGGGCGATGACGAAGCGGTCTTCCTCGTCGGCCGTCAGGTAGTCGACGCCGTCGGTGACGCGGCCTTCGACGACCTTGCGGTACGGGGTCTCGACGAAACCGAACGCGTTGACGCGACCGTAGGACGCGAGCGAGCCGATCAGACCGATGTTCGGGCCTTCGGGGGTCTCGATCGGGCACATGCGGCCGTAGTGCGAGGGGTGCACGTCGCGGACCTCGAAGCCGGCCCGCTCACGCGAGAGGCCACCGGGGCCGAGCGCGGACAGACGACGCTTGTGGGTCAGGCCCGACAGCGGGTTCGTCTGGTCCATGAACTGCGACAGCTGGCTGGTACCGAAGAACTCCTTGATGGAGGCGACGACCGGCCGGATGTTGATCAGCGTCTGCGGCGTGATCGCCTCGACGTCCTGCGTGGTCATGCGCTCGCGGACCACGCGCTCCATGCGGGCGAGACCGGTGCGGACCTGGTTTTGGATCAGCTCGCCGACGTTGCGCAGGCGACGGTTGCCGAAGTGGTCGATGTCGTCGACCTCGACCACGATCTCCTGGCCGGACGCGCCTTCCATCTCGGTCTCGCCGGCGTGCAGCTTGACGAGGTACTTGATGGTCGCGATGACGTCTTCGACCGTCATGACGCCGGCGTCCAACGCCTGCTCGACCCCGAGCTTCTTGTTCACCTTGTAGCGGCCGACCTTGGCGAGGTCGTAGCGCTTCGGGTTGAAGTAGAGGTTCTCGAGCAGGGTCTGCGCGGCCTCGCGGGTCGGCGGCTCCCCCGGACGCAGCTTGCGGTAGATGTCGAGCAGCGCGTCGTCCTGGCCCTGGGTGTGGTCCTTCTCCAGGGTCTGGCGCATCGACTCGTACTGGCCGAACTCCTCGAGGATCTGGGAGTCGGTCCAGCCCAGCGCCTTCAGCAGAACGGTGACGCTCTGCTTGCGCTTGCGGTCGATACGGACACCGACGGTGTCGCGCTTGTCGATCTCCAGCTCCAGCCAGGCACCACGCGAGGGGATGACCTTCGCGCTGAAGATGTCCTTGTCGGACGTCTTGTCGACCTGGCTGTCGAAGTAGACACCCGGGGAGCGAACCAGCTGGGACACCACGACACGCTCGGTGCCGTTGATGATGAAGGTGCCCTTGTTCGTCATGAGCGGGAAGTCGCCCATGAAGACCGTCTGGCTCTTGATCTCGCCGGTCTCGTTGTTGGTGAACTCGGCCGTGACGAACAGCGGCGCCGAGTAGGTGAAGTCGCGCTCCTTGCACTCCTCGATGGAGTTCTTCGGAGGCTCGAACCGGTGATCCCGGAACGTCAGGGACATCGAACCGGAGAAGTCTTCGATCGGAGAGATCTCTTCGAAGATCTCCTCCAGACCGGACTTGGTGGGTACATCCTGTCCGCCCGCGAGGGCGGCCTCGACCCGTGCCTTCCACGCACTGTTGCCGAGCAGCCAGTCGAAGCTCTCGGTCTGCAACGCGAGAAGGTTCGGAACCTCCAGGGGTTCCCTGATCTTGGCGAAGGAGATGCGGAGCGGGGCAGTGGCGGCGCCGGGGTTGGTAGCGGAGGCGGTGCGCGAGGCGGCCAAGAGGGGTCCTTCCGAGGGCTCGGACTCACTATGCGCATACTGGACGGCCCGGGTTCATACACCGGGAGGAGTCAATAGGCAGCGCAAAGGGTCAGTGTAGCCACAAGGCACACCGCTGTCCAGCCCCTATGAAGGGCCGGTCACCAAACCCGGACGACAAGCCGCCCGGCAACCGTGCTTCAGGGGTGCGTCCGAAGAATTGCGCGCCCCGATCCGTTCGTCAAGGGGTTGCTTTCCCCCTGACGGCCGACGGAACCCTTTCGAGCGCCGGGAAAACCGGACCTTGGTCCCGAACCCCCTGCCTGCGGCGAGAGTCTCGTCACAGCGGCCGACCGAGTCCACGCGGGGTCTCGGGAAGCCTGAAAAACACCGTAGCCCCCCGGTCCGACAGCCGTCACGCAACTGCGCGCCGACCCTCGCTCGCGCGCCGTGTCGCGCTCCCTCCCGGGCGTGTTCCGCCGCCCGCGGCAGGCATTCGGCGAACGCTCACAGTGTTGGGAGTATCACCCTTTCGAGCGACGCCGAGCGGGTTGTTCCGCATTCTCGGGCCTGTCGCGAAGGGGGTTACGGGTGGTTTTCGGCCGACTTCAGAGCAGCCTCGGAACGGCCTGGTGAGGGGGACGAAGCGGCGTCGGCGCAACCTTCGGAGCGGCTGCGGAACAGCCCTCGCCCGACGTTCGAGCGGTCGGAAGTCGAGCTGGGATCGGCCCCGGGCCAAAGCGGGGGCGGGGATCGGACCGGGGACAGCCCGGCGTCGAGCCGAGACCCGGTCGGCACCGGTCCAAAATCGAGCCTCTTCGAGCCGACACTGAGCCGGGATCGACCCGAGCGAGTCCGACCGGAGCGCGCAGCCCCTCCAAAAAGCCCGAAGGCGACCGCCCTGACGGACGATCGCCTTCGGTGAGGCCACCCTTGCGGGCGGCGTCGAATTACTTGACCTCGACGGACGCGCCGGCGCCTTCGAGGGAAGCCTTGGCCTTCTCGGCCGCTTCCTTGGAAACCTTCTCCAGGACGGGCTTCGGGGCGCCGTCGACGAGGTCCTTGGCCTCCTTGAGGCCGAGGTTCGTGAGGGCGCGCACCTCCTTGATGACCTGGATCTTCTTGTCGCCGGCACCCGTGAGGATGACGTCGAACTCGTCCTGCTCCTCGGGGGCCTCGGCGACGGCGCCCGGGCCCGCGGGGCCCGCGATGGCGACCGGGGCGGCAGCCTTGACGTCGAAGGTCTCCTCGAAGAGCTTCACGAAGTCCGAGAGCTCGATGAGGGTCATGTCCTTGAAGTGACCGAGAAGCTCGTCGGTGCTGATCTTCGCCATGATGTGGCGGTCCTTCCTGATCATTTCGGCAGGTGCCGGGTGATGTGGATTGGCGGGGGCGCTGCCCCCTGCGACCAGGGTCGCGACTGCCGGAGTTACTCGGCGGTCTCGGCCTCGGCGGCGGGAGCCGGCTCGCCGGCACCGCCCTGCTCGACCTTCGCGCGAAGCGCGTCCGCGGTGCGGACGAACTCCGTGAGCGGAGCCTGGAAGGTAGCCGCGGCCTTGGCCATGGATGCCTTCATGGCGCCCGCAAGCTTGGCGAGCAGCACCTCGCGGGACTCGAGGTCCGCGAGCTTCTTGATCTCGTCGGCGCTGAGCGCCTTGCCCTCAAGGACACCGCCCTTGATGACGAGAAGGGGGTTCGCCTTGGCGAAGTCACGCAGGCTCTTCGCGGCGTCGACGGGGTCACCCGTGACGAACGCGATCGCGGACGGACCTTCGAGAAGGGCGTCCAGCTGATCGATGCCCGCCTCATTGGCGGCGATCTTGGTCAGCGTGTTCTTCACCACGGCGTACTGCGCGTTCTCACCGAGCGAACGACGCAGCTCCTTGAGCTGCGCGACGGTGAGCCCGCGGTACTCGGTCAGCACTGCGGCGTTCGAGTCACGGAACTTCTCCGTGAGCTCGGCGACCGCGGCCACCTTGTCGGGCCTCGCCATAGGGCTGGCCTCCTTCCGCGATGCGATTGCCGACCGACCTGTGCGGTCGGTCGTCTGCCGGATGAATTCGCCGGTCCGCAGGGCGGAAGGAGGAGACCACATACAAAAACGCCCCGGCGCAGGCGCACGGGGCGTACATCCTCGATCGGCGCGATGCGCGCGATCCAGGGCAACGTCTCTCGTTCACACCTACGCTGGTCGTCCGCAGTGAGCAGAACCTTCGTTTGTCACCCTGCCTTGCGGCACAGCGACAACGACCGACGGTCTTTGGCTTGGTGCCAAGGTACGGGACTGCCCTCGTTCGGAGCAAATCGTTTCCGGTCGGGCAGATCGCGCGGGGTTGTGCGAGGAGTCCGCGACGTGCGCACGCGGACCTTCCGCACCGCCGACGAGGCCCGGGTGTGTTTCGAGGGTCCGGCGTTCGACGCGCCGAGGCCCGGCGCACCGTGGGGTGTGCCGGGCCTCGTTCGCGTGCGGGGGCGGATCAGACGCCCTCTTCCTCCGTCAGGAGGTTGCGGGTGCGGTTGGGGTCGACCTGGATGCCGGGGCCCATCGTGGTCGAGACGCCGACCTTACGGATGTAGCGACCCTTGGCGGCCGACGGCTTCGCACGAAGCACCTCGTCGAGGGCGGCGGCGTAGTTCTCGACGAGCTGGGTGTCGTCGAACGACGTCTTGCCGATGATGAAGTGCAGGTTCGAGTGCTTGTCGACGCGGAACTCGATCTTGCCGCCCTTGATCTCGTTCACGGCCTTCGCCACGTCGGGCGTCACCGTGCCGGTCTTCGGGTTCGGCATGAGACCACGCGGGCCGAGCACGCGGCCCAGGCGGCCGACCTTGCCCATGAGGTCCGGGGTCGCGACGACGGCGTCGAAGTCCAGACGGCCCTTCGCGACCTCGTCGATGAGTTCGTCGGAGCCGACGATGTCGGCGCCGGCGGCCTTGGCAGCCTCGGCACGGTCACCGGTCGCGAAGACCAGGACCCGGGCGGTCTTGCCGGTGCCGTGCGGGAGGATGACCGTGCTGCGGACCATCTGGTCGGCCTTGCGCGGGTCGACGCCCAGGCGCATGGCCACCTCGACGGTGCCGGTGAACTTGGAGGTGGAGGTCTCCTTCGCCAGGCGAACGGCCTCGAGCGGCGAGTAGAGCCGGTCGTGGTCGACCTTGGCGTCGGCCTCGTTGTAGGACTTGCTGCGCTTCACTGAGAGCTCCTGGAATTCTGAAAGGAGTTGTGGTGGGAGCGGGTCGCGCGGACCCTTCCACTCCGCGAGACTGCCGCGCACCGGGTGCGCCGCGTCCTCGCGATGTTCGGTACGACGTGCGGTACGTACGACGTGCGGTACGACCGGCCCGTGAGGCTGGATCAGCCCTCGACGGTGATGCCCATCGAACGCGCGGTGCCGGCGATGATCTTCTCGGCGGCGTCGATGTCGTTCGCGTTCAGGTCGGCCATCTTGGTCTGCGCGATGCCACGAACCTGCTCGCGGGTGACCTTGGCGACCTTGGTCTTGTGGGGCTCGCCGGAGCCCTTCTCGACACCGGCGGCCTTGAGGATCAGGCGCGCGGCCGGCGGCGTCTTCGTCACGAAGGTGAAGGAACGGTCTTCGTAGACCGAGATCTCCACCGGGACGATGTCGCCACGCTGCGACTCGGTCGCCGCGTTGTAGGCCTTGCAGAACTCCATGATGTTGACGCCGTGCTGGCCCAGAGCGGGACCAACGGGCGGGGCCGGCGTGGCTGCGCCGGCCTTGATCTGCAGCTTGATGATCGCTGACAGCTTCTTCTTCTTGGGAGGCATGTTTCCGGGTCCTTCGACGAGATGTACGTCCCGATCACCACGCGGAGCGCGGACGTGTTCGGGCCCGCCACGCGGTGCGGCGCCCCCTCAACGATAACCATCGTTGTGAGGGCGCCTTGTCCACCACCCGTGTGCGGCCCCGGCGAAACGGGGCCCCACCTGGGGGAAGTATCAGTTCTTCTGGATCTGGTTGAACGACAGCTCGACCGGCGTCTCGCGCCCGAAGATCTCCACCAGGCCCTTGACCTTCTGCGAGTCGGCGTTGATCTCGTTGATCGTCGCCTGAAGCGTCGCGAAGGGACCGTCGATGACGGTGACCGAGTCGCCGACCTCGAAGTCGAGCACCTTGACCTCGGCCGGGCTCTTCGAGCCACTGCCGCCGGCCGACTTCTCCTCCTCCGGGGCGAGGATCTTGACGACCTCGTCCAGGGTGAGCGGGAAGGGCTCGTGCGCGTTGCCGACGAAGCCGGTCACGCCCGGGGTGTTGCGAACGGCGCCCCACGACTCGTTGGTGAGGTCCATGCGGACCAGCACGTAGCCGGGGAACTTGTTGCGCTTGACGGTCTTGCGCTGGCCGTTCTTGATCTCGACGACCTCTTCCTGCGGCACCTCGACCTGGAAGATGTAGTCCTCCATGTTGAGCGAGGTGGTACGGGATTCGAGGTTGGCCTTCACGCGGTTCTCGTAGCCCGCGTAGGAGTGGATGACGTACCACTCGCCCGGGGCGCGACGGAGCGCGTCCTTGAAGTCCTCGACCGGGTCGCCCTCGGGAGCGTCCTCGATCTCGGCGTCGTCGTCCTCGTCGGCGTCCGCGGCCTCGACGTCGTCGCCCGCTTCGGCGTCGTCGTCCTCGGCCTCTTCGGCGTCGTCCTCGGCGTCGGCACCCGGTGCGTCGTCCTCGGTGGCCTCGACGTCTTCCACATCGTCATCGGTGGAGACGGCCGGGGCCTCGGCTGCGTCCTCGAGGGTTGAGTCCTCGAGAGCTGCGGCCTCCGCCTGCTCCGACAGGGGCACCGTCTCATCGACGGAGTTGTCGGCGGACAGGTTCGGGTCAGACACGTTGGGTGCTTCTTCCTGGCTGGGGGTCGAACGGTCGTTGCAGGCGTTGCAGACGTTGCGAGCGTAGGTCGGTCGTCGGCGCGAGCCGGCTGTCGCGAGCCGGCGGCTCAGCCGAAGATGGCGAGCGATGCCTTCGCGATGCCGAAGTCGAGGCCGTAGACGATCGCGATGATCATCACGCAGAAGACGATGACGACCGTGGTGTAGGTGGTCAGCTCGTTGCGGGTCGGCCAGACGACCTTGCGCAGCTCGGCGATGATCTGTCGGTAGAACAGAGCAGCACGCGCGAACAGATTCTTCTTCTTCTGCTCCGGCTTACCCGAAGAACCCTTCGGGCGGTTCGCCCGACGACCACCAGGGGGCACGTCGTCGGAGCCGTGGCCGTCAGAGCTGCTGTGCTCGGGCGTAGCCGTGGAGCCGTGGGCCTCCGTCAACTCGTCCTCACCTGATCCGGTCCGACCGTGGATCACCGACGGGGTTGTCGGCGCCGACAGTTTGCGCAGACTGCGTACGGGTCACGGTCGATCCGGGGATCGACCGAAGCCGCACATCGCAGGGCACGAGGGACTTGAACCCCCAACCCCCGGTTTTGGAGACCGGTGCTCTGCCAATTGAGCTAGTGCCCTTCACGTGGTCACCAACCTAGCGGAGTCGCCGACCCGAAGACACGAAATTTTCGGGCGCGGCAGCATGCAGGTTCGGACCGCCAAGCGTCGAGTGTACGGGGTTCGGTGCTTCAGGTCGAACCCGTCCGGAACGCGCCACCGGTTCGGGTCGTGTCCGTGTTCTCGGCGGGTCTTCGTGACCAAACCCGGATGCCCGCGACCGAGCGGAAATGGGACGATGGCCGGCATGACGGCTCCAACCTCCAGCCCCCAGTCCGTGCCCGTGTCCGAGCGCAGGGTTTCGGCCCGCGTCGGTGCCATCGCCGAGTCCGCGACGCTCGCGGTCGACGCCAAGGCCAAGGCCCTCAAGGCCGCCGGTCGTCCCGTCGTCGGCTTCGGTGCCGGCGAGCCGGACTTCCCGACGCCCGACTACATCGTGGAGGCGGCGGTGGCCGCGTGCCGCGAGCCGCGTTTCCACCGTTACACCCCGGCGGGCGGTCTGCCGGAGCTGAAGGCCGCGATCGTCGCGAAGACGCTGCGCGACTCGGGCCTGTCGGTGGACCCGTCCCAGGTGCTCGTCACGAACGGCGGCAAGCAGGCGATCTACGAGGCGTTCGCGGCGATCCTGGACCCGGGCGACGAGGTCATCGTGCCCGCGCCGTACTGGACGACCTACCCCGAGTCGATCAAGCTCGCGGGCGGTGTCCCGGTCGACGTCGTGGCCGACGAGACCACGGACTACCTCGTGTCGGTCGAGCAGTTGGAGGCCGCGCGCACCGAGCGCACCAAGGTGCTCGTGTTCGTCTCGCCGTCGAACCCGACCGGCGCGGTCTACTCGCGGGCGCAGACCGAGGAGATCGGCCGCTGGGCGGTCGAGCACGGGATCTGGGTGCTGACCGACGAGATCTACGAGCACCTGGTCTACGACGACACCGAGTTCGTGTCGATGCCGGTCGTCGTCCCGGAGCTGGCGGACCGCTGCGTCATCGTCAACGGCGTCGCGAAGACGTATGCGATGACGGGCTGGCGGGTCGGGTGGATCATCGCCCCCAAGGACGTGATCAAGGCTGCGGGCAACCTCCAGTCGCACGCGACGTCCAACGTCTGCAACGTCGCGCAGGCGGCCGCGATCGCGGCGCTGAACGGCGACCTGTCGGCGGTCGCCGAGATGAAGGTCGCGTTCGACCGTCGTCGGCGCACCATCGTGCGAATGCTGAACGAGATCCCCGGCGTCACCTGCCCCGAGCCCAAGGGCGCGTTCTACGCGTACCCGTCGGTGAAGGGTGTGCTGGGCAAGGAGATCCGCGGCAAGCGCCCGGAGACCTCCGCCGAACTCGCCAACCTGATCCTGGACGAGGTCGAGGTCGCGGTGGTCCCGGGCGAGGCCTTCGGCACGCCGGGCTACCTGCGCCTCTCGTACGCGCTGGGCGACGAGGACCTGGTCGAGGGCGTGGGCCGGATCGCGAAGCTGCTGGGCGAGGCGAAGTAAAGCAACCGAAGTGAAGCGAAGGTGAAGTGAAGCGGGGGCTACTGCTGCGGATCGGCTGCGGCTGCGGTCGGTGCGGTTTCTGCAGTGGCCGAACCTCCTGTGGTTGTGAGGCGTTGAAGGCCGTCGTACGGGACACCGTGCGGCGGCCTTTTGCTTGCCCTTCGATGGCCGCCGCCCGTTCGCGGTGACCGGGCGTGTCCGATTCTCACCGAGTGCGTGCGGCAGGTTTTGTAGTCGGGTGACGTCCGTTGTCACCCGGTGTCGCCCGTTGTTTCCCGGCTTTTCGGTTCCCCTTCAGGGGATGATCCGCCGTAGGCGTCCCAGGCCCGGGGCGGGTGGGCCACAATCTGTGAATGGATCGACCCGCACGCGATGTCCGCACCCTTCCGAAAGCCCATCTCCACCTGCACTTCACCGGATCCATGCGGCCGGCAACCCTGTTGGAACTGGCGGATCTGCACGGCGTGCGACTGCCCGATTCGTTGACGTCGGGCCAACCACCGCGATTGCGGGCCACCGACGAGCGCGGATGGTTCCGGTTCCAGCGGCTGTACGACATCGCGCGGTCGTGCGTGCGGACCGAGGCCGACGTGTATCGGCTCGTGACCGAGGCGGCCGAGGACGATCGGGCCGAGGGCTCGGGGTGGCTGGAGATCCAGGTCGACCCCACGTCGTACGCACCGCGGCTCGGCGGTTTGACCCCTGCGGTGGAGACCATCCTGGACGCCGTGGACGCCGCCCGGACGACGACCGGCATCGGGATGGCCGTGGTGATCGCGGCGAACCGGACCAAGCATCAGTTGGAGGCCCGAACGCTCGCGCGGCTCGCGGCCCAGTACACCGATCGTGGTGTCGTCGGATTCGGCCTGTCCAACGACGAGCGGCGGGGACGGGCGCCGGCGTTCGAGCGGGCCTTCGAGATCGCGCGGCACGCCGGCTTGTTCGCGAATCCGCACGGCGGTGAGTTGGACGGCCCGCGCAGCATCCGCGAATGCGTGGACGTGCTGGGCGCGCGGCGGCTCGGGCACGGGGTACGGGCGGCGGAGGATCCGGAGTTGATGGCCTCGCTCGCGCGGCGGCGGATCGTGTGCGAGGTGTGTCCGGCGTCGAACGTCGCGCTGGGCGTGTACGACAAGGCCGCGGACGTTCCGCTGCGGAAGCTGTTCGAGGCGGGCGTGCCGATCGCGTTGGGCGCGGACGACCCGTTGCTGTTCGGGTCGCGGCTCGCGGCGCAGTACGAGATCGCTCGGGACGCCCACGCGTTCACGGACGCGGAGCTGGCGGAGCTGGCACGGCAGTCGATCCTGGGGTCGGTGGCCCCGGCGGACGCGCAACGCACGCTGTTGGACGGCGTCGAGGCGTGGCTCGTGGCGGAACCGGCCCAGGTGGGCGCGTAGGCCGCCGCGCCCCCGGTGGGTTCCGGGGGGCGCGGGCTGGGTCGGGTGCGGGCGGGGCT
>NZ_WWJX01000121.1 GCF_009865215.1 Streptomyces sp. SID3343 | reverse complement strand
GCCGGCGTGGGTGTCTGCGACGACGACGCGGCCGTAGGGGTGGACGGTCACGGCGAATCCTTCCTGTCGGTATGTCAACGACGCTATGTCAGCCGCGATGTGCCGGACTTCGTCCGCGTGCCCAAAGCCGGCCGGCTTTTCGGTGCGTTCCAACCAAGGCGCTAACCGGTCGGATGGCTGTGCCCAGGCGTGCTCGCCCCGCCCGGGCCGAGCCGACTCGGCGGGCTCGCGCAACGCAAACGAATGAGCCGGGGCGGGGCCGATCCGTCGGTTCTTTGCGTCTGCCGGCCCGTTCTCCGAACAACCCTTGCGAGCCCGTCGTGACCCTGCTGTGCTGAGCGTCGGGCCTGACCGGCTCCTGTCGACGGCCGGCCGGCCTCTTTCGAAGGATGGATCGCCGATGACCTTCCCCGCCGTGGATTTCGCCCTGCGTCCGTCCGCGAACCCGTTGCCGGCCGAGCAGCGTGAGGCCGTCCTCGCGGCTCCCGGGTTCGGCCGACACTTCACCGACCACATGGTCACGATCAAGTGGACGACCGAGCGCGGCTGGCACGACGCCGAGGTGGGGCCGTATGCCCCGCTGTCGTTGGACCCGGCCAACATGACGCTCCACTACGGTCAGTCGATCTTCGAGGGGCTCAAGGCGTATCGCCGCCCCGACGACTCCGTCGCGCTGTTCCGCCCCGAGGCCAACGCGGCCCGCTTCCAGCGCAGCGCGGCGCGCCTGGCGATGCCCGAGTTGCCGATCGACGTGTTCGTCGACGCGTGCGCGAATCTGGTCCGGCAGGACCTCGCGTGGGTGCCGCGGGGTGGCGAAGCCTCGTTGTACCTGCGCCCGTTCATGTTCGCCACCGAGGTCGCGCTCGGCGTCAAGCCGGCGTCCGAGTACCTGTTCATGGTCATCGCGTCGCCCGCCGGCGCGTACTTCACCGGGGGCGTCAAGCCCGTGTCGGTGTGGCTGTCGCAGGAGTACGTCCGGGCCGCTCCCGGCGGTACCGGCGAGGCCAAGTGCGCGGGCAACTACGCCGCTTCCCTGTTGGCCCAGGCGGAGGCCGCCGAGCACGGCTGCGACCAGGTGGTGTGGTTGGACGCGGTCGAGCGGCGCTGGGTGGAGGAGATGGGCGGCATGAACCTGTGCTTCGTCCGGGCCTGCGAGAACGGCGTCCCGACTCTGGTCACGCCGGCGTTGACCGGGACGCTGCTGCCGGGCATCACCCGTGATTCCCTGCTGCGGCTGGCCGGCGACCTCGGTTGTCGCACCGAGGAGCGGCGGGTCTCGGTTGCCGAGTGGCGCGAGGGCGTCGCCGACGGCACCCTGACCGAGGTCTTCGCGTGCGGTACGGCTGCCGTGGTCACGCCGGTCGGCGAGGTCCGGTCGGCCGAGGGCGGGTGGACGGTGGCGGGCGGCGCCACGGGGCCGGTGACCACGCGGCTGCGCGAGGCCCTGCTGGACATCCAGACCGGGCGCGCGGTCGATCCGTACGGGTGGGTGTACAAGGTCGCGTGATCACGGGGCCGCGAACGGGGCACGCGGATACGGATGTCCGTACGTGCGTGCCCCGTGCTTCGCCCGACCGTCGGCACCGTCGGCGCTATCGCTGTTCCGCGAGCCACTCGTCGAAGGTGGTCGGCGCGATGCGGGCGCCGTCGACGGCCAGGAGCACGTTGCCGGCCATCGACGGCCCGAAGGCCCCCGACCACGTCGGTACCAGTTTCACCACCCGGCCGCGCGCCTCGTGGGTACGCCGGGCCATGTCCACCAAGTCCTGCGGTTCGGGCCCGACCACGTCGACGTAGCGCCCCTGCGGCTCGCCGACGGCGATCTCGGCGAGGATGTCGGCCACGTCCGAGGGCGCGATCGGCTGGACGAGCAGCGGGGCGATCGTGGCGACGCCGTCCTGTTCGGTCCAGCTCGCCACCATCGCGGCGAAGTCGTGGAACTGGGCGGCCGGCACCGTCGTCCACGGCACCGGCCCCGCCGCCACGAGACGCTCCTGTTCCCGCTTGCCGGCGTAGTGCGCGTTGCCCTCGATGCGATCCACCCCGGCGATCGAGAGCAGCACGTGGTGGCGCACACCGGCGCGCTCCTCGGCGGCGAGCAGGTTGCCCGTGGTCGTGCGGAAGTACGCCACCGTCGCGGCCTCGTCGGCGGCGGGCGCGTTGGTCGCGTCGACGACGGCCTCGACGCCGACCAGGGCGTCGTCGAGCCCGGCACCGGTCGACAGGTCCACGCCGAGCGAGCGGCTGATGCGTACGACGTCGTGCCCGTCCTGTTCGAGGACGGTGGCGGTCAGGGCCCCGATGTTCCCGGTCGCGCCGGCAATGGCGATCCGCATGACGATCTCCCCTTCTCGTTGTCTCGTTCGCGCTTCGGACAGCGCTCCAACCAGCACAGCGCTCTGGACAGCGCTTTCGACAGCGCCCTCGTTGGCTGTTCGCTCGGACATTATCACGGACTAAACAGGTCCATGATGTCTGCGATAAGCTGAAGAGGTGAAGCTGCCAGGAAGCACCGAGTGGGTCTTGCACTGCGCCACGTCCCTCGCTCAGCTCGACCCGGGAACCAGCGCGTCGACGACCCAGCTCGCGCAGTACTTCGACCTGCCGGCGCCCTACCTGGCCAAGCAGCTGAAGGCACTCGTCAGAGCCGGCCTGCTGACCGCGACCACCGGTCCGCGGGGAGGATTCCGGCTCGCCCGGCCCACCGCCGACATCACGCTCCTACAGATCGTCGAGGCCGTCGACGGCGCGTCCTCGCCGTACGAATGCCGCGAGATCCGCCAACAGGGACGAGGCGCACTGGACCCCGAGGACTGCCGTCACACCTGCATCCTGGCCGCGAAAATGACGGACGCACACGACGCCTGGCGCAGCAGCCTCGCCGGCGTCACCCTCGCCGACATCGTGACCTCGCTACCCGAGTGGGCCCCCGCGCGCACACGCCTCCGCTTGACGGGAACGACGTAGCCGGGCGCCGGGCCGACCGCGCCGGCGTCGCCGTCGCCTCGCCTCGCG
>NZ_WWJX01001164.1 GCF_009865215.1 Streptomyces sp. SID3343 | reverse complement strand
GGGGGCTGCGCCGGTACGGGCGGCGGCGGGTAGCCGTCGCCCAGGGGCGGCTGCGCCGGGTAGCCACCGGCCGGTGAGGCGGCGGACTGCCCGCCGCCGGACCCCTGCGGGAGCACGGCGGTCGGCTCGGTGGGGTTCGCCGGCTGCGGATATCCCCCCGGAGCGGGTCCGGAGGGGCGAGAGGGAATCGTTCCCGGAGGAGGCTGCTGCGGCTGCTGGTCGCCGTCCGCCCATCCCGGCGGCCAATTGGTCATGGCATCGAAGCTTTCACTCGATCAGCCCTGAGGCAACCGAACTGCCGCTTCATCGACCACTTGTTCCAGATTTGATGCTCACTTCTTACACGAGACCTCGTCACCGGATTTGGCCGAGTACGGCGGCGCCGCGGGGTCGGCGGACTGCTCGGTCGCGGTGGGCGTGGGCTTGCCCACCTGAACGGGCGCAACGCCCGTGTAGGACGAGCCGACGACCACCTCGATCGTGCGTCCGAGCCCGGTCACCGACTCCGAGACCGCGTTCGGCAGCGCCGCCTGGACGGTCTTGACCGAGCGGTTCCACTTGGGGTCGTAGCGGATGGTCGTGTGCACGCCGTCGGGTGGGGTGGAGTTGCGCGGCGGGCCCGCCATGGCGAAGCCGACGGCCTTGAGGTCGTCGTTGGCGCGCGTGCCCAGGCCCTGGGTGGGCGTGCCGTTGTACACCTGCACCGCGATGTCGCCGGGGGCGACCTCGACCTGGGTCGGCGTGGGCGCGCCGGTGGCGTTGCCGCCCGGCCCGTCGTTCTTGGGTGTCTCCGACTTCGCGGGCTCGATCAGGTCCTTGTCGCCGCGGATCGCGTCGAACAGGCCACGCGCCTTGACGTCGTCCCACAGCACGGTCGAGCCCCACTCGGGCACCTGGTGGTCGATGCTCTTGAGCGGCACCTGCGCGTAGGTGACCCCCGAGTTCGACAGGTTCTTCATTTCCTTGCCCAGAGCCAGGAAGTCCTGCGGCTTGAGCTTCTCGTCGACCTTTATCGAACCGAGTACCGCGTCGACGACGTTCTTGAGCTTGAGCGGGTCGGTGAGCGTCCCGCTGTCGGTCGCCTTGGCGAGCACCTGCGTGATGAACTTCTGCTGGCGCTGGGTACGGCCGATGTCACCGGTCGGGTCGCTGGCGATGTAGCGGGCCCGGACGAACTGAAGCGACTTCTGGCCGTCGAGCCTGCTGGTGCCGGCGGGCAGGTCCAAGCCGGACTTGGGGTCGTGCAGGGGCTTGGGCGTGCACATCTCGACGCCGCCGAGGGCGTCCACGACGCTCACGAACGACACGAAGTTGACCTCGACGTAGTGGTCGATCCGGATGCCGGTGGACTTCTCCACCGTGTCCACGGTCAACGCGGGACCGCCGAGTGTGTAGGCCGCGTTGATCTTGCCCTTGGTCTCGCCGCGTTGCTGACCGGTCCTCTTGTCCTTGTGCGCGGGGAAGGTCACGTAGCTGTCGCGCGGCAGGCTCGTGATCGTCGCGCGGTCCCGCTTGCCGTTGAGGTGCACGATCATGATCGTGTCGGTGCAGTCACAGGACTCGCCGCCGGCGTGCAATTTGTCGAGCGTCGCCTTGGGGATGCCTTCGCGGTTGTCCGAGCCGACGATCAGGAAGTTGAGGTCCTTGCCCGAGCCGGTGTCCGGGCGGTTCGCCAGGTCCTTGAACGGATCGACCCGCTCGATCTTCCCGTCCAGGTGCCGCACCCACGCCCAGCCGATGCCGCTGGTGGCCAGGATCGCGGTCGCCAGCACGCCGGTGATCAGGACGAGCCAGTTGCGGCCGACGTTGCGCCCGCCGCGGTTTCCCTCCGCGGGCCTCGCCGAGGCCCGGCTGCCTGTGTTCGCCATGGCCTTCGGTGTCCCTCCCTCGCGGACCGACGTCGTCGCGCCGAATCGCTGCCGTATCGCCTCGGCGCACGCCGCACGACCGGCACATCCGTACCCGTGTACACCCGAAGGACGCCTGTGCGGCGTGCTGCGGTTGCGGTGGGGCTGCCAACCACCGTAAAGCGGTCACACCCCGGAACCGCGACGGCACGCCGGGCCCCCGCTCGGGCACCCTGGTCGCCGGTGCCCACCGACAGGACCATTCGCAGTACGCTCCGAGGCGATGAATCCCACCGCCGACGAGCCCGCCACGCACGAGCCCCCCGCTCGTCTGCCGGAGCCGCTCCCCGAAAAGCCGTCCGTGTCCGTGATCATGCCGGTGCTCAACGAGTCTCGGCATCTGGAAGAGGCCGTGGGCCGAGTCCTCTCGCAGGACTACCCCGGCGAGATCGAGGTGGTCATCGCGCTCGGGCCGTCCAAGGACGACACGGACGTGATCGCCGCCGACCTGTCCGCGCACGACGCACGCGTGCGCACGGTTCCCAACCCCAGTGGTCGAACGCCCAGCGCGCTCAACGCGGCGATCGGCGCGTCCAGCCACCCGGTCATCGTGCGGGTGGACGGGCACGGCATCCTGCCGCCGGGCTACATCTCGACGGCCGTCCGGCTGCTCGCGGAGACCGGTGCGGCCAACGTCGGCGGACTCATGCACGCCGAGGGCACGACACCGTACGAGCAGGCCGTCGCGCGCGCGATGACCTCGAAACTGGGCGTCGGCAACGCTCGGTTCCACATCGGGGGCGGGGCCGGGCCGTCCGACACCGTGTACCTGGGCGTCTTCAGACGCGAGGTGCTCGAGGAGATGGGCGGCTACGACGAGGAGTTCGAGCGCGCCCAGGACTGGGAGCTGAACTTTCGGATCCGGCAGGCCGGTTACCTCGTGTGGTTCACCCCCGAGCTTCAGGTCTCGTATCGGCCCCGGCAGACGCCCAAGGCCCTCGCGAAGCAGTACTTCAACTACGGCCGCTGGCGCCGGGTGGTCTCACGGCACCACCAGGGCTCGGTGAACCTGCGCTACCTCGCTCCCCCCGCCGCCCTCGCCGTGGTCGTGGTCGGGACGATAGTGGGGCTCACCGGCTACCGGATCGGGTGGATCTTCCCCGGCGGCTACGCGGTCGGGATACTCGCCGGCGCCCTGTGGGAAGGGCGCAACCTGAGCATGCGGGCATTGATCCGTCTGCCACTGGTTCTGGCGACGATGCACGGCTCGTGGGGCGCGGGCTTCCTGACCAGCCCGAAGAGCCTCGCGGACCGACTGATGGCGGGCCGGGCACGGCTCCCGGAGGAAGACCGCACCTGAGCATGTCCGCACGCGGCTCGGGGGTGAGCCAAGCACGGCAAGGCGGCACGTCCCGGGTGGGGGACACACGACACCGGAAGCGGCAGGGGCAAAGCAACACCCAGCCCCTGCCGCTTCCGCCACTCCGGCCCCACAAACCGCAAGGCCGCGAGCCACGCCTCGCCTCACCCGGCCCGCCATCGCTCCCGCCACCGCCCGCACAACCGCACAGGGCCATGCGGCCGCGAGCGAGGCGACTCGCCGTTTGATGGGGTGGAAACCCGGTCTGTTCGCAAAAGGCAAGTAACGTGGCGGCGCTGGTCACCGCTCGTCCCCGGTGACAGTCTGTGAAGCGTCGGCACGGCCTTGGGAGACGACGGCAATGAGCGACAGGGACTCGGCTGTGGCCGCGGGTGTGGCTGTTCCGGATGCCAGGCACGCGGCCGAGGACCGGCCACCGGGCCGGTCGGGACCGTTGCGACGAGTCGTGCGCACCGGGACGGACCCGACCGACGAGTACACCGAAACCCCGGCCGAGCGCACCTACGTGCTGCACGTCACACCGGCCGAGAGCGTCCAGGTGACCACGTCCGTCGAGGTGTCCCCCACGAGCGTGGTGCGCTCCCTGCGCGTCCCCGTCGACACCGCCAAGGCCGCCCGGGTCGCCGCCGCGCACGCCGCGGTCGACGCGCTCGAAGGCGGCGGGGTGCTCCGGGGGCTGCGCCGGATCATGGCCCAACGCGACCTGGACGCCGTCCGCCGCGTCCACCGCGCGGACACGCAGCGCGACGCGACCGCGTGGAGCGAGCGCTGTTCGGCGGCCTACGAGCCTTTCGTACGGGCGTTCGCGGCCGACGCCAAGCCCCGCCCCGAGTCGTCTCCGGTACTCGGTATCGGCCCCACCAACACGGCCGGCCAGGGCCACGCGTGGGCCCGCGCCGTCGAGCGCGAACTGCCGGGCGTGCGAGCCGAGGCCGGCGCGCTCGCCTCGGCCAACACCTCGGGGCACCCCGCCGACCTCGCGATCGGCACGGACGAGTGGTTGTCCACCGACTGGCAACTCGGCCGCCTCGCGCACGTTCTGGACCGCTACACGCACTACCTCGCCGAGGGGGCAAGGGCGGTTTTCGGCCGGCTCGGGGGCGGTTCGTGGGTCGACGCCGACCTCGCCGAACTCCGCGTCGCGGGCATCGAGCTGGGTCTGGTTCTGTACGGGCCGGAGATCCGCCACCCGTTGGACCACCGGTCGCGGATCGAGTTCTCACCGTTCGATCCGCGCCACGAGCTGACCCACGCGTTGCAGGCCAGGGTGGACCGGCTGCTTCCGGTGCTGCGCGACCTCGACGTACCGACGTTCGTGGCCACCCCGGACCTGATCGCGGACGTCCCGGACGCGGTGTGGCTGCCGGCCGCGCTCGACCCGGCGACCTGGCACAGCGCGGCGCCCGTCCTGGAGCGCGAGCGCCCGGTCGTGGCGCACCCGATGAACGGCCCGTTCCTCAAGGGCACCGCGCGCATCGAACCGATGCTCCACCACCTGCACGACGTGGGCCTGATCGAGTATCGACGCATCCTGCCCGGCGCCGCCGAGCAACTCCCCGGCCTGCTCGCGGACGTGGACATCGTGCTGGACCAATTCGCGTGCGGCACCTACGGCATGACGTCGTGTCAGGCGATGGCCGCCGGTCGTCTGACGATCAGTTACCTGCACGAGTCGACGCTCGAACACCTCCCGGCCGACGTGCCCGTGTTGAACGCGAACCCCGACTCGCTCGCGCAGACCCTGGAGCGAGTGGTCGCCGAACCCGAAGCGGCCCGCGAACTCGCGGCGCGCGGGCCGGCGTACGTCGAGGAGCACCACGACGGCCGGCGATCGGCCCGCGTACTCGCCGATTTCCTGGGTGTCGCCGCACCGTGAGCACTAGCGTTCGGGTGTGGACATCGATCCGAGCGCGGACGTGGACGAGTCGGCAACCATCGGCGCGGGCACCCGGGTGTGGCACCTGGCCCAGATCAGGGAGGACGCGACACTCGGCACGAACTGCGTGATCGGCCGCGGCGCGTACGTCGGCCCGGCGGTGCGCATCGGCGACAACGTCAAGCTGCAGAACCACGCGCTCGTCTACGAGCCGGCGGTCCTGGAGGACGGCGTCTTCATCGGCCCGGCCGCGGTTTTGACCAACGACATGTATCCGCGGGCGATCACCCCCGACGGCACCCTCAAGCGCGACCGGGACTGGCACGCACAGGGCGTCACGGTCCGCCGGGGCGCCGCCGTGGGGGCCAGGAGCGTGGTCGTGGCCGGCGTCACCATCGGCCGCTGGGCACTGATCGCGGCCGGCGCCGTGGTCCATCGCGACGTCCCCGACCACGCCCTGATGGCCGGCGTACCGGCCCGCCGGATCAAGTGGGTGGGGCGAGCCGGCATACCTCTCGAACCGAGCGGCCCCGCCGAATGGCGCTGCCCCGAGACGGGCGAGCGGTACACCGAGCACGCGGACACCCTGACCTTGACACCCACCGAAGAGCCGACCCGAGAGCCCGCCCGACAGGCCACCGAATAGCCACCGAACAGCCGCCGAACGGCGCGCCGAGAAGCCGACACCCGCAGCCGCCCGAACGCCCGACGGGCCGCCCCGAAGGAGCGGCCCGTCGTACGCGCGGTAGGTCAGTTCGGCAGGTTCCTGGCCATGACGATCCGCTGTACCTGGTTCGTGCCCTCGTAGATCTGGGTGATCTTCGCGTCGCGCATCATCCGCTCCAGCGGGTAGTCACGGGTGTACCCGTAGCCGCCGAGGAGTTGGACCGCGTCCGTGGTGATCTCCATCGCCGCGTCGGACGCGAAGCACTTGGCCGACGCGCCGAAGAAGGTGAGGTCGGCGTCGCCGCGCTCGGACCTGGCCGCCGCCGCGTAGGTGAGCTGGCGGGCCGCCTCCAGCTTCATCGCCATGTCCGCGAGCATGAACTGGATGCCCTGGAACTCGCCGATCGCCTTGCCGAACTGCCTGCGCTCCAGGACGTAGCCCTTCGCGTAGTCGAGCGCGCCCTGCGCGATGCCCAGCGCCTGCGCGGCGATCGTCACGCGGGTATGGTCGAGCGTCCTCATCGCGGTCGCGAAGCCCGTGCCCTCCTCGCCGATGATCCGGTCGGCCGGGATGCGCACGTTGTCGAGGTAGACCTCGCGCGTCGGCGAGCCCTTGATGCCCAGCTTGCGCTCGGGGGCGCCGAAGGAGACGCCCTCGTCCGACTTCTCCACCACGAACGCGGAGATGCCCTTCGAGCGCCTGGTCGGGTCCGTCACGGCCATCACCGTGTAGAACTCGGACACACCCGCGTTGGTGATCCAGCGCTTGACGCCGTCGAGCACCCACGAATCCCCGTCGCGCACCGCGCGCGTCCTCATCGCCGCCGCGTCCGAACCCGCCTCGGGCTCGGACAGGCAGTAGGAGAACATGCCGTCGCCGCGCGCCACCGCGCCCAGGTAGCGCCGCTTGAGGTCCTCCGACCCCGACAGCATCAGCGGCAACGTGCCGAGCTTGTTGACCGCCGGGATCAGCGACGAGGACGCGCACACCCGCGCGACCTCCTCGATCACGATCGCCGTCGCGAGCGCGTCCCCGCCCGAGCCGCCGTACTCCTCGGGGATGTGCACCGCGTGCAGATCGTTCGCGGTGAGGGCATCGAGCGCTTCCTGCGGGAAGCGAGCCCGCTCGTCGACCTCGGCGGCATGCGGAGCGATCTTCGCCTCGGCAAGCGCACGCACCGACGCGCGGAGCATGTCGTGCTCCTCGGAAACGCGGTAGAGGTCGAAGTCTTTTCGTCCAGCCACGGGCTGCCTGCCTCTCGACGTGAAGGTTCTAGCTACCGATCAGTAAACAGCACCCGGCCCGCCGATCCTCGGCCCTACCCGATCCGAACCCCCGCCAGGACGCCGGAAGCGGGTGCGGCCGCGAAGCCCCCGCCCGGTTCCGCAACCGGAGTCCGACCCCGACGGATACGATCCTGTGCGCAGACCCAAGGATTTACGCTCTTTCCCGACGACGAAGTCAGGTGACACACGTGGCACCCCGCATCACGGTCATCGGTACCGGCTACCTGGGCGCCACGCACGCGGCGTGCCTGGCCGAGCTGGGATTCGAAGTGCTCGGGATGGATGTGGACCCCGACAAGGTGGCCACGCTGGCCTCCGGCCGGGTGCCGTTCTGGGAGCCGGGCCTCGAAGAGGTCATGGCGCCGCACGTGGCGTCGGGCCGGCTGCGCTTCACCACCGACATCGCCGAGGTCGCGGCGTTCGGCGACGTGCATTTCGTGTGTGTGAACACTCCGCAGCGCAAGGGTGAGTTCGCCGCCGACGTGTCCTACGTCGACGCGGTCGTGGACACGTTGGGCCCGCTCCTGGAGCGCCCGTGCCTGGTCGTGGGCAAGTCCACCGTCCCGGTCGGCACGGCCGAGCGGATGGCGGACCGGCTGGCCGCGCTGGCGCCCGCGGGTGCCGCCGCCGAGATCGCGTGGAACCCCGAGTTCCTGCGCGAGGGCTTCGCCGTCCAGGACACCCTGCACCCGGACCGGCTCGTGATCGGCGTGCGGTCCCAGCGGGCCGAGGACACCCTGCGCGAGGTGTACGCGGCCCTGCTCGCCGAGGGGGTGCCGCTCGTGGTCACCGACTTCGCGACCTCCGAGCTGGTCAAGTCGGCCGCGAACTCGTTCCTGGCTACCAAGATCTCGTTCATCAACGCGATGGCCGAGGTGTGCGAGGCGGCCGGCGCCGACGTCGAGCAGTTGTCCGAGGCGCTCGCGTTCGACCCGCGCATCGGCGGACGCTTCCTCAAGGCCGGACTCGGCTTCGGCGGTGGCTGTCTGCCCAAGGACATCCGCGCGTTCATGGCCCGCGCGGGCGAATTGGGCGCCGACCAGGCACTGACGTTCCTGCGCGAGGTGGACGCGATCAACATGCGTCGCCGGTTCCGAATGGTCGACCTTGCCCGTGAACAGTGCGACGGCAGCTTCCTGGGCCGCCGGGTCGCGGTCTTCGGCGCCGCGTTCAAGCCGAACTCGGACGACATCCGTGACTCGCCGGCGCTCAACGTCGCGGCCCAGGTGCAGCTCCAGGGCGGCGAGGTGACCGTGTACGACCCCAAGGCGATGGACAACGCCCGCAAGATGTACCCCGGCCTGACCTTCGCGGAGACCGCCTTCGACGCGGCGCGCGGGGCCCACGTGGTGCTGCATCTGACCGAGTGGCCCGAGTTCCGCGAGATGGATCCGGCCGAACTCGGCGGCGTCGTCGCGCAGCGGCGCGTACTGGACGGACGCAACGCTCTCGACCCGGTGCGCTGGCGCGGCGCAGGATGGACCTACCGGGCACTCGGTCGCCCCTGAGTAGCCGGCCCGTCCCGGGGGCACACTCACCCGGCCGACGGCGCCGTGCCGTCCGTTGTCGGGGGCACCGCGAGCAGCGAAACCAGGACTGCGAGGTCATCAACATGCCGTACGGCGACGAGGCCACGATCCGACGGATCCTCGACACGCACACATGGGCGGTGGTGGGGCTCAGTACCAACTCCCACCGTGCCGCATACGGAGTAGCCGCGTTCCTCCGTCAGTGGGGAAAGCAGATCGTACCCGTGCACCCCAAGGCGGAGACGGTGCACGGCGAGCAGGGCTACGCCTCGCTCGCCGAGATCCCGTTCCCGGTGGACGTGGTCGACGTCTTCGTCAACGCCGAGCAGGCGGGCGACATCGCCGACCAGGCCGTGAAAATCGGCGCGAAGGCGGTCTGGTTCCAACTCGACGTGATCGACGAGGCCGCCTACGACCGGGTCCGCGACGCCGGCCTGGACATGGTCATGGACCGCTGCTCGGCGGTGGAACTGCAACGCATCACCATGACGGACCCCGCACGCACGTGACCCCGGGGCCAAGGGGCACAGGGACCCGGGACCGGACTCGGGCCCCTGTGCTCGGGGATTCGGGTAGGCCGGGATTCGGGTGCTCCGGGATTCATGTGCGCGCGACTCCCGTGCTCCGGGATTCCTGCGCTGCGGGAATCCCCGTGCTCCGGGATCGTCCGCTTCCCGGGGCTCCTCGTTCCCGGAGACCCTCGGCGAGCCGCGCTCAGGAGCCGATGCGCTCGCGCAGCTTGCGGCCCTTTTCCACGGCCTGGGCCTTGAGGTCGGCCTGGAACTCGATCATCGCGGCCTGGAGCGTCGGGTCGTGGGCCGCGAGGATGCGGATCGCGAGCAGGCCCGCGTTGCGGGCGCCGGCGACGGAGACCGTGGCGACCGGGACGCCGGCGGGCATCTGCACGATGGACAGCAGCGAGTCCATGCCGTCGAGGTACTTGAGCGGTACCGGCACCCCGATCACCGGCAGCGGGGTGACCGACGCGAGCATCCCGGGCAGGTGGGCGGCGCCGCCCGCGCCGGCGATGATCGCCTTGAGACCGCGCCCGGCCGCCTCGGTGCCGTACGCGATCATCTCCTGCGGCATCCGGTGCGCGGAGACGACGTCGGCCTCGTAGGCGACCCCGAACTCGTCCATGACCTGTGCGGCGAGTTCCATGACCGGCCAGTCCGAGTCGGAACCCATGACGATGCCGACGACGGGCTGCGTGCTCATTCGGTGATGTCCCCTCGAAGGTAGTCGGCGGCGTGGCGGGCTCGTTCGCGCACGTCGTCCAGGTCGTCACCGCACACGGTGACGTGCCCGACCTTGCGGCCCGGCTTCACGTCCTTGCCGTACATGTGCACCTTGACGCCGGGGTCGCGGGCCATGACGTGCAGGTACGGGTGGTACATGTCGGGGTAGTCGCCGCCGAGCACGTTGACCATGACGGTCCACGGCGCGCGAGCGCGCGGGTCGCCCAACGGCAGGTCGAGCACCGCGCGCAGGTGGTTCTCGAACTGCGACGTCACCGCGCCGTCGATGGTCCAGTGGCCGCTGTTGTGCGGGCGCATGGCGAGTTCGTTGACCAGGATCCGGCCGTCGCTCGTCTCGAACAGTTCGACCGCCAGGTGACCGGTGACGCCGAGTTCGCCCGCGATCGTCAGCGCGATCCGCTGGGCCGCCACCGCGCGCTCCTCGGACAGGTCCGGCGCGGGCGCGATCACCTCGCGGCACACCCCGTCGACCTGGATCGACTCGACCACGGGGTACGCGACGGCCTGGCCGTGCGGCGAGCGCACGACGCACGCGGCCAGTTCGCGGGTGAAGTCGACCTTCTCCTCGGCCAGTACCGGGACGCCCGCGGCGAACGGCGCCGCGGCCTCTTCCTCGCCGCGAACGATCCACACGCCCTTGCCGTCGTAGCCGCCGCGCGTGGTCTTGAGCACGACCGGCCAACCGCCGATCTCGGCGGCGAACGCGGCGACGTCGGCGGGATCGGACACGATGCGGTTGCGTGGGCACGGGATGCCGATCTCGGCGAGCCTGGCCCGCATCACCCCCTTGTCCTGGGCGTGCACGAGTGCCTGGGATCCCGGGCGCACCGCGACCCCGGCGCTCTCCAGCGCCGCCAGCATCTCGGTGGGCACGTGCTCGTGGTCGAACGTGACCACGTCGCACGCCTGCGCGAACCGGCGCAGGTCGTCGAGGTCGTCGTGGTTGCCGAGCACGACGTCGCCCACGACCTGGGCCGCGGATTCGGTGGGGGATGCGGCGAGCACGCAAAAGCGGGCGCCGAGCGGGATTGCGGCCTGATGCGTCATGCGGGCGAGCTGGCCGCCGCCGACCATGCCGACGACTGGGAACGTCACTGGGGAAGGGTACCGACCCCGGGCGAGCAGGCGTGGCAGTGGGCATTGCGGGCAGCATCGGGAGCATACGGACATGCACCCATCGCCCGCAGGCGGTGGGGCGTGCGGGGCGGGAGGGGTTGCGGTGGAAAGTGTGCGACACGTCCGTGACCGCCCGCCGGTGCCCGACGGCAACGGCGGCTACCCTCGTCAGGTGAGTCGTCATGCCGGTAACAGCGCCAGTGGTGCCAAAGGAGCGTCAGTGACTTCGCCCGCGAGCACCCGTCCGGCGGCGACGGACGCCGGGCCTCCGCAGAGCCGGGCCGCTCGGATCCGTGCCGAGGTCACCCGGTTCCTGGTCGCCGGCGGACTGGCCTACGCGGTCGACGTCCTCGTGTTCAACCTGGGCCTCTCGCTCGGGATGGGCGGGGTCGCCGCGAAGATCATGTCCTCGATCCCGGCCACGATCGTGGCCTACGTCGGCAACCGCTACTGGACCTACCGACACCGTGACCGCACCGGAGTCGGCCGGGAGTACACCCTCTTCTTCGTCTTCAGCGCGATCGCGGCCGGCATCCAGGCATCGAGTGTGTTCGTCTCGCACAACCTCATGGGATACGAGAGCAAACTCGCGGACAACATCTCGGCGAACATCGTCGGCATGGCGCTGGGCACGCTGTTCCGGTTCTGGGCATTTCGCACGTGGGTGTTCAAGCACAAACAACCGGACGCCGCGCCGGTACTCGAAGGCGGGCGCGCGTGAACGCTCTGCGAGCTTGGTACGACCGCGTCGGGCACCTGCTGCACGAGACGCTGAAGTTCGGCGCCGTCGGCGGGTTCGGCGTGGTCGTCAACGTGATCGTGTTCAACATCTGTCGCAATCACCTGGGCCTTGCCTCGGTGCGCTCGTCGGTGATCTCGACCGCCGTCGCGATCATCGTCAACTACGTCGGCAATCGCTATTGGGCCTTCCGGCATCGCACGTCGGACGACTCGCGGCGCGAGTTCGTGCTGTTCATGGTGTTCAGCGGCGTCGGTATGGCGATCGAGGCCGGCACGGTGGCGATATCCCACTACTGGCTGGGGCACCCGTCACTGCTCGCGGACAACGTCGCGAAGTACGCGGTCGGGCTGCCGCTGGGCACGTTGTTCCGCTTCTGGTCGTATCGCACGTGGGTGTTCACCGGTACGCACCAGCTCGACCGCAAGCCGGTCCAAGTGGTCGCGCCGCCCGCCGGCGGAGCCGATGTGGACGGGCAGGACGTCGATGGGCCGCCCGAGAAGGGGCAGCCCATCGACACGGAGGCCGCGCGTCTGGTCGAGGGCGAGACCGAGTCCACCCGGGCCTGAGACCGCGCACCCGGCTTGAGTCGAGTGGTTCCGCCGGCCTGAGTCGCGTGGTTTCCGCCGGCCTCGGCCCAGTTGTTTTGCCGGCCTCGGCCCAGTGGTTCCACCGGCCTCAGTCGAGGGGTTCCTCCGGATAGGCGCCCAGGAACACCGCGAACACCGGTGGACGCTGCTGAAGCAGTTCCAGGCGCCCCCCGTCGGCCTCGGCGAGGTCGCGGGCGACCGCCAACCCCAGACCCGTCGAGTTGTGGCCGCTGACGGCCCGCTCGAACACCCGCGCACCCAGCACGTCCGGGACGCCCGCGCCCTCGTCCTCGACCTCGACCACGACCGACGTGCCCGTCGTGCGCGTGCGGATGTTCACCGCGCCGGCCCCGTGCATCAGGGTGTTCTCGACGAGCGTCGCGAGCACCTGGGACAGGGCGCCCGGCGTCGCCACGGCGGTCAGGCCGCGCTCGCCTTCGACCCGGATGCTGCGCCCGGTCTCGCGGAAGTTGGGCCGCCACTCGTCGATCTGCTGCTGGATGACGTCGTCCACCCGGACGGTGACCGCCGACATGTTGCGCGGATCACGCCCGCCGCTGCCCCGACGGCTGCTGGTCAGCAGCCGTTGGACAACGTCGGTGAGTCGCTCCACCTGGGAGAGCGCGATCGCGGCCTCCTCCTTGACGATCTCCGGGTCCTCCGTCGCGATGATCTCCTCCAGGCGCATGGACAGCGCGGTGAGGGGCGTGCGGAGTTGGTGCGAGGCGTCGGCGGCGAGCCGGCGTTCGGCGGTGAGCATGCGCGCGATCCGCTCGGCGCTCTGGTCCAACACCTCCGCGACCCGATCGAGTTCGGGCACGCCGTAGCGGCGGTGGCGCGGGCGCGGGTCACCGGAACCGAGCCGTTCGGCGGTCTCGGCCAGATCGGTCAGCGGCCGGGCAAGCCGGCGGGCCTGCCACACCGCGAGGGCCGCGGCCGCGGCGACCGCGAGCAGCGCGACACCGAAGATCAGCAGGAGCGACTCACGGATCTTGCGGGTGACGTTCTCGCGCGGCTCGCCGACGGTGACCGAGTCGCCCGTCGGACCGACCATCCGCTTCTCGAACGCCTTGCCGTCCGGCTTCTTCCCGATCAGCAGTTCCGGTTGGCCGGGCAGCTGCACCACCGCGTAGCGCTGCGCCTCGATCTGGCGGTTCAACAGGTCGGCGTCCGGCTTCTCGCCCGAGGCGAGCCGCAACTCGACCACTTCGAGGATGCGCGCGGCCTCGGCCTTGAGACTGTCGCCCGCGGTCGTCTCGATCGCGTGCGTCTCGACGAACGCGAGCGGCACGCCGAGCACCGCCACGACGACCAGGACCACGCCGAGCGTGGTGTTGATGAGTCTGCGGCGCAAGGTGAGGCCCGTCAGCTTTTTTCGAACCGGAAGCCCACGCCGCGCACGGTGGTGATGTAGCGCGGGTTGCCCGCGTCGTCGCCGAGCTTCTTGCGCAGCCAGGAGATGTGCATGTCGAGGGTCTTGGTGGAACTCCACCACGTGGTGTCCCACACTTCGCGCATGAGCTGGTCGCGGGTGACCACCCGGCCCGCGTCGCGCACCAGGACGCGCAGCAGGTCGAACTCCTTCGCGGTGAGCTGGAGCTCCTCCTCGCCGATCCACGCGCGGTGCGAGTCGACGTCGATCCGCACGCCGTGCACTCCCTGGCCCACGTCGGCAGCGCCGCGGCGCAGCAGCGCCCGCACCCGGGCGAGCAGTTCGGCGAGCCGGAAGGGCTTGGTGACGTAGTCGTCGGCTCCGGCGTCGAGGCCGACCACGGTGTCCACTTCGTCGGCGCGCGCGGTCAGGACGAGCACCGGGAAGCCGTGCCCTTCGGCACGCAGCCGCCGGCACACCTCCAAGCCGTCCATGCCGGGCAGACCGAGGTCGAGGACGAGCAGGTCCACCCCGCTCTGCGCGGCGCATTCCAGGGCGCTTGGACCGTCTTCGCGCACCTCGACCTCGTAACCCTCTCGGCGCAGCGCGCGCGCCAGAGGTTCGGAGATGGATGCGTCGTCCTCGGCGAGCAGTACGCGGGTCATGACCTTGATGTTACTGAGCCCTGGGCGTGAGGTTGACGAGCTCCGACCGACTATCCCTCGGGGAGCCGGGATTACCGGGAGGAATTCGCCGAATCGAAGTCCGGCCGACGGCTTGCGCGGTCCGATGTGGGAGCGTTCATCCGCTTCATGCCGACAAGGAGCTTTCGAGTCACTCGTCCGCTTCGTGCCGACGCCACGAGTAGAGCATCGTCGCGACCGCCATCGCCAGGATCAGTACGCCCGCCACGATCGCCGTGATCGCCCCACTCGACAGTCCGTCGTCACCGTCGTCCTCGCCGACGCTCGTCGTCGGCGCGCTCTCCTGACCGACGCCCTGGGCGCCGGTGGCCGCTACGGGGCTCGGGGCGGGACTCTCGGCAGGCCCGGTCGGGCTCGGGGCCGCGGCGCCGTCGATCGGGCCGGCGCTGCCGGGCTGCCCCGCGGCGGCTCCTGACGGTGCATCAGGGGCAGGTGCCCGGGCGGCGAGCTTGAGGGTCATCGCGGGCGGCGCGGGCGCGGTGGGGAAGCAGGTGGTGATCTGGTCGCCGAAGATCGCGGTGCTGGTGACCATCTTCCCCGGCGCGATGGTGATGTCGCCCTCGGCGTGGGCCGGGACGGTGATCTCGCCCTCGTAGGGCGGCACGACGATCTGGGCGGGCGTGCCGGGGATGTCGACCCGCATCTTCGGGCCCTGGAGGGTGACCTCGCCCTTCGCGCCGCCGGACAGGACGAGTTGGATCGACGGGGTCAACGGCGTACCGGGAAACGGCAGCGGGCTGGTCGCCGGGCTGCCGCCCAGGGTGACCTTGATCCGCACCTTGTCGCCGGGCCTGACCGGGTCGGTGGGCCCGTCGAGGGCGATCTGCTGCGGACCGTCCACCGGGGGCTGATCGAGCGGGATGACGCAGTGCACCTGCACGGTCAGGGGTTCCGCCGCGGCGGCGGACGGGGCGAGCGCGAGCATCGGGCCGACCGTGCAGCCCAGGGCGAGCACGGCACTCGCTGTGCGTGGGGGCGAGAAAGCCATCGGGGTCGCGTTCCTTGTCGTGGGTGCGGACGGGCCGAAGTACGGTGCGAAGAACCGGAAGTGGCGGAATATAGCCGAAGGGTCCCCCGGCCGGATGAGGATCGGCCGGGGGACCCTTGGATTCAACTGGGGTCATCCGTCGTGCGGGAACAACCGGGTGTCGACCGAGGGTCAGACCTGGCTGCGCATGCGGCGACGGTAGGGAACGAAGAGCATCAGTCCGATGGCCCCGAGCACCGCGGTACCGGCCGCCATGGCGAACGCGGTCATGCTGTCACCCTGGGCACCGGTGTGGGCGAGGTCGCCGGGATTGTTGTTGCCGGTGGTGCCGCCCGCGGAACCGTTGGAGGTACCCGAGGACGTGCCGGTGGAGGTGGCCGCACCCGACGGGGTCTGGGTGAGGGTCTGGGTCGGCGTGCCGGGGCCGGGTTCGCCCGCGGCCTTGAGGGTGGCCGAGACGCCGGTCGTGGTCGCCTTGCAGGTGAGGTCGACCTTCAGCTTCTCGCCGAGGTCGAGACCGATGACGAGCGCACCGGGGCTGAACGAGTAGTCGCCTGCGGCCCCGGTGGTGAACTCGCCGACCAGCGGCCCGTCCACGGTGATCTGCTGCTTCGGCTTGATGTTGATCTTCTTGGCCGGGAGGGTGACGTCGAACGACTTCTTGTCCCCACCGGTCGTGTCGATCGTCAGCTTCGGTGTGACGTTGGCGTCGATGCCAGCCGGCGGGGTCAACTTGTCGGGCGCCTCGCCGACGACGTTGTCCTTGAACTCGGCCTGGACCGCGACCTTGGTGTTGGGCTTGGCCTGCCCCGGAAGGACCACCTTGACGGTGGGCTTCAGGGCCAGCGGGTCGCCGAACTTCTTGCCGTTGAGCATGATGTCGCACGCGTAGTCGACGGTGACGTCCTTGCCGTTCGGGTCGCCCGGCTCGGCGGCCGGGTCGTCGCCGCCACCGTCGGCAGAAGCCGTGATCGAGCCCAGCACGGGGGCTTCGCCCGTGGGAGTGCAGTCCGTCGGCTGCTTGCCGATCACGCCCATGTCGACGGTGGTGTTCCAGCTCTTGGGCTTGAGCTTGATCTCGCCCTTGGCGTCGGCCGGGATCTTGATCTTGCCCTCGAACACCGGCAGTTTGACGGCGCTGCCCGCGGCCGCCTTCATGGTGCCGGAGCCGGTCATGGTCATTTCCTGGGTGGTGCCGCCCGATGCCTCCATCACCATGGTGAACTCGAAGGGATTGTCCAGGTCGACCGGCGCGTCGACGCCCGTCGGACCCATCTCGACCTTGACGGTCGCGACCTTGCCGGGCTTGATCGGGCCCGTCGGCATGGTGATGTCGATCGTCTGGGTGCTCGTCATGTTCGGGTCGATCGGTGTCACGCACTTGGCGGGCACCGAGACCGCGGCAGCGGTCGCCGGTCCGGCCAACGCGAACAAGCCACCGGACGCGATCGCCAGGGACGCCGTCCCCGCCATCGCGATACGCATTGTTTGGTGCTTCATCAGGTTGTGCGCTCCCTTCGTCGGGGCGGGACTCACCCCGTCGTTTTTTCGGTCAGCTGAGCGTGAGCGTCAAGGTCGCCGAGAAGGTTTCGGCAGACGTGTTCCGGTCGGGCAGACGCAGTGTCAGGTCTGCTCCGACGTCGAACTCACCCCCCGTGACACTCGTCGACGATGTGGTGGAGCACAGGGTCGCCGTGCTGCTCGACTGCACCCGGGTTCCGGGTTTCGGCGAGCTCGGGTAGGGGCCGCGCCCCGGATGCGGGACGCAATGCGGCTCCCAGATCAGGTTGCGTGCCTCGATGCGCGTGCCGTCGTCCGCGTGGAAGTCGGACATCGCGCCGGTGAGGGTCCAGCCGTGCAGAGAACCGCGAAAGTCCTGCACGAGCATGGAGTTGAGGCTGCCCTTGGCCGTTCCGCTGGTCCGGTCGACCGTGAGTCGGCTCTGTCCGGCCGACGGGGTACTGACGGCGAAGACACCCGGATTGACGTTGCCGTCCACCTGTGAGGGGGCTTTCGGCTGCTCGATCCGGGTGTTCCAGTCCATCTCCGCCGTCTCGGAACCCGAACCGGCGTTGTCGGCGGCGGAGTTCCCGCCACCGGACTCGGCGCCGCCCTGGCTCGAACCGCCGTCGCTCGAACCGGACGCGGTCGCACCGGTCGAGCCGCCGTTCTCGGTCGCCGGGCCGGCTCCCGAGGACGAGGTCGGATCCGGGTCGAACGTCCCGTCGATACTCGGGCCGGCGCGGTGCTCGGTACTCGAATCCGCCGATTCGAAGATGCCCACGCCCGACCCGAAGTAGAGCGCGAGTACGGTGCCGGCGACCACGGCGGCCGCGACCAGCGCGGCGGTTCCCTGACCGGGTCGAAATGCCATCAGGCACCCCTCCCGATGTCGGTCGCCCCGGGGTGGTCGTCCTCGCCCGGCTCCGAATCCGCGTACAGCGGTCCGCCGATGACCATCGTCTCGACCATCGAACGGATCGGGCGCTTGCTCAGGTCGACCTTGTCGGCCTCGACGTCGGCCGGCCGACGATTGCTCGTCTTCGCCGCCGACGCGTCATGGTCCGCCTCGCCGGCGGATTTCTTGTTCTTTCCGTCCTTCGCCAAGAGCGAGGACGACTCGGGCAACCCGACCTCTCGGTCCGACTCCTTCGAGCGCCGCGTGCCTTGTTCGCGGATCACCTCGACGATGCGCAAGGCCAGTCGCCAGATCGCGACCGGGATCACGAGCACCAGGAGTGCGCCGAAGATGTACACGCCCCACGGGCGGCCGACGTCCAAGGCCTGTTCGTCGACGATCTGGTCGTTGTACATCACGCGCCAGCTGAACGTGCCGTGCTGACGGGGCTTGAGCTCCACCGGGAGCGAGATCGTCTTGTGCTCACCGGGTTGGATGGTGACCTGGACCTCGGCGGTGTCCCACGTCGGCGCGTACACGCCTTCGTAGAAGCCCACCCGGAACTTCGGGTTGACGATGGGCGATTGGCCCATGTTGCCGACCTTGACCTGGAAACGGCGCTGGACCGGCGAGCCGAACCACGTGAAGATCGTGTCCTCACCGACCATCGCGCTGTCGATGAACTGGAGTCGCCCCGGCGTCTTGACGTTCACGGGCAGCGGCGCGAACGGCGCGCCGTCGATCTCCAACGGCACACTGATGTCCTTGGGCACACCGCCCGTGACGGTGGCGACCTTGACGACGCACGGACACGGGGACGGCGGGATCACGGTGTCCAGCATCATCGTCACGCCACCCGCCGGACCGACCGTCGCACTCGCGGCGCCCGCACAGTTGACCGAGCCGCGCATGGCGTTCTCGCCGCAGATGGTGGCCTGTACCAGCGACGCGGGCGTCCAACCGTTTCCGACGATGGCGACCTTCTCGCCGACCCCGGACTTGCCGGGATCGATGGACGCGCTGACGCCGTCGACTGCGGGCGGTGGATCCGCCGCGTGCGCCGACGTCGTGCCGCCGAGGGCGACGAAGCCCGACAGCAGCACGGCGATCAGCACCGCGGCGGTACCGCGCGAGCGGCCGACCCGGGTCGTGGCGCGGAATGCGGGAGACATGATCAACGGCCGACCCCGGCAGAGTCCGCGGATTCCTCGGCGGCGGGGGTGTCGTTCCCTCGCGGCGTCGGGGATTGTTTGCCCTTCGGACGCTTGGCGCTCTTCTTCGCGGGCGCGGCTTCGGCGGCCGGCTCTGCCACCGGCTCTGTGGTGGATTCGGCTGCCGGGTCCGCGACTTCGGACTTCGTGGGGTCGGTAGCCGAGGTAGCGGGCGTCGACTCGGGCTCGGCATCGGTTGCGGCGGGACCGGTGTCGCCAGACGTGTCGTCCGCCGCGTTCGCCTCGGCTGCTGCGGGCTTCGCGACGGGCACGGGCTTGCCTTCGGATTCGGGCTTACCGTCGGACTCGGAAACGGCCTCGGCCTCGGGCTCGTTCGCGGGCTCCGCCGTCTCCGGCTCGGCTTCGGCCGCGGTCGCCGGCGCCGGCTCCGCGGGTGCGTCCTGCGTTTTCGCGGGCTCGGCCACCGGCTTCGACTCGGCCGGCTCGTCCTTCGATTCGTCCCGGCCCGAAGTCTCCGCACTCGCGGCCGAGTTGTCGTCCGACGGCTCCGCCGGTACCGGCGGGAGCACGGTCGTGTCGTCGGTGGGGCCGGTGGGAGCGTCCGGCTTGGCCGGGTCTCCACCCTTGCCGCCCTTGCGGTTGTTACGCCACAGGCTCCAGGCGACACCGCCCGCCACCAGGATCAGGGCCACGGTGAGGAGGATGGGCCACGGCACGGCCGTGTACGAGGCGCTGACGTTGTCCTTGACCCCGGGGTCGTCGGTGGTGGCCTTGACCTTGATCGAGACGCGGTCGAGTCGCGGGGCGTCCTTCCAGGGCACTGTCTTGACCACCGACTGGCCGGGCAGGATCTCGGTGCCCTTGTCGGAGCGGTTCAGCAGCGTACGGCCGAACATGCCCTCGGCCCGCAGATCGAGGTCCGGCTTGATGATCACGTTGCCGCGGTTGACGACCCGGTAGGTGATCGTCGCGTCCGTCGAACCGAAGAACTCGCCGAAGCCGCTGTTCCGCTTGACTTCGACCTTTTGCACGTCCATCGCCGCCAGCGTCGGACCCTGGACCCGGAGGTAGACCCGGGCACCGATCTGCCGCTGGATGTTGACCTTGACCTGGCCCTGCTGCTGGGTGCCCTCGATCGCGGTGTTGAGCGCGACCACTGCGCCGGGGTGGTCACCCGGTGTCGCGTTCGGCGGTATGACGACGTTGAAGGGAACCTGGCGCTTCTCGCCGGGCTGCAGCGTGAGGGTCTGGTTCTCCGGCGCGATCTGGATCCAGGTGCCGACGTCCACCTGCTTGTCGGACGCGGTGCGCAGCGCGAAGCCGCCGTCTCGCGGCGTGTTGTACGCGTCGGCGCCGAACAACTTCACCGTCATCGGCGCGGGACTGGTGTTGTGCACGGTCACCACGTCGGGAACGGTCGTCCCGAGTGCGCCTTCGAGGAAGAAGTACCGGCGCGCGTTCTGGCTGGTGCCGTCCGGCACGTAAGGGTCGACGGACCACTCGCCGTTCCCGGCGGCCGAGGCCGGCGTCGGGGTGACGAGGATCAGGGACGCGAACAGCGTTGCCAACACGCCGATCAGTGCGGCCAGGGATCGTGAGCGTTCGCCTTGCCGGCGGCTCAGGAGGGCCGGGGTGCCCGTCATCGGTGTCTCCTGCTGGTCTGTCCTGCTGCGGATCGAGATGGGCGGCTTCGGGAGCGGATCCGAAGGGCCCGCGCTGTGTGCCTGGTGGTGCGGGTACGGACCGACCGGCCGCGGTGTGGGCGGGACGGGCCGGCTGCCCGTCCCACCCTCCGCTCTGCGTCGATCCGCAGCGGCCCGAATGCCCGGCCCGTGGGTCGCGGATGGCTTTCCGCGGCCCACGGGCCCCTGGATTCAGGGCCGTTCGAGGTCTCCTCGCCGGACGGATCCGGTCAGGAGATGGAGAGGGTGAGCGTCGCGCTGTAGTTACCGATCGCCTGGTACGCCGGGACGGCGAGCGAGAGATCGGCGTCTGCCTTGAACGTGCCACCCGTGCTTTCCGCGTTGGCCGCGGAGGCGAGCGTGGCGCCGTTCTTGCCGATCGGACCCGTGCTGCCGGCCACGGCGGTGCTCGGCGAGCCTTCGTCCGTGGCGACCTTCGGGGTCCAGGTGAACTTGTCGGCCGAGATGGTGCCACCCGTGCCGTTGCTGAAGTCCGTCATGGCACCGGTCAGCGTCCAGCCGGTGTTGCCCGCCCGGAAGTCCTTGACCGTCACGGTGTTCAGCTTGCCGGTCATGGCCTGCTCGGTGCCGTTCAGGGTCACGTCGGAGAGCTTGATCGCGCCGTTCTCCTGGCTGATCGTCAGCGCGCCGGCGGCGATCGTGGCGCTGACGTCCTGCTTCAACTGCCCGGCAGGGGGGTTGGTGCCGTCGACGGTGAAGGGAGCCCCGGCGGAAAGCTTGCCTTCGGTGTCCTCGGAGGCCGCGATCAACGTGATGTCGTCCTTGGCCACGGTCACCTCGACGCTGAACTTGCCCGCGGCGTCGGTGGTCGGCGACTGCATGCTCGGGACGTCGGGCTGCTGGGCGGCATTCGTCTGGACCACGAACAACTGCGTGTTCGGGGTGAAGCCCTCACCCGTGACCGTCACCTTGGAGCCCACCGGGCCGTGGTTCGGGTCGAGCGCGATCTTGCGCTGGTTCGACGGGGTCTCGGCCTTGACCGACACGTTCGAGGTCTTCGACTTGTCGCCGACCGTGACCTTCAACTGGTAGGCCCCGTCGGCGACTCCGGCCCCGATGGTCGCGGTACCGGACAGCGCGCCGTCCTCCCCCACGGTCAGCGGACCCGTCACCTTGCTCTCGTCGCAACCTGCGCCGGTCGAGTCGCACAGTTCCAGCTTCGGCGTGCCCGCAGGCCAGTTCGTACCCGAGACGGTCACCGCGCCACCGGGCTTGACCTCCCCCGGAGTAGTGGCCAGGGTCGTCTCGCCGGGTGCGTCCGCGACCTTGTAGGAGGCGATGACGCCGTTGTCGGACTTGACCGTGCACGTCGCGTTGACGAGGGGTTTCTCCGCCGTACTCGGCACGTAGACGTCGAACACGAAGCTCTTGAGCGTCAGGTCGATCGTGCTGCCCGGGGCGGCCGCGGGCAGCGTGATGTCCTGCTCGAATGCCGGGGGGTCGATGCCCTGGGTGGGGCCGATGTCACCGACGAACTTCGTCGTGTCCATCTTGATGTCGGCGCCACCGCCACTGACCCCGAAGGTGTAGTGGCCCACGAAGCCGATGTTCTTGTAGGTCGAGGGCGGCTTGATCGGGTTCACGCCCGCGTCGAGCATGGCCTTCACCGTGTTCGGTGCGCCCCCGGTCTCGGGGGTGAGCGACATGGTGAAGCTCTGGTTGCCCTCCAGCTTGCCGAGGAGGCTCGCGTCGCACGACAGATACGGGTTCACCGTGCCGGCGTGCGCAGCCGGCGCGACGGCTACCAAGCCCGCCGTTCCCGCGATCGCCACCGCGCTGAGCGTGGCCGCGACTCTCTTGCCGGGTTTGAACATGTGGTGCTGCTCCCTTCAGGGGGTTACCGCCGGCCGCCGGAGGACGGGACGGTCTAACACCACACCGGAGCGAGTCCGCAGGAGCGTCGCTTTACCGTGAGATCGGCGCTCCGGTGCCTGGCCTGCGGCGGTCGCCTCGCTCGAGATTCCATCGCACACGGCCGAGGCGGCCGTCTGACTGTCCGTCGTTTCCCTTGCAGGAGACGGGCCTTGCCGTGAACTGAAACGTGTTGCAGATTCTGGCGTGCTATTCACGCGCGATCACGCGACATAGTCAAGGGCTGACCGGGAGCGACACGGTCGGCCTTCCGGCGGGAAGGCCGACCGTCCCACGAAGTGGATCAGGCGTTGCGCGAGGCTCGTGCCCGACGAGTCGCGAGCAGGACGCCGCCGATCCCGAGCAGGCCGACGGTGCCGCCGAGCAGGCCCATGGAGAGCGCGTCGTCGAGCGGACCGGTCTTGGGCAGCGTGCCACCGCTCGTGGTGGTCGTCGTGCCCGAGGTGGTGGTGCCGCTGGTGGTCTTGCCCGTGGTGGTCGTCGAACCGGCGGTCGTACCACTGGTGGTCTTACCCGTGGTAGTCGTCGAACCGGCGGTCGTACCACTGGTGGTCTTACCCGTGGTAGTCGTCGAACCGGCCGTCGTACCACTGGTGGTCTTACCCGTGGTGGTCGTCGAACCACTGGTGGTATTGCCCGTGGTGGTGGTCGTCGCGGCGCCCGGGATCGTGGCGCTGTACGCGACGGCGGTCTTGGTCGCCTTGCACGGAACGTCGATCTTCAGGCCGAGCGTCGTGACGTCGATGAGCAACCCCAACAGCGTCGGCTGAAGCTCGAACTTGCCGGTCGCGGCCTGCGGTACCGTCACACTGATCGTGAACGGTTTGATGTCGATGGGGCCGCCGGCTTTGGTCAGCGTCAGATCTCCCGGCGCGCCCTTCGCGGTGACCTTGCCTCCCGCGTTGGTGCTGAACTCCATCGTCGACGTCGCCTTGACCGTGATGTCCATCGGCGGCCCCTGCGCCGGGCTCGGTCCCGGATCGACGGTGAGCGTGATCGCCTCACCGGCCTTCGCGGTCGCCGGGCCGGAAACCGAGAAGTCCATCGCGCCGGAGACCACCGGCACATTACCCATGTACTTGCGGTAATCCTCCGGAATCTCGCAGCTCACCTGCGTCTTGGCCACAGCGGCCTGCGCCTGCGGCGCGGACGCCAGCACGCTGCCCGCCGCCACGGCGAATGCCGCCAATCCGCCCGCGACTCGCTTGTTGGGCCTGACCATAGGGTGGTTCTCCCTTCGGGGGATTTCTTGCTTGTCATGTAGTCCTGATCGGAACGACCGGAGCGTCACGCGCTCAGCAGGGCCGTACCGGCACGTCGGACTGCACCGACCTGTCACGCGCCCCGATGTATCGGGCACACGCGGTCGCCACACCCGACTCCCCCCTTTCGAGGCGCGGACCGGAGGCCGGACCACGCAAGCACCGGCGGGACACGCCTTTCACTCCCTGGAGGGGGCTTTTCTCGGCGCATCCGGGAGACATCGAGACTGTTCCAGTACTTGATGTCACGTCAGATCTTCGGGTGACGGTACGACAAGTGGCATGAGCGGACAACAGCGATAGACAGAAAATCTGCATCCCCCGGACACGGTTGCGCATCGCCCGACCTGCGGAATCGCTGTGTCGACAAGGCGGTTGACGCGCCGTCACAAAACCCGACACGTGTCGAGCACGAGTGCGCACAAAAGGCGTGAAAGCGCGGAACCCCGGGCCGACGACCCGGGGTTCCGTGTTCGGACACGCTTTGACGACGGCGGGCGTTACCCGCGGATCACCGCAGTCAGTTCAGGACGGTGAACTTCGAGGTCTCCGCCACGTTGCCCCACACGCCCTGACCGTTGTACTCCGCGATCATCCCGAGCTCGGCCCGATAAGTCTTGCCGACCTCTGCCGGCGCGGACCAGTTGAAGGACACGGTCCCGCTCCCCCGCCCTTGGCCGGTGCAGTCCACCGCTGTGGTGCCACCGACGTTCGTGGGCGCACCGCCCGACGCGAACGAGGTCAGGTAGATACCCGCGTAACACGCGGTCCACTGCGCGGGGTTCAGGCTGTGGAACGTGACCGACCCGAACACGGTCACCTGTCCGCCGTAGACGCTGATGCAGGCCGTCGCCTTGCTGTTCGGGTCGTTGTAGAGCGGCAACGGATCAGTGCACGAGAGGAAACCACCACTCGCCGTAGCTGCCGTCGAACTGATCGCCGTGGTGTCGGAGGCGGCCTGGGCCGCCGGCGCGCCGATGCCGGCCGCGACGGCCGGACCGATCGCCAGTACTCCGGCAGTCATCGCCTTGCGAACACGCATTGTTCTCCTCGTTCCCGGGGTGGGTGTCGCGGCGCGCGGAAGCGACGCGCCGCGGCGGAGCGAAAGGCTTGAGCGTCGACGCGCGGACTCAGTTCAAGACCGTGACCTTGCCGCTCTTCACGACCACGGCCCACGAGGCGACACCGAGGTAACTGCTCAACACCCCGGTATTGGTGCGATACGTACTCCCGATCTCGACCGGGACCGTGACGCTGTTCGCGATGGTGCCGCTCGCCTGCGCGGTGGCCTTGCAGTCCTTCTGGGTACCGGCGGAGACAAGCGTCTCGGTGCCGTCGGAGGCGATCTTGTACAGGGAGACGTTCATGACGCATCCGGTCCACCCGGAGGGCACCGGACTGGTGAAGGTGACCGACGAGTAAGCCGTCAACGACCCGTTGTAGAGACTCAGACAGGCAAGCGCCTTGCTGTTCGCCTCGTTGGGCAGACCCGTCGGGTCGCTGCAGGTCAGGAACCCGCCGCTGTCGGCGACCGTCGTCGCACTGATCGTTCGGCTGTCGGCCTGGGCCGCCTGTGCGCTCGGAGCGCCGATGCCGGCCGCGACGGCCAGGCCGATCGCCAGGGCACCGGCTGTTGTCGCCTTGCGAACTCGCATTGCTTTCCTCGTTCCCGGGGGTGGGTTTCACGGCGCGCGGAAGCGGCGTGCCGTGTCGAGCGGCACGTACGGGATCACCTGGAGCGCCGTCAGGCTGACACAGCGTCAGGTCAGGTGCCACCCCACCGTTTGGGTGACACGTGTCGAACGCAAAGTTGGCGTGCTCTCGACGCGTGAACCGTCGTCCTATGCCGGTTTTCGATGAAACGTGCCGACGAACCACGGCCCGATCACACGGTTTCCGGCCCACTTCGAGCGGAATGCTCCGTTCCGCCCGGATCGGTATTGCCTTGTCAAGATCCATGTGGAACCCGCCTGGCCCGCCCGCGCCCGCAGGAGTCGTGTCACAGGGCCGGAAGATCTCTTGACACGACGTCAGCCTGTTGGAATCAATGGGCTTTTGGTCGAAATATGGAACACGTTCCAGAGCAATCGACCGATTCGTGGAGTCGTCGAGTACGAGCCATCGAGCACGAATCAGCAAGGAAGGAGCGTCCCGCGCATGGCACCACCCCGCAGGAGACTGCTCGCGATATCGGCCGCGGGAGTCCTCGTCGCCGGTGCGGCGGGTCTCACGGCGGTAGCACCCGCGGCACACGCAGAATCCGTGGAACACGAGGTGAGGTGCGCGCCGCCGCCCGGCGCCGGCGGCGATTTCACCTGGAAGTCGAGGATCGAACTGTCCGTCTCGCCGCCGAAGCAGGACACGTACAAGGTCGGCGAGGAGGTGACCGTCACGTGGCACTGGGTCGCCCCGCCACGCAACCCGTGGCAGTGGGTCGGCATCGCCGCGAACACCGAAACCCCCACCGGGACGGTCAAGCTGTCCAACGCCCAAGTCGGCGACGTGGCGATGACGGGACCCGACAAGCACGCCGGCGCCGGGGCGGGACAGCCGCTTCCGGTGGCCGACATGACCGGCCGGTTCACCATCGCCGCCGAGGGTCGGGTGGATCTGGCACCCGGCGGCTACGAGCTCACGCAGTTCTGGATCCCGTCCTCACCGTGCAAGCCGACCCGTCCGGACCGGCTGCCGGTGTCCACCGGGATTCGGATCGGCAACGCCCCGACGCCGGGCGGCGACTCGACCGGCGGCACCAACGGCGGTGCGACCAGCGGCGGTTCGGCAACCGCCGGCGGCACGGGCGGCACGACCACCGGCAGCACGCCCGGGCCGACCAGCCCGGCGACCGGCCGACCGACACCCTCACCCGCAACGAGCGGCGGCGGCTCGTCCCCGAGCGCCCCACCCGCCGGCGGCACCCCGCCCGCCGGCAC
>NZ_WWJX01001163.1 GCF_009865215.1 Streptomyces sp. SID3343 | reverse complement strand
CAGGACCCGCAGGACCCGCAGGACCCGCAGGACCCGCACGGCCCGGACGACCGGAACGACCCCGACGACCCCGCAGACCAAGGCGGCCCGAACACCCAAGACGCCGCGTACGCCGCGTCGATCGGCACGACCAAGGAGGCCGGGCGATGACGACCGCCCCGGAGGGCGACCGCCGGGTCAGCGCGATCCGGATCACCGCCCGCACCGCGATCGTGCTCACCATCGCGTCGGTGGCCGGGCTCGCCATGTTCCTGTGGCCGCTGTTCGCGTCGCCCGCGCCGGAGTCCGCCGCGCACTCCGGCGACGCGCCGTTGATCTTCGCGGTCACCCTGCCGTTCGTGGTCGCGATCGTGCTGGCCGAGATGACCAGCGGTGGCCTGGACTCCAAGGCGCTCGCGATGTTGGGCGTGCTGTCCGCGATCAACGCGGCCCTGCGGCCGTTGGGCGCGGGGACGGCCGGCATCGAGACGGTGTTCTTCATGTTGGTGCTGGCGGGGCGGGTGTTCGGACCCGGCTTCGGGTTCGTTCTCGGCTGTACGTCGTTGTTCGCGTCCGCGCTGTTGACCGCCGGAGTCGGGCCCTGGCTGCCCTTCCAGATGCTCGCGTCCGCGTGGGTGGGGCTCGGCGCGGGCCTGTTGCCCAAGCGGGTGCGCGGACGCCGGGAGATCGTCATGCTCGCGTGCTACGGGGTGTTCTCCGCCTACGCGTTCGGCTTCCTGCTCAACATGTGGTTCTGGCCCTTCCTGGCGGACTCGGCGACCATGGTCGGCCCCGCGTTCGTCCCCGGCGACGGCATCCTCGACAACCTGCACCGCTTCTTCGTGTTCACCGTGCTCACCTCCACGTTCGGTTGGGACACGGGCCGCGCGATCACCAATTGTGTGGCCGTCGTGCTGGTGGGGCCGGCGGTACTCGCCGCGCTGCGGCGGGCCGCGCGCAAGGCGGCGTTCGAGGCACCGGTGGCCTTCGAGCCGACGCTCGCGCGCGCGGCCACACCACCGCGGACCGAGGCCGGCGCCGGCGAGTCCGCGCGAACGACTTCGTGAACGACCTCGCGAACGACCTCGCGATCCACCGACGAAACCACGGCGAAAGACCGGGACCCACGACAGCGGAAGGGGTGATTCCGCTGGTATGCAAGGTGATGCGAAGTTGGCGCCGGCCCGCCGCGCGCATGTGCGTTTGCGGACACCGAAGTTTCGTTTGACGTTCGCTCCGATGGCCGGGACAGTGTGTGTGCGCATCGATGCGAACAGTTGCACCAGCGGCGGTCGAGCGTCGTTTCGTCGACCGCTTCCCCTGCGAGGAGTGATCCGTTCATGGGCGTTTCCGCGGCGAAAACCCACCGCCGAAGGACCCCGAACCGGCCTGCGGACCGTGCGACGACGCCTCGTGGGCACACCGCGTCGCCATCCGTCGCCGCGACGTTTCGGCCGACGATCTCTTCACGCTCGGCGAACTAGCCCACCCGACAGGGCGAGCGGGTCCGTCCCGATCCGCGCGCCCGAACGCGTCGATGCCGCACGGGACTTGTGCAGACCGACCACCCACCGACCCGAAGCAGCGCCTGCCGAGCGGCGCATCGAGCCGCCCGGCGGAACCGTTCGCCGTACCGAGAGCCGAGCCTTCCCGGTCCCACCGACCGGACCGGCTCCCCCGCCCGTGCGGGCAACAGCACAGAGACCGTCGCAGGGACCGTCCCCTCTCCCCCACCGACCACCCTCCAGGGACTACCACTCGTGTTGCGATTACAGCGCCGCCTCCACACCCCCCGCGTCGTCCGATCCGGATCCCACCGCCGGTCCGTGCCCGCCGGCGCCGCGCACCGGATACCCGGGGCCCCGCGGGGCCGCCGGGTAGCGCCGCCGGCCCGACGGGACGGTGACCGCACATGAGGCTCCGAGTCCCCGGCCTGCGGGCTCCCGGGCGGCCGCGGTCACGGCTCGCGAAACGACTCCGGCCGCGCGTGCGCGGGTTGATCACCCTCATGGTCGTCGTCCCCGCCGCGGGAATGGTCTTCTTCGCCGGCTCCGCGATCCTCACCCTGGTGAACCAGGCGCAGGACGCCGAGCACGCCCACGATCTGGTCCGGGCGTCCGCCGATGCCGGCGAGGTCGGCCGTCGTCTCCAGGCCGAAAGCGCGGCGGCGGTCACCCTGTTGAGCCGCGGTCCCGATCCCGTGACCGCGGCCGAGTACCAAAAGGCGATCGAGTTCACCGAGGACGCCACGCGGCGCTACCAGGACCGCCGTAGGAGCCTTGGCGGCGACATCCCCGCCGCCGAGCGCCACGCGTTGGTCGACGTCGACATCGCCCTGCACGGCCTGCCCGGTCTGCGCGCCCAGGTCGCCGGTCGCGCGGTCGCCACGTCGGCGGCGGCGGTGCGCTACTGGGCCTGGATCGGCACCACCGTTGAGCTGCGCGCCCAGGTCGCGCTCACCCCGGGCCTGTCCACCGAGACCGCCGGCCGACTGCGTGCGATCACCTCGATGGCCCAGGCGCGGGCCGCGTTGGGCCAGCAACAGGTCACCGTGCTGCGGTCGTTGGGCTCTGGCCCGCTGCCGGGCACCGTACTCAAGGCGTCCTCCACCGCGCGCGCCGCGCACGACCAGGCGATCGAGTCGTTCGGCCAGACCGCGCCGTCGGCGTGGCGCGATCGGCTCGCCCGCGCGCTCGCGGGACCGGAGATGATCCTGGTGGCCCAGGTCGAGGACAGGTTGGGCCGCGCGCCGATCGCTCCGGAGGCATGGCGCACGGCACTGGCCGAGCGCGCCGACCGGCTGTGGTCGGTGGAGCAGCGGGCCGACACGGACGTCGCCGACGAGGTGTCCGGCGTCACCGCCCACCGTCGCCGACTCGCCGCCGTCCAGGGGGCGTTGCTGATCGCCGGCGTACTCGCCGCCGCCGCTGCCGCGGGCTGGCTGGGCCGGCTCCTGCACCGACGCCTGAGCACCCTGGCCGAACGGGTCACGGTGATGACGCAGGAGACGCTGCCGGCCGTCGAGGCCGACCTGCGCCGCCGCGACGCGTTGGCCCCGCACGACACGGGTCGTAGTTACGCGCTCAAGATGCTGGGCAACGAACAGGTGCGCGAGCGCGGCGCCGACGAGATCGCCGACCTCTCGCGCGCACTCAACCGGCTCGCGTACTCCACGGTCGAGCACAGCGCCTCGCTCGTCCTGGCCCAGCGCGAGTACAACGACGCGCTGGGCGACGTCGCCCGGCGCATCCGAATGCAGACCGGCCGGGTCAGCAGTGCCCTCGACCGGCTCCAGGAGTCCTCCCTGACGGTGGATCAACTGGGCGTCGTCTACGAGGTGGATCACGGCAACGAGGGCACCAAACGCCTCGCCGACTCGATCGCGGTGCTCAGCGGGCAGCCACCGAACCGGTTGTGGCCCGACACCCCGCTGTTCGAGGTGATCCGCGCCGGCGCCCAGCGCGTCACCGACTACGAACGCCTGCCCGACATCGTGTTCAAGGGCATCCCCGCCTCCGTGACGCTCGCCGGCGACGCGGTCGGCGCCGTCCGGCAGATCGTCGGCGAGGTCGTCGACAACGCCGCCCGGTTCTCCGGTCGACACCAGGTGGAGATCACCGCGGCGCGGACCGAGGCCGGCGTGCTGGTGAGCGTCCTCGACCGGGGCGTGGGCCACCACGACCCGGCCGTGCTCAACGGGCGGCTGCGGGCCGACGTCGACGCGCTCCCGTCGCTGCGCCAGACCGGCCTGACCGTGGTCGCGCTCCAATCGCGTGCGCTGGACATCGAGGTCGAGCTGCGCGCGAGCGCGGGCGCCACCGGCGGGACGGTCGTGGACATCGTCCTGCCGCACACGATCATCGCCGCGGTGGGCCGCCATCGCCGCCGCCCGGAGCGCACGTCGGTACCGGTGCCCCGAACGGCACCCGACACCGTGTCCGCCATCGAGGACCCCGCGACGAACCCGGTCGCGCCGATCACCGCCGGGCCGCTGCCGTCCCGGACCGCGACCGAACTCACCCCACAGGGACTCCCCCGACGCGAGCGTCGCGTGGCACCGGCGGCGCCCGTCCGCCGGGCCGCGCCGCCCACGCGGGACGCCGCCCGAGCCGGGGCGGCCGCCGCGTCGTTCGGGCGCGGCGTCCGCGATCTCCCCTTCACCCGACCCCCGAAGGATTCCCCATGACCGAGTCCGTCGTCGACCAGAGCGTGCTGGACGACTTCATGCGCCAGTTCGTGACCGACCACGCCCCGGACGTGCTGCACGCGATCGCCGCGAGCGGGGACTCGCTCCTGGTCGCCCAGGCGTCGCTGCCCGGCCGGATCCCGACGGACCCGAGCACGCAGCCGGTGTGGATCGCGAACGCCGAGAAGATCGCCTCCAGCGCCCCCGGGGCCCTGCTCATGCAGGACTACAGCGCCGACCTGATGGGCCTGGGCCCGGTCAGCGTCCTGATGTCCCAGGCCGAGCACGGGCTCCTGCTCACGATGGGCAACACCAGCCCGGGCCCGGACGGCCAGGTGCACCCGTCGGCGTTGATCGTCGCGACGACCTGGAACGCCGATGTGGGGGACGTGGTCCGGGCGATGCACGCGCTGATGGAACGCGTGGGCCCGTCCCTGACCCCCCTCGCCCGCGGCCGGGGCCTCCAGCCGCAGCCCGCCCGGATGCCGACCCCCACCCGGGTGTTCTGACCCGATCCGGTACGACCGGCGCGGCCCGAGCGGCCGCGCCGGCCGACCCTGCCACGCGGCAGCGCCCCGACCGAACCACCGCACACCGCTTACCGCTCACCGCTCGGCACCCAACCCGGCACCCCGGGAACACCCGAAGGAAGAGAGCACCCAGCCATGACCACCAGCAGACGGACCCGGCCGCTTCGCGCCCCGATGGCACTCGCCGCCGGCTTACTCCTGGTGCTGTCCGCGTGTTCGGGCAGCGCGGCCGACAAGAGCGGCAACAAGGCCCCGGCCTCGGACGCCGTCGCCAAGATCGGCCTGCTCACCCCCTCCAGCGGCCCCTACGCCGCCGTCGGCGAGGACACCCGCGCCGGCCTGGAGCTGTACCGCGACACGCACGACGGCAAGCTCGGCGGGCTCAAGGCGGAGGTGATCGTGCGCGACGAGGGGGCAGGCCCGCCCACCGCCGTCCCCGCCGCGACCGAACTGGTCAAGCAACACCAGGTGTTGGCCGTCACCGGCGTGGTCAGCGGCGGCAGCGTGGCCGGGATCCTGCCGCTGCTCGCGGACAACAACACCGCCCTGATGGGCGTGGCCGGTCGGCCGGAGTTCCCCGATCCCAAACTGACCGCGCACGTATGGTCGTTCAACACCCAGTCCTACGAGGCGGGCGCGGCCGCCGGTCCCTGGGTCAAGGAGCACGTCACCGGCCCGGTGTACGCGATCGGCCCGGACTACCAGGGCGGTTGGGACCAGCTGAAGGGCTTCACCGAGTCCTTCACCAAGGCCGGGGGCACGCTGGCCAACCCGGACGGCAAGACCACCTTCACGCCCTTCCCGGCCACCCAGAACTTCCTGCCCTATCTGAACAAGATCGCGCAGAGCGGAGCCAAGGCGATCTACTCGTTCTACGCCGGCACCGCTGCGGTCGACTTCGTGAAGCAGTACAAGCAGTCCGACGCGGCGAACCTGCCGCTGTACGGCAGCGGTCCGCTGACCGAGGGCCGCCAGCTCGACGCGCAGGGCGACGCCGCGGCCAACATCACCACCTTCGCCACTTACGGCGCCGACCTGGACAACCCGGCGAACCGCGCCTTCGTGGCCGCGTGGCAGCAGCGGCACCCCGACCGCAGCCCCACCATCTACGCGGTGGCCGCGTGGGACATCGCCCGCTCGCTGGACACCGCCATCGCCGCGGTACGGGGAAGCGGCAAGCCGCTGACCCCCGAGGCGGTGAACACCGCCCTGGGTTCGGTCGGCCAGATCGACAGTCCGCGCGGGGTCATGCAGCTGAACCCGGTCACCCACTCGCCGGTTCAGCAGTGGTACCGCTTCGAGGTCCGCGCCGACGGCCCCAAGCGCGCGAACGTGGCCGTCGAGCAACTCGCCGTCCTGGGCGGTTGATTCCGCACAGCGCAGGCGACCACGCGACCCGCACGACCCGCTCGACTCACCCGAGGCGCCCGAGGCGCCCGAGGCCCCCGAAGCAACCAAGGCACCCGAAGCACCGAACTCACCCGACTCACCCGAGGAGCGAGTACATGTACGCCTTCGCCGAAGCCGACGACATCACGACGCAACTCGAAACCCTTCAGGACCTGCTCGATCCCAGCACCGGCGTGGTGCTCGACTCGCTCGGCGACCAGAGCGGCCGCCGCTGGCTGGAGATCGGTTACGGGCTCGGCAGCGGAGCGCGCGAACTGTCCCGGCGCGTCGGGCCGTCCGGCACCGTGCACGCGTGCGACCTGGACACCCGGCCGCTGTCGGCTCCGGCCGACGGCGCGCCCATCCATACCTTCGCCCACGACCTGCGCACCGACGCCCTCACCGCGCGCTCGTGGGACGGGATCCACGGCCGGCTGGTCCTGCTGCACATCGCCGAGCGCCGCGAGATCCTGCCGCGCCTGGTCGACGCGCTGGAGCCCGGTGGTGTCCTGGTGATCGAGGATTGGTTCTGCCCGGAGCCGCCTCGCGTGCTGACGTGCGAGGACCCCGAGGACGCCAAAATCTTCACCGAGGTCGTCGCGGGCGTCCTCGCGGTGCTGCGCGGGCGCGGCGCGGACCTGGAATGGGCCGCGGCCGCCCGCACCGCCTTCGAGGAGGCGGGCCTGACCGCCGTACGCGCGACGCGTACCGAATCGGACTGTTCGGGGCCGGGCCTCGCCCACCGCCTGTACGCGATCAACGCCCGCCAGCTGCGCCCGCAACTGCTCGCGGTGGGCCTGTCCGAGGAACTCTTGGACCGCTTCCAGGACGTGGTCGCCCACCCGGGCCTGACCACGGCCGGCTGGCGGTTGATCTCCACGGTCGGCATCAGGCCCGTCACCGCCTGATCCACCGGCGGGCGAATGGTGTCGTCGCCCGATCGGGTGACGACACCATTCGGGCGAGGACACCATCGCGGCGCGGCTCGGCACGGCTCGGCGCTGCTCGGCGCGGCTCCCAGGCGGGCCCCGAGCCCTCCCGGGGGCCCTGAGCGCGGGCCGCGAACCGTGCGTCGTGTCGGGTGCGTCGCGGGGACCGCCTAGGGTGGGGTGATGCCGAATACGAGGAACGCGCGCGACGGGATCGCGGCCGCCGCGTTCCGGGTGGTCGCCACCGGTGTCGGCGACGCCACCCCCGCCGACGTGGCGGCCGCGGCCGGGGTCGACGTGGCCGACGTGGGCCTCGGCGATCGTGACGACGTACTCCTCGCGGCGCTGGAGTGGTCGCACAAACGGATCGCTCGGCGCTTTTTCGGCGGTACGGCCGGACTGTTCGGCCTGACCGCGTTGCGTGCCGCCGCCGTGGATCTGTTGCCGCTGGACGACGAGCGCATCGCGGAGACCATGGTCGAACTGGCCGTCTGGCACCGCAGCCTGCTCAGCCCGAGGGTGGCCGCGATCAATCGCCGTGAACGGGACGATCTCGGCGTCCTGGTGCGTGGAATCCTCCAGGACGCCAACGACAACGGTGAACTGATCGTCGGCGTCGACGTCCCCGACGCCGCCGCCCGACTCGTCGCGGTGATCGACGGGCTGAGCCTGCACGTCCTGCTCTATCCGGAGACCACGAGCGGCGCGGCGGCGGAGCTCGCGGTGACGGAAGAGATCGACCGGATCGACCGTGTCGCCCGGGGCCACTGATCGGCGAGCCGAATGCCCGGCAAGTGGGTGTTTTTTCGCTTCGTAGGTAATTCGTCGTACTACACCGGCTTCAGCACGTCCACCCGGGGATATCGGCAGACCTGACAACCGTCGGGTCGACCGAACCCCAGGACGAGGAGCCCAGCCCGTGCCCGTTGCGCCCCCCGGCCCGGCAGGGCGCGCTCTCGCCGCCGGCACGGTGTGGTTGCGCGGTATCGGACAGGTGGATCTCCAGGCCAACCCGATCACCGGTGCGCTCATCCTGGTGTCGTTGTGGGTCGCCGGGTGGGACATCGGCCTGTTCGCGACGATCGGCACGGTGGTGTCCACCGCGACCGCGCGCGTGCTCCGGGTGGACCGGGCGAACATCTCGCAGGGATTGCAGGGCTTCAGTGGTTGCCTCACCGGCATCGCCCTGGTCACGTCGCTCGGCCGGCACCCGTCGACCTACCTCCTGGCCGTCGCCGGCGCGATCTTGTGCACGCTCGTGACCGCTGCCCTGACCACCGTGCTCGCACCGTACGAACTCAGCGCGCTGACCGCGCCGTTCTGCGTGGTGAGCGGCGTCATGGTGGTCGGCGCACCGTCGTTCTCCCGCGTGTGGCACGAAGGCAACGCGGCGGCGACGAGCCCGAGCACCGGGGGCACCGGCCTGTCCTGGCACGACGTGTGGCACGCCTTCTTCTCGAACGTCGCGCAGGTCTTCCTGACCGACGAGTGGTACGTCGGGCTGATCATGCTCGTCGGCCTGGCCTTCGCAGGCTGGTGGGTCCTGCTGTACGCGGCGCTCGGCAGTGTCGTGGGCATCGTCGTCGCGTGGGCCCTCGGCGCGCCCGCCGCGCTGATCGCCGACGGCATCTACGGCTACAACGCGGTGCTCGCCGCAATCGCCGTGGGCGCGGTGTTCCTGCGCCGGGACGGATGGAACGGCGCGTACGCACTCTTCGGCGCGGCCGTGACCACCGGCCTGACCGCCTCGCTGACGGTGTTCTTCAAGCCCTTCGGCGGCCACACCTTCACGTGGCCGTTCGTCCTCACCACCTGGGTACTGATGGCCGCCGTCCCGCAGTTGCCCAGGTTTCGCAAGGCGTAGGTCCCCACCGGCAGGTCACGGACATCGCGTCACAGCACGTCCCGAGAGAGGTATCACCCGATGAATCTGGCACCCCGTGAGGTCGAGAAGCTGCTCGTGTACGTGGTGGCCGACCTGGCCCGCAAGCGTCGAGATCGCGGTCTCAAGCTGAACTACAGCGAGTCGGTCGCGCTCGTGACCGAGGCGATCCTGGAGGCCGCGCGCGACGGCAAGTCCGTGGCGGACTGCATGGAATTGGGCCGGCACGTGGTCGCCGTCGAGGAGACGATGCCCGGCGTTCGCGAGATGCTCGGCCTGCTCCAGGTCGAGGTCGCGTTTCTCGACGGCACCAAACTCGTGTCCTGTCACGACCCGATCGGCGGCTGAGCCGTGTCGGCGCATACCGGTGTGCTCGCCGTCGGCGGCCACGAGAGCGCGAACGGACGAGCGTTGTCGATCCCGGGCGGGCGTCCGGTGGCGTGTGGACGGGAGCTGTACCGAGCCGTACACGAACGCGTGCGGGCCGGGTACGAACAGATCTGCGTCGTGCCGATGACGTTGGGCCGCGACGCCGAACTGGTCGCGGACACCGCGCGCACGCTCGCTGCGCTGGGGCCCGCCGAACGCACGCGCGTCGTGCAGGCGGCGCCGTTCGGCACCGCGCGGCACCTGACCGGGTGGCTGCGCGCCGCCGCCAACCGCGTTCCGCTCGACGCCGCGCTCGTGGTCGCCGCGCCGGCCGGGGACGTGTACGACGACGCCGAGTTGTACCGGATCGCGCGCCTGGTCCGGCAGCACGGTCGGCACCGCCTCGTCGAGGTCGCACTCACCGACGGCGACCCCGACCTCGCGCACGGCGTGGAGCGCTGCCGGGTGCTCGGCGCGCGCCGGGTCGTGGTCCTGCCCGCGTCGTTCGTGGTGCCGTCGACGGCACGGATCGACTGCGCTCCCGCAACCGCGCTGCTGACGCCCTCGGCGGTGGCCGAGGTGGTCGCCGCGCGGGTGGCGGACGCGGTGGAACGCCGGCGCGCGCACGGCGACGACGGTGTGGCCGCAGGGTTGGTCGCCGCGGCGGACCACGGCACCGGGCACAGCCACGCTCCGGACGCGGGGGGCCACTCGCATCACGATCACGATCACGCCCACGCCCACGATGTTCCGTCCGCCGTCCTGCGGTCCGCGTCCTTCCCGTCCCTCGGTTCCCCCGTCTCGTAGGAGCAGTTCATGGTCTTCCGGCAGCGGTACATCTACGGTGACGGCCCGATCGAATTGAACGCGGGCCGCGTCACCCTCACCGTCACGGTCCACAACACCGGCGACCGGGCGGTCCAAGTGGGGTCGCACTACCACTTCTTCGAGGTCAACTCGGCGCTGTCGTTCGACCGCACAGCCACACTCGGGATGCGGTTGAACATCCCCTCGGGCACCGCCGTGCGCTTCGAGCCGGGCGACGCGCGCGAGGTCGAGCTGTGCGGGTTCGCCGGCACCGGGCGACTGCTGGGTTTCAGCGGTCTGCTCGACGGCAGCACGGTCTCGGGGGCCGATCGGGTCGAGGCGGTCCGCCGCGCGGTCGAGCGCGGCTTCCAGGGTACGAAGGACGGCCCGGACCTCGGCGCGGCCAGACACACGGCGACCACGCCGGTACACCGCAGGAAGACGACGCCGGCCGGGAAGGCGGCAGCCCAGGACGAAAAGCCGAAGCCGAAACCGAAGCCGAAGTCGAAGCCGGCGCCGAAGCCGCAGACCCGTTCCGCCGCCGCGCCCGCGCCCGCGCCCGCGCCGAAAGCAAGCCCGGAACCGAGCCCGAAGCCGGCCAGGGCAAGGGGAAAACAGCCCGGCGAGCCCGCCAAGGCCCGCAAGACCACCAGGACCGCCAAGACCGCGACGGCCACGAAGACGGCAAGAACCGGCAAGGCCGCCAAGAAGGGTTCCCGCTGATGCCCGTCATCCCTCGCAAGCAGTACGTCGACATGTTCGGCCCCACGGTCGGGGACCGCTTCCACCTCGCCGACACCAACCTGGTGGTCGAGGTGGAGAAGGACTTCACCGAGGGCTTCTACGGTGACGAGATCGTCTACGGCGGCGGCAAGTCGATGCGTGACGGCATGGGGTCCGACCCGCAGGCCACGGGCGCGCAGGGCGCCCTGGACACGGTGATCACCAACGTCGTGGTGCTGGACGCGGTCGTCGGCGTGGTCAAGTGCGACATCGGGATCAAGGACGGCTTCATCGTCGGCATCGGCAAGTCCGGCAATCCGCAGACCCAGAACGGCGTGGACCCACGCCTGGTGATCGGCCCCGGCACCGAGGCCATCTCGGGCGAGCACCTGATCGCCACCGCGGGCGCGATCGACACCCATGTGCACCTGATCGCGCCGGACCAGGCCAAGCACGCGCTCACCAACGGCATCACCACGCTGATCGCCGGTGGCACCGGCCCCACCGACGGCAGCAACGGCACCACGTGCACGCCGGGTCCGTACAACATCGGGTTGATGCTCCAGGCCGTCGAGGACGTGCCGCTCAACGTCGGCATCATGGGCAAGGGCAACGGCAGTCGGCCCGAAGCGCTCGGCGAGCAGATCGAGGCGGGCGCGTGCGGCCTCAAGGTGCACGAGGACTGGGGCGCGACGCCGGCGGTCATCGACAACGCGCTCACCGTCGCCGACCACCACGACATCCAGATCTCGATCCACACCGACACCCTCAACGAGGGCGGTTTCTTCGAGGACACCCGCGCGGCGATCGACGGCCGCGCGATCCACACGTTCCACAGCGAGGGCGCGGGCGGCGGGCACGCCCCGGACATCATCCGCGTCGCGGGCGAGCCGAACATCCTGCCCGCGTCGACCAACCCCACCTTGCCGTACACGATGAACTCGGTGGACGAGTTGCTCGACATGGTGATGGTCTGTCACCACCTCAGCCACGACATCCCCGAGGACGTGGCCTTCGCGGACAGCCGCGTGCGCGCCGAGACCATCGCCGCCGAAACCGTCCTGCACGACCTGGGCGTGATCAGCATCATCGCCTCCGACTCGCAGGCCATGGGCCGGATCGGCGAGAGTGTCACCCGAGCCTTCCAGATCGCGCACCACTGCAAGGATCAACGCGGCAAGCTCGCCGAGGACACCGAACGCAACGACAACGCACGGGTGTTGCGCTATCTCGCCAAGGTCACCATCAACCCCGCGATCGCGTCCGGCCTCAGTGATCACATCGGCTCGATCGAGGCGGGCAAGCTCGCCGACATCGTGCTGTGGCCGATCGACTCGTTCGCTGCCAAACCCAAGATGGTGATCAAGGGCGGACTCGTGTCCTGGGCGCTGGTCGGCGACGGCAACGCGTCGTTGCCCACGACGCAACCGATCTTCTACCGGCCGATGTTCGCCCAGGTGGGCCGGGCGATGCAGAGCACGCACGTGACCTTCATGTCGCAGGCCGCCATCGCGGCCGGCGTACCGGCGGAACTCGGGCTCGAACGACGGGTGTTGCCGGTGTCGCGGACGCGCACGATCGGCAAGCACAACATGATCCGCAACAACGCGCTGCCACACATCGAGGTCGATCCCGAGACGTACAAGGTGACCCTCGACGGCGAGCCGGCCACGATCGCGCCGGCTGCGGAACTGCCGCTCAATCGCCTGTTCTTCCTGGTCTGACGCATGTACCGAAACGAGACGGAGACGGCGTCGACCGACGCCGGGCCCCTGCGCGCGCGGCCCCGGCGGTCGGCCCGGGGCTCCGAGTCGGCCGACCGCACTCCCCCGGTCGACCTCGCGCACCCGCGCGGTCCGAGCCTGGGCGCGTTTCTGGTCGGTCTCCAATTGACCGACTCGGCGTTCCCGAGCGGCTTCTACACGCTCTCGCACGGCTTGGAGGGCTTCGCCCAGGCGGGCACGGTGGAGCAGGACACGCTCGCGGCCCTGCTCGCGGATCTGCTCCGGCACGGCATCGGGCCCGGCGACGCGACCGCGCTCGCCCTCGCCCACCGGGCCGCGAGCGCGGTGGACCCGGCCGGCGTGATCCTGGTCGACGAGCGCTTGTACGCGACGAAGTTGGGCCGCGGCATACGTCTGGCGGCCACCCGTACCGGCCGGCAACTCATCGATCTCGCTGCCGAGGTCTTCGACGCACCGGTGATCACCGCGTATGCCGCGGCCGTTGCCCGGCGCGAGAGTCCCGGAACCCAGGCGGTCGCCGCGGGCGTGGTACACGCGGGTGCGGGGGTGCCGATCGAACAGGCCGTCGCTGCCGACCTGTTCGCGTTCTGCGCGAGCTTCGCGGGCGCGGCGGTGCGCCTGCGGCTGACCGACCATCGGCGCGCACAGGTGCTGTTGCGCGGGGCGGCGCCGGTGATCGAGGCGGTCGTTCACGAAGCCCTCGACCGCGACCTCGCCGATCTGGGCGGGCACACGTTCGCCGCCGACGTCGTGTCCGGTCGCCACGAACGGGCCGAGGCCCGGATGTTCGCGACCTGATCCGGCGTCCCCGTCCCCGTCCCCGTCCTCGTCGGCGGCTCGGCGGCTCGGCGAGTCGGCGCAGGGCCTTCGAGGAACCACCAGCGAACCACGGCATGTCAACCACGAAACCACCCGAGGAGACCCATGGACGACAAGGTGTTGCGAGTCGGCGTCGGCGGGCCGGTCGGCTCCGGCAAGACCGCACTGATCGAGGCGCTCGTGCCGATGCTGATCGAGCGCAGCCATCGGCCGGCGGTGATCACCAACGACATCTACACGCAGGAGGACGCGCAGCACGTGCGGCACACGCTTGCCGATGTGCTCGACCCGGAACGCGTGGTGGGGGTCGAGACGGGCGCGTGCCCGCACACCGCCGTGCGCGACGACCCGACGATGAACCTCGCGGCCGGCGCCGAGATGCTCGATCGCTTCCCCGACGTGGACACGCTGTTGTACGAAAGCGGCGGGGACAACCTGACGTTGACCTTCAGTCCGGCCCTGGTCGACCTGTTCCTGTTCGTGATCGACACGTCGGAGGGCGAGAAGATCCCGCGCAAGCGGGGTCCCGGCATCACCGACTCCGACCTGTTGGTGATCAACAAGATCGACATCGCCCGCTATGTGCGCTGCGACCTGAACGTCATGGAGTCCGACGCCCACCGGGTGCGCTCCGGCGGGCCGATCGTGCTGACCGACTGCCTGACCGGGAAGGGTATCGCCGACATCGCCGATTTCCTGGCGTCGCGTCGCAAGGCCCTGCACTGATGGCCCAAGCGGTGGATCGGCCCGCGCCAGCGGTGAATCGGCCCGCGCTAGCGGTGGATCGGCCCGCGCAAGCGGTGGATCGGCTCGCGCCGGCGTACTACGACCCCGTCCGGGTGCCGCCGCGCGTCGCCGCGTTCGCGTCCCGGCCGGACACGCTCGCGGCGGGCTCGCCGGCCAAGGTCGGCATCCTCGACCTCGCTTTCGCGCGGGTGGCCGGCCGGACCGAACTGGTCGGCCGCTACCAGAAGTCCCCGCTCCAGCTGATGCGCCCGCTGTACATCGATCCGCATCTGCCGGAGATGGCGTTCGTCTACGTCATGTCCACCGGCGGCGGCATCGCCCAGGCGGACCGCTACCGGACCGACGTGGTGTGCGGCGCGGACACGCAGGTGCACGTGACCACGCAGGCGGCCACGAAGGTCTACCGGATGGAGCACGACTACGCGACGCAGCGCGTGCACATCGACGCGGGGCCGGGCGCGTTCGTCGAATACCTGCCGGGGCCGCTGATCCCGTTCCGCGACGCTCGGTTCTACCAGCGCACCGAGATCACCATCGCTCCCGGGGCGACGGTGATCGTGGGCGAGACCCTGACCGCCGGTCGGCTCGCGCGTGGCGAGCGGCACGCCTATCGGATCCTCACCACCGACCTCGAACTGCGGCGCCCGGACGGCACCTTGCTCGCGCTCGACACGCTCCGCCTGGAGCCGGGCCGAATCGGCGAGGCGAGCGCGAGGGACACCGCGAGCGGGGCGGATGGTGCGGGCGGACCGGCCGGCCCGGCGGTCATGGCCGGTCGTGACCACGTCGCGTCACTGTTCGTGGTCACCGACCGTCGCCCCGCCGCCGAGGTCGCCGACGCCCTGCACACCGCCCTCGCCACGCACATGCACGCGTACCCGGCCGATCCCGACCTGACGTACGGCGTGAGCGTCCTGCCGCACGACTGCGGCGCGTGGGTGCGGATGCTCGCCGACCACCCGCCGCGGATCGTCGACGCACAGCGCGTGGCCTGGGACGCGGTCCGGCGACTGCTCACCGGCAGCCCGGCGCCGAACCTGCGCAAGTCGTAACCGGCCCGCCCGCACCTCCCCAAGCCGCGACGGAACGAGAGCCCGATGACACCAGGCAGTCACTCACCCCCGCCGATGCCCGCCGCGTACGACTCCGGCGACACCGCGTGGCTCCTCGCGAGCACCGCCATGGTGCTCCTGATGACCCCGGGGTTGGCGTTCTTCTACGGCGGTATGGTCAAGGCGAAGCACGTCCTGGCGATGCTCAGGATGAGCTTCGCGTGCCTGGCGTTCGTCTCGGTGATCTGGTTCGCGATCGGCTACACGCTGGTCTTCGGCGACGACGTCGGCGGGGTCGGGCTGATCGGCGACCTCGACCACGCGTTCCTGCGCGGCATCGACATGAACACGCTGAAGGGGTCCATCCCCACCTATGTGTTCGGCACGTTCCAGATGACCTTCGCGATCATCACCGTCGCGCTGATCAGTGGCTCGATCGCCGGTCGGGCGACGATGCGCGGGTGGCTGGTCTTCGTCGTGTTGTGGACGCTGATCGTCTATGTGCCGCTCGCGCACTGGGTGTTCTCCCGTGAGGGCTGGATCGTCGGGCACTTGGGCGCGCTGGACTTCGCGGGCGGGCTGCCGGTGGAGCTCAACTCCGGTGCGGCCGGGCTCGCGGTCGCGGTCGTGCTGCGCAGCCGGCGCGACTTCGCCCGGCTGGAGGATCGGCCGAGCAACATTCCGCTCGCGGTGATCGGCGTCGCGCTGTTGTGGTTCGGCTGGTTCGGCTTCAACGCGGGCTCCGCGCTGCGCGATCAGGGCACGGCCGCGGCTGCGCTGTTGAACACCCAACTCGGCGCGGCGGGCGCGATGATCACGTGGCCGCTCGTGGAGAAGTGGCGCACGGGCGAGGCGAGCATGATGGGGGTCGCCTCGGCGGCCATCGCCGGCATGGTGGCGATCACCCCGGCGTGCGGCGAGATCAGCCCCACCGGCGCGCTGATCACCGGCCTGGTCGCGGGTCTGGTGTGCGCGTATGCGGTCACCCTCAAGTACCGCGTCGACGTGGACGACACGCTCGACGTTGTGGGTGTGCACGGGTTCGGCGGGATCGTCGGAGTGATCATGGTCGGCTTGCTCGCAACCGCCGAGATCAGCGGCAAGGAGGGCCTGTTCTACGGCGGCGGCCTCGCCCTGTTGGGCAGGCAGCTCGTCGCGATCGTCGCGGTGGGTGCTTTCTCGTTCGTGTCGACCTGGCTCATCGCGAAGGCGGTCGAGGCCGTGGTCGGGTTCCGCACGTCGGGCGACTACGAGCACACGCCCGGCGAGGAGGCCGAGCGCGCGTACGACTTCGGCACGGCGGAGCGGCTGCGCGACCTCGCCGCGGACAAGCCGGTACACAGCGACGACGAACTGGTCCGCCGCATCCACGCGTTGCTGCGCGCCCGCGAGGACGCCAAGTAGGACGACTCTCGTCCGTCCGCGCGGCGTCAGCCCATCAGCCGTCGTCTCGGGCGCCGATCGGGCGGGCGGGGAGCGCGGGGAGCGCGGGGACCGGTGTCTCGGGCAGCCTTACCGTCACGCTCAGGCCGCCTTCGGAGCGGGCCTCGGCGTGGACGGCTCCGCCGTGGCTCTCGACCACCGCGCGCACGATGGACAGTCCGAGCCCGGAGCCCGGCAGCCCGGTCGCGAGTCGGGCGGCGGTGCCCCGATGGAAGGGTTCGAACAGGGCGTCCACCTCGGCCGGGTCCAGCACCGGCCCCGAGTTGTCGACCCGCAGTTCCGCGCCCCCGCGCACGCGCGCCGTGCCGATCCGCAGTCGGCCCCGACCGTCGCTGTCGGGCGTGTTGTGCCGTACGGCGTTTTGCACGAGGTTCGCCGCGACCTGTCCGAGCAGGACCGGGTCGCCCGAGGTGGGCGCGCGGTCGAGGTCACACGTGACGACGATGCCGGCCGCGGTGGCCGGTGTCCGATAGCTCTCCACCGCCTCGTCGGCCAGTTCCGCGAGGTCGGCCGGTTGGTATCTCTGCGGTCCCTGCTGGCCCTTGGCGAGCAACAGCAGGCTGTCGACCAGGAGTTCGCTGCGCGCGGTCGCCCGCAGCGAGCGTTCGATCGACGGCCTGAGGTCGTCGGGCACCCGGCCCTCGGCGAGCGGGATCTCCAGCGATGTGCGCTGCAACGCCAGCGGCGTGCGCAGTTCGTGCGACGCGTTGGCGGCGAAGCGTCGGTTGGCCGCGAAGGACCGCTCCAGGCGTTCCAGCATCGCGTCGAAGGTGTCGCCGAGTTCCTTGATCTCGTCGGCGGGTCCGACCAGGGCGAACCGGTCGTGCAGGTTCTGCTCGGAGATGCGCCGGGCCGCGGCGGTGAGCCGGCGGAGCCGGGCAACCGACCGCCCCGCGGTCCACCAACCGAGCCCGGCGGATACCAGTGCCATGATCCCGAGCGTGGCGAGCGACTGACCGATCAGGGAGTCCAGCACCATGCTCTTGAAGTCGACGAACCGACTGGCCTGGAAGGTGGTGGCCTGGACGGCCTGCATCTCGGTCAGGCCGCTGACCGATCCCCCGTAGGGCACCTGCATGAGTGCCAGTGCGCCGCCCGGGTCGGACGGAACCACCGCCTGGGCGCTGCGGAGGGGTTGGGCGGGCGATGCTCCTCCGGCCGCCACGTCCGACCCGGTCGGATCGGTCAGCGCGGAGGCCGGCACCGTGGTCATCACCGCGCTGTTGTCGCCGATGATCCGGTTGACGGCGACGTACTGCACCGTCAGGAGCACCGCGCCACAGGCCAGGAACAGCGCCGCGTGCAGCAGCGCGAGCCGGGTACGGATGCGCAGACCGCTGCGCGGCACGGGGGCCGCGATCGCGGTCACAGTCGGTATCCGATCCCCGGCGCGGCCGAGATCAGCGGCGGATCACCGAGTTTGCGGCGTAGCCCGTGGATGGCCACTTTGACCACGGTGCTGCGCGGGTCCACGGCCTCCTCCCATGCCTCGTCCAACAGGTCCGCGTGGGTGACGACGCCGCCGTCGGCGGCGAGCAGCAGTTCGAGGATGAGCATTTCCTTGGGGCTCAGGCGCAGCAGGCGCCCGTCACGTTCGGCCAGGTGCCGCTGGGTGTCCAGGACGACGCCGTGCCGGGCCAGTACGGTGCTGCGCGACGCGCCGCCGCCGCGCCGGGCGAGGGCGTGGATGCGGGCGACGAGTTCGGTGTACGCGAAGGGCTTGGCGAGGTAGTCGTCGGCGCCGAGGTTGAGCCCGTCGACCCGCTCGGCCAGCGATCCGGAGGCGGTCAGCATCAGGATGCGGGCGCCGTGGCCGGTGGCGACGAGGGTGCGGCACACCGCGTCGCCGTGCAGGACGGGCAGGTCCCGGTCGAGCACGACCACGTCGTAGGACGCGGTCGACGCCTTGGACAGCGCCTGGGCGCCGTCGTGCGCGACGTCGACCGAGAAGCCCTGCCGGCGAAGCCCGTCGGCGAGCAGGGCCGCCATTTCTTCCTCGTCCTCGACGATGAGCACCTTCATGAGAGTCCGGCCCCTTTTGTCGTGCTGCCCGTTGTGCTGCTTGTCGTGTGCCTGTCGTGATGCCGGTGCTGCTGTCTGTCGCGCTGTCTGTGCTGCTGTCTGTGGTGCTGTCTGTCGTGCCGGCCGTGAGCGCCGCCTTGCGATGCCGCTTTCGGCGTTTCCGGGTCGAACCGGGCAACACCATGGTGGCATCGCGCCGGATCGCGGTTCGAAAGCGCCTCCGAAACAACCCCGGAGCGGCCCGTGTGCAGCCTTCGAGCAGCCCTTGAGCAGCCCTTGAGCACATTCGAAGCTGCCTGCGGAGCTGCCTGCGGAGCGCTTCGAACGCGGTCCGAACGCGACCCTGAACAGAGTCCGCCGGCTGCGGTTAGCTCCTGGTTAGCACCGCGCGAACCGGGTCCGAACCGGGTGCTCCGTAGAACTGCTGCCTGTCGGGCGGCAACGGGCCGCCCCGTGGCGAAGGGACCTCGTGATGCGGACGCACCCCGCACCTCACCGCACCCGTTTCAGCCGGGCGGTGGTCTCCACGACCGCCGTGGCACTGGGCTCCGTCCTGATGCTCTCGGCCTGTTCCTCCGGTGACTCGGACAAGAAGAAGGACGAGGTCGCCTCGCTCGGGGACAAGAAGGGCGCCACCGGCTCCGGCGCGCCGAAGGAGGCCGCGGCAGGCGCCAAGGGCGACATGGTCAAGTACGCGGGCTGTATGCGCGAGCACGGCATCGACATGCCCGACCCGCAGGCCGACGGCAGCATGATGGCCCAGGCCCTCCCGGCGGCCGACGCCGGCGCCGAAATGGAGAAGATGCAAAAGGCGAGCGAGGACTGCACCAAGTGGCTGCCCAACGGCGGCGTGGTGAGCGAGAAGGAGAAGGCGGAGCAGCGGGAGAAGGGCCTGAAGTTCGCGCGCTGCATGCGCGAGCACGGCATCGACATGCCCGACCCGGACCCCGAGGGACTGAACGCGTTGGGTCTGGACGCCGGCGCGGATCAGACCAAGATGAACGAGGCCATGAAGGCGTGCTCCGAGGGCGGCGCCGGTGGTGCCATGACGGTGACCCGGTGACGGGGCTCGACTCGGGGCACGAGCCGCCCGCTCATCGGTCGTCCGACGAGGCGGACCCGAGCCTGCCCGCGCGCGGTCGCCGCCGGACCCGGACCTTCGCGATCGCGGGCGTCGCGGCCGTGGTCGCGCTGGGTGTGGGCGGGGCGCTGCTGTTCTCGCCGGACGACGGCACCGAGAAGGTTGCCGCCGAGGCCAAGGACCAGGGCGCGACCGCGCCGATCACGCAGGGCGACCTGACTGTGACGGCGGACATCGACGGCACACTGGGCTACACGGGCACCGGTTCGGTATATGCCCAATCCCCCGCGCAATCGCCCGACCAGGGCGACGGGAAGGATCTCGGCGGGAACCAGCCCGGCGGCACGCCGCCGTCCCAGGGCGCGGGCGGCCCGACGCCGTCCGGGGGGCCGTCGCCGAGCAACACCCCCAAGAACGACAAGAAGGACGACAAGAAGAAGGAAGAGGAGGACGACCAGCTCAGCGGTTCGCGGATCTTCACCGAGGTGCCCGCCGTCGGCGACACGTTCAAGCAGGGCGACTCGATGTATCGCGTCAACGGCCGCCCTGTTCCGCTGTTCTACGGGGACGCGCCGCTGTGGCGAGCGCTGTCCAAGGGCGTGTCCGACGGCCCGGACGTGCGGCTGCTGAAGAAGAACCTCGTCGCGCTCGGTTTCGGCACCGGTCTCCAGGTCGACGACAAGTTCACCGACGGCACCACCGCTGCGGTCAAGCGGTGGCAGAAGTCCCTCAAGGTCCCGCAGACCGGCAAGGTCGATCCCTCCGCGATCGCGGTCCAGCCGAGCGCGGTTCGGGTCACCGCGGTCAAGGGCGCCGTCGGCGCCCCCGCCCAGGGTGAAGTGGCCGGCGTCTCGGGCACCGGCCGTCAGGTCGTGGTGAACGTGCCGGTGGACAAGCAGACGCTGGCCAAGAAGGACGACAAGGTGAGCGTGCGGCTGCCCGACGGCAAGGTCACCGTCGGCACGATCGCCTCGATCGGCACGGTCGCGGAGAAGGGGGAGGACAAGGGCATGGGGGGCGGTGGCGGCAAGGCCGCGGTCAAGGTCACGGTCTCGCTCGACAAGCCCGACGAGGCCGGCACGCTGGACGGCGCTCCGGTGTCGGTCGGGTTCACCAGCCAGAGCCGCAAGGGCGTCCTGTCCGTCCCCGTGAACGCCTTGGTCGCGCTGGCCGAGGGCGGGTACGGCGTCGAAATCGTCGACCCGGCCGGCAATCGCCGACTCGTCGGCGTCAAGGCCGGCCTGTTCGCCAACGGCCGCGTCGAGATCTCCGGCGAGGGCCTGGCCAAGGACCAGAAGGTACGGGTGCCCACGCAATGACCGACACCCTGCGCGGCCCCCGGCCCGACACCGGCCCGATGCCGCCCCCGGTGATCAGGCTCAAGGCGGCCTCCAAGGTCTATCCGGGCGGCCTGACCGCGCTCGACGGCGCCGACCTGAGCATCCGTCAGGGCGAACTGCTCGCGATCGTCGGCCCGTCCGGGTCCGGCAAGTCGACGCTGCTCAACCTGATGGGCACGCTCGACCGTCCCAGTTCGGGCAGCGTCGAGGTGCTGGGCCACGACGTCGCCAAGCTCTCCGACCGTCGCCTCTCGGCGGTCCGGGCCCGCTGGATCGGTTTCGTCTTCCAGCAGTTCTTCCTCTCCCCGCACCTGACCGCGATCGACAACGTCGCCACCGGCCTGCTCTATCACGGCGTGGGCCCGTCCCGACGCCGCCGGCGCGCCGCCGAGGCGCTGGAGCAGGTCGGTCTCGGGCACCGACTCGGCCACCGGCCGCACGAGATGTCCGGCGGTGAGCGCCAGCGCACCGCGATCGCCCGCGCCTTGGTGGCCGGGCCGCAGATCGTCCTCGCGGACGAACCGACCGGCGCCCTCGACTCGGTGTCGGGCGCGGCCGTCGTCCAGCTCCTGCACGACCTGAACGCGCAGGGCACCACGATCGCGGTCATCACCCACGACGCGCAGCTCGCCGACACCCTGCCGCGTCGGGTGCGCATCCTGGACGGCCGGATCCGCGAGGACACCGCGGCGAAGGCGGTCGCATGAGCACGGCCACGAAGTCCCGCAGGGCGACCGAGGGTTCGCTGTACGCGCTGCCGAAGCCGGCCAGGCTGCGCCCGCGCGACGTGCTGTCGGTGGGCCTGTCGGGGCTGCGCGGCCGCAAGTTGCGTGCCGTGCTGTCCGCGCTCGGCATCGCCATCGGCGTCGCGGCCATGGTCGCGGTCGTCGGGATCGGTACCTCCAGTCAGGCCCGGTTGGCGAACCAGATCTCCGCGCTCGGTACCAATCTGCTCTCGGTGGGCCCGGGGCAAAGCTTCTCGGGCCAGGACGCGCCACTGCCGGCGGACGCGGACGCCATGGTGGAGCGGATCGGTCCGGTGAAGTCGGCGACCGCGACCGGCAAGATCAAAGCCAGTGTGCGCCGCAACGACCGCATCGACGCCGGCATCACCGGTGGTATCGGGGTCCTGGCCGCGCGCGAAGACCTGCTCGGCACGGTCGGCGGCAAGATGCGCAGCGGCAGGTTCCTGGACGCGGCCACCGGCCGGTATCCCACCGTCGTACTCGGTGCGACGGCCGCGGAACGGCTGGCCGTCGAGGAACCCGGTGGCCAAGTCTGGCTGGCCGACCAGTGGTTCACCGTGGTCGGCATCCTGGACCCCGTGGCCCTGGTCCCCGACCTCGACGCGTCGGCCCTGGTCGGCTGGGAGGCGGCGAGCACGTATCTGGGCTTCGACGGCCGGCCCACGAGTGTCTACACCCGTACCAAGGAATCGGCGGTCGAGCAGGTCCGCGACGTCCTCGCGCGCACGGTCAATCCGGCGCACCCGAACGAGGTCAAGGTCAGCCGTCCGTCCGACGCGTTGGCCGCGCAACTCGCCGCGAAGGACACCTTCAACGCGCTCCTGCTCGGACTCGGCGCGGTGGCGCTGCTCGTCGGCGGGGTCGGCGTCGCCAACACGATGGTGATCGCCGTTCTCGAACGCCGTCAGGAAATCGGTCTGCGCCGGGCCCTCGGCGCGCATCGAGGCCAGATCCGCACCCAATTCCTCACCGAGGCGGTCACTTTGGCGGGCCTCGGCGGCATCGCGGGCGCGGTCCTGGGCGGCGCGGCCACCTACGCCTACACGTCGGCCAAGGACTGGCCGTTCGAGATCCCCGGCGGCGCATTGGCCGCGGCCGTCGGCGCGTCGGCCGTGGTCGGCGCGATCGCCGGCCTGTATCCGGCGGGCCGCGCCGCCCGCCTGACTCCGACGGAGGCGTTGGCGACGGGGTGACTGGCGTCGCGGCGGCGGGCGGCGTGCGCTTCGACCGGCGGGGGTCGTTGTCTGTCGGTGCTTGCGGGCGCTTGTCGGTGCTTGTCGGTGCTTGTCGGGGTGCTTCCCGGTGCTTGTCGCTGCCTTGGCTGCCTTCGCTGCCTGTCGGTAACGGTCGGCGGCGGCCGGTCGGCGGGCTCCGTGGGTGGTGGATGTGCCCGTACCCCGAGCCGGGTCGACGGCTCGGGGTACGGGGTCTGGGGGCCGCCGCCGGGTGGAGGCGGCGGCCGGGGTGGTGGTGCGAGTACGGGGCGCCGCGAGCACGTGGTGCCCGCGGCCCGGTGCCGTTGCGGTCCGGTGCCGTTGGGGCCCGGTGCCGTTGGGCCGGTGCCGTCGCGGCCGGGGAGCCTGTGAAGACGCCCGGCCGCGGCGTTAACTCATGGTTTGAGGCCGTTGTCGAGTGCGGTCATCAGGGCTCCGTTGGGAGTGTCGCCGGACATCTCCCAGACCATGGCGCCCAACAGGTTCTTGGATTTGAGGTAGGCCGTCTTCTTGGCGATCGACCACGCGTCGTCGAACGACCACCACTGGCCGCCCGGTCCGGTGTAGCCGTAGGTGGAGACCGACTGTTCGTCGTGGTAGACGGTCATGTTGGGCACACTGGTGAGCAGGTTCTGATAGCCCCTGGTGCCGGCCTCTTCGGCGAACTGGCCCGGTGCCGCGCCGTTCGCCGACTGCCATTCGCCGTGTACGCCGCCGTCGACGACCGCCTGCCAACCTCGGCCGTAGAACGGGAAGCCGATGGTCAGCTTGCGCGGATTGACGCCCACGTCGGTGTAGATCTTCACCGCGTCGTCGACGCTGAAGTGCGTGGGATACGGGTCCTGGGCGTCGGTGTTGAGGTTGGCCTGGTGGCCCACCCGGTTGGGCTCCCACGAGTTGTCGCTGCCCGAGCCGTGGAAGTCGTAGCCCTGCACGTTGGCGACGTCGAGGTAGTTGAAGATCTTCGACAGGTCCCAGCCGGCGTTGACCTTGACCGGGTCGGCCGGGGTGAACGCGGTCAGGAGCTTGTGCGAGCCGCCGGTGGCGTCGAGTTGCTTGCGGAACTCGGCCAGCAGCAGGGTCAGGTTGTCCTTGTCGTTGACGTTGTAGTGGTTGCCGGCGTGGCCGTCGGGCGAGCCGGGCCACTCCCAGTCGATGTCGATGCCGTCGAAGACCCCGGCACCGGTACCCGGGCCGCCCGCGCCGTTGTAGACGGGCAGGTTGCCCTTGATCCAGATGTCGACGCAGGACCGGACCAGCTTCTCCCGCGAGGCCGCGGTGGCCGCCGCGTCGGAGAAGAACTTGGAGTACGTCCAACCGCCGAGCGAGACCACGACCTTCAAGTGCGGGTACTTGGCCTTGAGTTGCTTGATCTGGTTGAAGTTGCCGCGCAACTTGCCCCAACCGTCGTCGGCTTGGCCGTTGACCGACTGGGCCGCCGACATCGGCCGCGCGTAGTCGGCGTCCGCGTCGCCCGCGCCGGTCCCCTGGTCGGGGTCCTGCGGGTTGGCGGTGGTGCCCTTGGTGACACCCGCCATGCAGGTGAGGTTGACCGGATCGATGTTCTCGAACGCGTAGTTGATCACGTCGAGCTTGGCCGCGCTGCCCGAGGTGTCGAGGTTCTTGACGAAGTACTGCCGGCCGTAGATGCCCCACTGCACGAAGTAGCCGACCTTGAGGTTCTTGCCGGCTCCGGCGATGTCGTCGGTGGTGACCTTGAGCGCGTTGGACGCGGGCGAGGAGTTGTCCGCCGCGTCGCGTGCCTTGACGGTGAAGGTGTATTCGGTGGCCGGCGACAGCGCGTCGATCGTGGCCGCGAGGGTGTTCGCGGGCACGGTCTTGGCCAACTGGCCGTCACGGTAGACGTCGTAGGCCGCGACGCCGACGTTGTCGGTGGCCGCGTTCCAGGCCAGCGCGACACTCGACGCGGTCTTGCCGGTGCTGCGCAGGGTGCCGGGCGCGGTCGGCGGGGTGGGGTCGCTCGCCGGGTCCACGGTGGTGACGGTCAGCGGCGCGCTGAGCGGTCCGGGATTGCCGCGGGAGTCCTTGGCCCGGATCGCGTAGGTGTACGCGGTGGCCGGCGTCAGGCCGGTCAGCGTCGCGGAGTTGGTGGGCACGGTGGCCACCGTGTTGCCGCCGCTGACCACTTCGTAGGCGGTCACCGGGTAGTCGCCGGCCGTCGCGGCGGTCCACCCGAGCGAGATGCTGCGCGCGGTGATCGTGGTCGCCGTGGGCGTGCCGGGCGCGGTCGGCGGGACGTCGGGCGTGCCGTCGCACTTGTCGCCGTTGACCGTACAGCCGGTCGGCGGCGTCTTCGGGCCGTTGCCGATGAACCAGTAGCTGAACGGCTCGGTGGTGCCGCCCGCGGCGACGTTGCCGTTGTAGTAGGCGTTCTTGACCGACACGTGATTGCCCACGACGGTCGCGTCACCGTAGTAGTTGCCGCTGATGGTGGTACCCGCCGGCAGGTCGAACTCCAACTGCCAACCGTTGACGGCGGAGGCGCCGTTGTTGTGGACGACGTAACTGCCCTTCCACCAGGAGCCGTAGTCCTGGATGGAGAACGTGGCGGTCAGAGTGCCGGCCGCCTGGGCGGGGCCGGCGAGGCCGGTGACCACTGCCAAGGGAAGCAGGAGGGCGGCCAGTCCGAGCAGTGCCGTTTTTCTGAATCTACCGAATCTGCGCTTATGGGGGGACGACATGGCTCTCTCCCTGTGTGCGTGGTACAGGGGTGTATGGAACCGTGCACGCTCGCGCCTACCGGGGTGGTCGTGATCCGCGACCGGGGACGGACGCGGCGACCGAGGTGCAGTCGCTGAGGTTGGGCGTTCCGGATCGATTCGGCCCGGACCGGTGTGGTCCGGTCCGATTTGGTCCAGACCAATTCACCTTCCGTAAGCTAAATGGTCTGGACCATCCTCGTCAACAGTCGAGGGCTGCCGGGGTGGTGAACGACGCGGTTCGGGGGGCGAACGACGCGGCTCGGGGCGAGCGACGGTCGGGGGATCGGCGGTCGGGGGATCGGCGGTCGGCGGTCGGCGGTCGGCGGTCGGCGG